>JADGQR010000308.1 GCA_017881685.1 Gemmatimonadaceae bacterium
ATGCCGGGAATTACTCCGGAGATTCTCGCGCTGCTCGCCGCGAATCCTGATGCGCCGGGAATGCTATCGAGCGGATTCCATGTTCCGACGACGTTGACTGCGGATCTCGCCGGACGAGACGGACGAAAGCTCGGAACCATTCAGCTCTGGGACAAGAAAGAAGCGGCAGACTTCGATGAAGCTGATGAAGCGATCCTGACCCAGCTTGCGCAGCTCGCTTCGGTTGCGCTCGAGAATGCGCGACTGTTCAGGGCCGCGCAGGAAGCAACGCGTGCTCGCGATGATCTCGTCGCGATTGTGTCTCATGATCTCCGGAATCCGATTCACACGATTCACATGGCGGCTTCGTTTCTGCTCGACATCGCGCCGGTGAACGATCGGCGGCTTCAGGCGCGCAAACAGCTCGAGGTGATTCAGCGCTCCGCGACGAGAGCGAATCGTCTCATTCAGGATCTGCTGGATGTCGCGCGAATTCAGGCAGGCGGACTTGCTGTCGATCCTGTTCCTGTAGACGTAAAGCTTCTCGTTCATGAGGCCGTCGAAGCTGCAACGCCGCTGGCCTCGGCTGCGAGTCTCAAGGTCAACTGCGAAGTTCCGGATCCGAGCCCGATGGTATCGTCTGACCGCGAGCGGGTATTGCAGGTGTTCGCGAATCTGATTGGGAATGCGATCAAGTTCACGCCGAAGGGCGGGGAGATCCGCATCCTCGCGTCGATCGAGGGCTCGGAGATCAGGTTCATCGTGGCAGATACGGGTCCGGGGATCCCCGCAGAGCACCTGAATCACGTCTTCGACCGGTACTGGCAGGCCAAATCGACAGCCAAGCTCGGGACCGGTCTTGGACTGTCGATTGCAAAGGGAATAGTCGAAGCTCATGGCGGCCGAATCTGGGCGGAAAGTCCTCCGAACAGCGGCGCCCAGTTCAATTTCACTCTTCCGGCGGCCTGATCAGCCGGACTGAATCCGAACGTACGGAGAACCAATGAAGATTTCTTTTCTTTTCGCTGCGGCGATCGCCGTCGGCGCAGTATCGAGCACCGCGCACGCACAGGCGTCATGGCCGATCGTGTACAAGAACGCGAACGTGACGGTCGCGCTCGACACGGCCAACGCTCAGCGTAATGAAGACGGCTCGTACATGACCCGGACGCGCTGGGATTACAAGAAGCTGCACGCGCTCGAGAGTCGTCGTCCTTATATGTCGATGACGCAGACGGCTCTTCTTCGCTGTACACCCGTCCGCATCAAGAGATTGACCGAGTCGTTCTACTCGGCGAATGGGGCAGTGGTGAGAGAGGGAACGCCGCCGAATCCGCGCGATGTCGAATACATGACCTGGGACCGGATCAAGACCGGCACTGACGGGTCGCAGGCGTACAATGCGATGTGCGCAACTCTCAAGAAGAGAGACAGGTCGAAGCGATAGGTCACTGCGCGCGACAAACTGCTATTTGACACAGAGACCACAGAGACCACAGAAACGACATCCCGGCTTCAACCCAGCGCGGAGCCAACTCAGGTGAAGGTCCTTCATTTTGTGGGTTTAACGACGGAAGGGCGTATGAAACCATTCGTCGTTTCCGCCTCTCCGTATTAACCTCCAAAAATAAGAAAGCCTGATCTCCAAGCGCGGCCGCTTTGCGGTTGAAGGCTGGATGTCGCCTCTGTGGTCTCTGTGGTCTCTGTGTCAAAGTAGTGGCCGTTTTCCGGGAACTCTGTTAATTCGGTGACATGTATGTCCCGGCGTTAGGCCCGTCAGTCCCAAGAAGAGGCAACGCGATCTCGCGTTTGATCGGCCGCGCGATGATGCGTATTGGCGGGTGGAAATTCGAAGGGACCGTACCGGATGAGCCGAAGTTCGTCGTTATCGTCGTGCCTCACACTTCGAACTGGGATTTCATCGTCGGCGTCGGAGCTCTATTCTCGCTCGGGTTTCGCGTCTCATTTCTCGGGAAGCATTCAATCTTCAAGTGGCCGCTCGGGATCTTCATGCGGTGGCTCGGTGGCATTCCCGTGGTGCGATCCGTCAGCAGAGACCGCGTAACAGAGAACATCAACGCGTTCACCTCGGCGGACAAGCTGATACTAGCAGTCGCGCCTGAAGGGACGAGAAAGCTCGTCAAGGAATGGAAGACCGGGTTCTATCACGTCGCGCACGGGGCGCACGTGCCGATCATTCCAGTCGCGTTCGACTACGGAACGCATACGATCAGGCTCGCTCCGCCGTTCTGGACCACCGGCGACGTAGACGGCGACATCCGGAAGATCAAGGAATTCTATCGCGGTGTCGTCGCAAAGAATCCCGAAAACTTTCAGCTCTAACATGCGCCGTGCTTCCGGTGTTCCGGTCCCTTGTTTTGTTTAAGAGTGACCGGAGCAGGGTTCAATGCGTCGATTCACCACACGAAAACACGGCAGGCGTAATCTGATGAGAAAGCGATTTTCAGCAGTGCTCGTATTTGCGGCAATTGCATCGATTCCAGTCTCGCGCGCGGCAACGGCGCAGGGAATCGACCCGCAATGTCCACCAGGCTCGACAAACATTCTTGGTGAGCCCGACAACACGAAGATCGCGCAGGACGCGTGTCAGAAAGCGATCGATCTTTTCAAGTATCTCTCGCCGCAGCTCGGCGCCGTTCTCGCTGGCGGCACTCCAACTCAGGGTATCAGCGGAACGCTCGGCGGACCCGGGCATTTCTCGTTTGGCATTCGCGCGAACGGTTTGCGCGGATCGCTGCCGCAAGTCGATCGCGTGGTGCCGAACACGCACGGCGCGCAGGTGAGCACCTACGGAATCGATGACAAGCCGATTGGCTTCGTGACGGCTGACGTTGGAATCGGACTTTTTCAGGGAATTCAGAGTTCCGGTCTTGGCGCGCTCGACCTTCTCGTGAGCGCGTCGTACCTGCCGTCGTACAGCAACGTGAACGTCGACATCGCCGAGCCGTCGGGATCGTTCAAGTTCGGATTTGGCGGAAAACTCGGGATACTCAGCGAATCGGCCATTCGTCCTGGCATTTCCGTGAGCTATCTCGATCGCGGACTTCCCGACGTGACTATTACGGGAAAATCCGGGAACGATCGACTCGTTCTCCAGGACCTGAGCGTTCGCGCGCGGTCGTGGCGTGCGATCGCCGGAAAGAGTTTTCTCTTTCTCGGCGTCGGAGCGGGAGTCGGCCAGGATTCATACGACTCGAAAGCGAACATCACGGTGACGATCGCTCCGCGGCAGGCGACGCAGGGCGGCACGGGCGGTCCGATCGCGCTCGGACAAAAGCTCACGCGGACCAATGTCTTCGGAACAGCATGGCTAAACGCGAAGGTGTTCCGTCTCGTTGGTGAGATTGGGCGTGTCACTGGCGGGACAATCACGACCTACAATCAGTTCGACGGGGTGCAGCCTGCGGATGCCCGGACTTACGCGTCGGTTGGGATCAGTATCGGCAGATAACGTGTCTGTCGTCCGATCTCATCAGCCGGCTAACGGCGTTATCCGATATCAGGTATCCGGTGCCCGGTGAACAACAGGTATCCGTGGTCTTACTCCACGAAGTTCTTCACCTGGCGATAAACTGCGTCATCTGTCAGGAACTCGATGTGCGCGATGCAGCTCACCATCGTGTTCGTCGCGCCCGATAGAATCACGCTTGCATCCGGATTGATCGTCTCGTCGCACGGCGACCAGAAAGTGGCGTAGCGAACGAGTCCCGGCGTTTCATCTCCGCCGTTGAGCGCCGTAAGAAATGCCGAGCCCGGGATGATCTCCTGGCACGGTGTAAAGTTGCACTGGTTGTTCTCCACCGCGTCGGTGCCGTGATTCGGTCCAGCCAGTGAGACCCATGCATCCACTTTTGCGGCGCCACCCAGGTTCTTCAGGTAGTAGCGCGACGATATGCTGCCCATCGAGAAGGAGACGATGTCCACCTTCGTCGCCCCCGTTGTCGCTATGATCCTGTCGATCTGATCGCGAATCTCTGCTGCGCTGGACGCGTTTGAGTCGATGAAGCTGTAGTTGTACGCGTACAGCTCGATGTCCTGCCATCCGTCGGCGAGAAACTTCGCTTTCATGTCCTGCCAGTTGTCGTTGTTCCCGCCGTAACCGTGCACGAAGAGAATCGGGTCGTGCTTGAGCACTGGCAGCGGACCAGTTCCCGTCGTTGTCACGTCGCTGCAAGCTGCGGCGACAACGCAGCACGCGCCGGCAAGAAACAAGTTGCGAAACTGTTTGATCATCACTCTGATACCATGGAAAAAAATAGCGTGCCATCAACCGTTGAATCGTCTCCATTAACTGACGATTAAGGCACAATTATCTCTCGCACAAATGTGCAAACCTGGGAGGAAAAAACGTCCTGTTGGCAGGGTGTATGCCGTTAAAGAAGGCGTGGTTTTCAACGCAGGAGTTCAGCTGCCATGATGAATACACTACTCGAATCGAGGCCCCGAAAAAAGCGCGTCACCGGGGGCACGATTGCCAGCGTCATCGTTCACTCGGCGATCGTCCTATTGGCGGTTTTCGCAACGGCACGGGCCGGCGCCGTAAAGGATCAGGGGCCACTGGCGCAAAAAGTGAATTTCGTCAAGACGGCTGAGCCGCCGAAGCCGGCTGAAAAGAAACCGGACACGCCGCCTCCGCCGCCGAAGACGAAGAAGCCCGCGATCAAGCATCACACGGCGTCTTCGCTGCCGCCTGGGCCAAAGGCCGAGATCGCACCGCCGAAAGGCTTCAAGGTTCTCCAGGCGCCCCTTACCATCTCGAACAGGATTCCTGACATCGATCTGTCGGCGAAGGTGACGAACGAAGCCGACTTCAGCGGAAGGGGAGTCAGGGGCGGAAGCTCGACAGGCGTCGAGGGCAGCAACGGCACGAAGGAAGGTGCCGCTGGCGGCGTTGACACGAACAAGAACTACGCGGAGTTCGAGGTCGAGCGTGAGGTTTCGCCGATTTCGGGAACCAACATCCCGTACCCGGAAGCAATGCGTTCGTCCGGCATCGAGGGGAAGGTTCTGGCCGAGTTCGTTGTGAACGAGAACGGGCGGGTTGAGACGGGCACGTTCAAGATTATTGATTCGACGAACGACCTGTTCGCTCAAGTGGTTCGGAATGCTTTGTCCAGGATGAGATTCAGGCCGGCGCAGATTGGGAAGACGAATGTCAGTCAGATTGTGCAGCAGGCGTTCGTTTTCAAGCTCACCCGGTAACTTCGGTTGATCGAGGGAAAGCCCGGACAAGTGTCCGGGCTTTTTCTTTACTACGGGTAAACTGATCCTACCGGCTCTCGGCGACGGCGGCTTTCGGCTATCGGGTTGGGACGGAATTGCGGATGTGGTTTCGCAGTCCGTGCAACATCTTCCTCACTTGCACCAGTTTGGTCAGCAGCGACGAAAAGTTGCTATCGCGTATTACCCGTAAGTCCTTCGCCATAATCAGGTGGAACTCGAGTTCCGATGTCGAATTGATCGCGATTCGTAGATAGCGAGCGAATTCCTTCGGACTTTCTTGCCCGCGGCCTTCGACAATGTTTGCCGGGATCGAGTTCGCCGCACGAATTATCTGGCTCTTCAGGCTGAGGTACTCCGCCCCGCGAATCCCGGTGGCCACGCGATGCGCTTCGAGAGCGATGGTGTAGGCCTTCTGGAAGACGATGAGGTTCTTGAAATCGGCCATGCTGGAAGCTGATGTGAGCGCGGGATCTACCGGAGCGCGAGGCATGGCATGAAGTGCCATTTCTCCGCATTTCCGTCCCAACCCGGTAGCCGTCGGCCGCTGTCGCCGATAGCCGGTAGGATCTTTTCCGGTTGCCTTTGCTCTCGCCTGTGCACTGGTCGTAACTTTGGCCCGTCCCCAAAGGAGTCCCCTTGAGCTCGTCGAAGATCTGTCTTGCAGCCGCTCTGGCCCTCATCCTGCCAATCGCATCGCACGCGCAGGTAGCTCCAACCTCCGGCAAACGCGCCGAGAGCCTGGTGATAAGAAACGCGACGATCGTGGACGGAGCGGGCATTCCCGCGTTCGGTCCGGCTGACATCGTCGTGAGAGGAAACAGAATCGAGCAGATCGTCTGGCTCGACCCCGTCGCTATCGCGAACGGACGCGGCAAGCGGCCAACTGCGGCAACTGAAATCGACGCGACGGGGAAGTACGTCCTTCCCGGACTGATCAACGCTCACGCGCACGTCCAGGACGAAAGAGCGGGAATTCCTCAGCCGCTCGACTACGAACTCAAGATCTGGCTCGCGTGCGGAATCACTTCGGTGCGGGAAGTGGGCGCCGACAATACGCAAAGCATCATTGATCTACGCGGTAAAAGCGAGCGCGGTGAAGTTGCGTCGCCCCGCGTGTTCGTCTACGGAAGATTTTCCAATCCTCCGGTGCCGCTCACGCCTGACGCGGCTCGTCAGCGCGTACGCGATCTCAAGAAGATGGGCGTCGATGGAATCAAGCTTCTTCTCGTCGATCGCGACGTGATGACGGCGATGGAAGACGAAGCGCACAAGCTCGGACTTCGCGTTGCGCACCACGTCGGCGTCCAGGAGACCAACGCGTGGGACGACATCCGCCTAGGGACAACCAGCATCGAGCACTGGTACGGCATTCCCGACGCCGCGATCAAGGATGGCGTGCAGAATTTCCCGCCATCATACAACTACAACAACGAAGTCGACCGATTCCGGTACGCCGGTCATCTCTGGCGCGAAGCGGATCCGGAAAGATTGCAAATGGTGCTCGACAGCATGGTCGCGCATCACGTCGCGTGGGTTCCGACGCTCGACATCTACGAAGCGAGCCGCGATCTCCAGCGCGCGCAGAATCAGCCGTGGTTCAAGGACTATCTGCATCCGACACTCGAAGAGTACTTCAAGCCCAACCCCAACAATCACGGCTCCTACTTCCTCGGCTGGACGTCAACCGATGAGACCTTTTGGAAGGAGAACTATCGCATCTGGATGAGTGCGCTCCGCGATTTCGAGCGAAAAGGAGGAGTCATCGGTGTTGGTGATGACGCGGGATTCATCTACGAGATGTACGGCTTCGGAACGATTCGCGAGCTAGAGCTTCAGCAGGAGGCCGGGTTCAACACCATCAAGGTCATCCAGCACGCGACGAGCAACAACGCGAAGATCCTTGGCCGCGAGGGTGATCTTGGCCGAGTGAAGATCGGGTATCTCGCGGATTTGATCGTTGTGGATGGAAATCCGCTCGAGGATTTGAAGGTGCTTTACCCGACGGGCGTCGATCACATCGTGAACGGCAAGGAAGTTCATGGCGGCGGAGTGCAGTGGACGATCAAGGACGGAATTCCGTACAACGCGCCGGCGCTGCTGGCTGACGTGAAGGAGATGGTCAAAGAGGCGAGGGCCGCGCGCGGTAAGTAGCGTGACAACTCAAAGGTTGTTAGATTGTATAAGTGCAATATCGAGCCATTGTCACTCGCGAGGGCGAATTCACTCTCGCTGAATTCCCGGATTGTCCGGGATGCCAGACCTTCGTGCGAGGCCGCGGCGACATCGCTCGTGCCGCACGGGAGGCTCTAGAAGGCTGGCTCGAGGCCAACCTCGGCCGCGATATGGTTCCGAACAAACCCGGAACTGAGAAGATCGCGAGACGCGCGAAGGTCATCGACGTGGCGGTCCCGATGTCGCTGGCCTTCAGACTCGAGCTTCGCTGGAAACGCACTGAGGTAAGGAAAACTCAGGCCGAGTTTGGAAAGCTGCTGGGGATGACACAGCAGCAGTACGCGAAGCTCGAAGGCCCGAGATCGAACCCGACGCTTGAGACAGTTCAGCGAATCTCGGATCGATCAGGATTGGCTTTCTTCGTCTGACTTTCGGAGCGAATTGCCTGAAAGATCAATTCCCCGTCCGAAACGTCCAGACGCGGTCCATCTGCTGTCGAACGCCCTTCGAATCGGTAAAAAACTGACTCAGTGCAACAATGTATTCAGTGCTTGGCTGCATTCCAATCGGCGTCAAAGTAACGTGAGTTCCGATCGACGGAATTATCCCGATGGACGGAAGGGGAGTCGTCGATGCGGTCGGCCGAATGCTCATATGAAGCTCGTAATCGTTGACGGGCAGGATCGGAGAGCCGAAGTCAACAGTTATCACCGCATTAGTCGGTACGTTCACGGCCGTGCTGTCAGGAAAACGCGCGATTGGCTCGGGTAGCTGCCACTCGCCGAATCGAACTGTGAACTTGAGGAGACTGGTGGTCGGGTGGCCGGCCAGGTCGAGAGCGCGCTCATCCACGGAAATCGTGTAAGGCCTGAACGATTTCACTCGGCTGACATTTCTCACTGTTACAACGTTCGTCAGTGTGTCGTAAAGGAGCGCGGTTGTCAGTACGGATTGAGATGTTGAGTCGATCATCCGTACGCCGGTAAAGTCTCCCATGCGCTCACTGAAGCGCACGGTCGGAAACGTTCCCATCGGAATTGTCGCGCCATTTTGCGGCGAGTAATCAATCACTACCGGCGGCGTGTTTTCCCGAACGGTGAACGAGTACGAATAGGACGCCGCAAGTGAATTGCCCGCCGTGTCCTTCACGGCCGTGGTGACAGAAACGGAGACGCGCTTCTCTGCAGGCAAGGGAGCAGACGGCGTCCATACAGCGGTGCGAGTAGCTGCAACGAAGCTGACCGCCCCGGGCAGCGTCGTTCCTGCAACTGCATCCTTCACAATGAACGAAGCCGCGTTGAGAGAAGCGGAATCGATCGGTTCGCTGAACTTTACCTGTGCGGTCGTTGTCGGTGCGACGTTGATCGCTTGATCTGCGGGTGTCGAAGACAGAACGTGCGGAGCCGTCGCATCGGGAGCGAAGATCGAAACCGACGCAGACAGTTCCGAGATGACTCCTGCACTCGAACGAGACGCAACTGCATAGGCATGGGTGATCAGTTGAGGCGCGGTCGAATCGGAGAAGGAAGTGGCCGCAGTTTCTCCCAACAGCACGCCGTCGCGATAAACGCTGTAGGCGGCGATATGCTCGGCGCCCGGGCGTGCATCCCACGCGATCGTGATCTTGTTCTTCGCCGCGAGAGTGGTCGTCACATGCTCGGGCGGGTTGGGCAGCACAGGCGCAGTCGTGTCACTGCAACCGATTGCTGCGCTCGATGCCAGGAGAATGCCGAATACAATTGCGGGAACCTTCACTTGAACACCAACCCGCCGGCAATTGCTGCCGGGACTGAAGATGATGTTGTGCCTCCGTTGCCAAGTTCACCGCTGACATTGTAACCCCAGCAGTAACCTGCGCCTTCAGTCGTGACCCCGCAGGTGTGTATCCGCCCCGCAGTGACGGAGCGGAATTTCAAACCACCAGATACCGCAACGGGCGACTGACTTTGCTGTGTATTTCCATTGCCAAGCTGCCCGTAGTCGTTTGCTCCCCAGCAAACGGCGGCGAGATCGGTCGTGATTGCACACGTGTGAGACGTTGCGGGAAGATCGGTGATGAATGGAGTTGATGTGCCGACCGAGACACTCACGAATTTTAGATCGGTTTGGACTTTGGCTGGAGTCGATCGGCAGGGACTCGTCGCAAAACGCGTTATGCACTGAGCATCTGATGGGGCGCCGAGCTGGCCAGTGGTGTTCGCTCCCCAGCAGTAGATATCTCCGTCCAGCGTCAGGCCACACGTATGATCGGAGCCGGCGCTTAATCTCTGGAAAAACAGCGACGGCACGGGTTTGAGGTCCCGTCCGTTCGGCACCGATCCGCTTGACTGCCCGTAGGACGATCCGCCCCAACAGTATCCAACCGACGCGACGTCGATCGCGCACGCATAGTTGTAGCCTAGAGACAACCAGACGAATCGTTGATCGAGATCGACCTTCGCCGGTGTCAACGAACCGGATCCCCAGCATAAGAGTGATCCGCTCGCGTCGAGCCCGCATGTCTGACCCGCGCATACTTCGTCCGAACATTCGGCAGCTGTCTTTCGTGTTCCGGTGCCGTTCGCCTCGAGTTTGACGAACGTCTGACCGCCGAGAACTTTGGTCGGAGACGACACGACAGTGAACTTGTTGCCGTCACCGAGCTGGCCGGTCCCGGCGTATCCCCAGCAATAGGCAGCGCCCGCAACGAGTCCGCACGTGTGCTCCTCGCCCATCGAGACGGATGAGAAGGACAGTCCACCCGCAACTTTTTGTGGCGTCGTTATCGGAGAAGTTGTAGACCCAATTCCAACCTGGCCAACGAAGTTCGCGCCCCAACAGTAGAGGGCGTCGGCGGAAGTTATTCCGCACGTCGTCGACACTGCGGTCCTAAGGCTGTTTGTCGTAGCAACTGCCGTGACTCTGGTTTCCACGACGGTGTTATCGATGTATGCGCGGATGGTCGCTGTCCCCGGGGACTTTCCCGAGATGCGGCCGAGTGCGTCGATGGCGACGATGGAGGGGTCCGAGCTCGACCACTTTACCGCCGATTGAGTGCTTGCCCGTTGCGCATCCCGGAGGGAAAGGCGGATGCTGCTTCCCACCAAAAGGCTCGGGGCCGTCGGCGACAACTCAAATGCAGACTTGGGCTCAGTTGGGGACGATCTGTCGCAGGCAGTCACGACGAGAATCGCGAAGATCAAGGAGCGTTTGATCAAGGACTTCCCTGGAACAGTGAGTCACGCGCTTCTCAGTGAAATCAAACGAAGCGCGGATCATACAATTGTTTAGTCTAGCGGGAGGGGGGCCGAAATCCAGTGTGAATTACTCGCCGCTTGGATACGTCTGCGGCGGCTCGCCATCCATCCGCACCGTCATATGCAGCGGATCGACCGCCTTCGTCTCCTCTACATATAGAAAAGCATCGTATCGTTGAGGGAGAATGGTCGGCACGTAGTTCCCCCAGTGCTCGGTGCGCGGGTCGTACACGACACCAATCGCACGATGCCCACGCGGCTCCGCGAGTTTCTCGTAACTCGCTTCGTCCTTACGGTCGAAAATAAAAAGAGAATCGCCTACCGCAGCGCGACCGATCGCGTGCTCGTAACTGCCTTCCTTCGCCTCCGGAACGGGCATTTTCTCCATGTGTGCGGCCCACTCGCGTCCGGCGATGACGCTGCCGCGACGCGTACCGAAGCCGGCGAGAAAAACTCCTTCACCCTCGTGTGCCCTGCCTGACCAGCTTGCCGACGTTCACCATGCCATTGCGAGCCATGTCGGTGAACCGCGCATCGCCGTGCCGATGATGATCACGCCAGGGAAGGCGGCGCGGTACTCGTAATTGCCGAGCCCGAACGCTCTTCGGGAGTGATGAACGCGTAGACACCGTCGGCGACTTTAGTCGTCGTGTACGAGAGGACTGAAGGAAGCGGCGTCGGGGACTGAGCGTTCGCGCTTGTGTGAATTGCGGCAACGGCGAGCGAAGCGGCAAGCGCGGGGCGCAGGACGGCAGTATCGAACTTCATTATGACTCCGAATAGTCGGGAACGAATCCTCTGAATATCCCGATTCGGAGCGCCGCGCGATTGGACGATATTGCGCGGCTTACGGAGCTGTGGTGAAGGTGAAAGTCTTCTGCACCAGCGCGTTGCCGGCCAGATCCTGAATCCCCGAAGTCAGCGTGACGGTATAGCTCGTGCTCGCCGAAAGGTTTGCGGAGGGCACAAAGGTTCCCTCGCTGAAGGACCCATTGTAGCTGACGGTGCCTGCGACGGCTTCGCCGGTGGTTGTCTTGCGGACGAGAAACGTTGTGCCTGAAACGCCCGTGACCTGCTCACTTAACGTCGCCCGAATGCTGGATCCGGTGGGAATTCCCGTGGCGCCGTCGGCCGGAATTGTCGAGGTGACAACGGGCGCCGTCACGTCGGGTGTCGGCGTCGTAAAGAAATTCGACGTGACCTCTGAGCGGAGAGCGTTGCCGGATGCGTCCTTCGCCCCCGTTGTAACCGTGACCGTGTAAGCGTTGCCTGGGGTGAGCGGCTGTGCTGGCTCCAGAACCGCGATCGTGTTCGATTGGGAGAGCGTGATTGTTCCCGGTACGTTCGCGCCTGCCGTCGTATTTCTCAAAATAATCGTGCTGGTGTTGATCGTCGCCGGATCCATCGGCTCGGAGAAAACAACCTGGACGAAAGCGTTCGGTTGAATGTCCGAGTTGCCGCGCGGCGGAGCGGTGATTGTCGCGGTGGGCGGAGTGTTGTCGGCTGTGGTGAAGCTCCATTTCGACGTCGTGCCGAAAGGCATTCCAGAACGGTCTCTTGTGAACCCGGCGAGTACAACGTCATAGGCTGTGTTTTCCTGCAGCGGTTGCG
>JADGQR010000309.1 GCA_017881685.1 Gemmatimonadaceae bacterium
CGCGACTCCCGCGCGAGCGCCAATCGCCCGAACCTCCCGAGTTCATCGCTGGAACGCTCGCCTACATGGCGCCCGAGCAGACGGGACGAGTGAACCGCTCCATTGATTCCCGAAGCGACCTGTACTCGCTTGGAGTCACGTTCTACGAGATGCTGACCGGCGGCCTTCCGTTCACAGCATCCGATCCGATGGAATGGGTGCACTGTCACATCGCGAGACAACCAGCCGCACCCAGCGAGCGACTGAGAAGTGTGCCGGCTTCGATCTCCGCGATCACCATGAAGCTGCTCTCCAAGACGGCCGAGGATCGGTATCAGACGGCGGCGGGCGTTGAAAGCGATCTACGGCGCTGCCTGTCCCAATGGGAGTCTCAGGGATGCATCGACGACTTCACGCCCGGCGCGCATGACACTCCGGATCGCCTCATGATCCCGGAGAAGCTGTACGGGCGGGACCGTGAGGTTGAGACTCTCCTCACCGCGTTCGATCGCATCGTCGCGGGCGGCCGCCCCGAGCTGGTGCTCGTTTCCGGATACTCCGGCATCGGCAAATCCGCCGTCGTGAATGAGCTCCACAAGCCGCTGGTCCCTCCGCGCGGCCTGTTTGCATCCGGCAAGTTCGACCAGTACAAGCGCGACATTCCGTACGCGACGCTGGCCCAGGCGTTTCAGGCCCTCATCCGGCCGCTCCTCAGCAAGAACGAAGAAGACCTGCGCCCATGGCGTGGCGCGCTTCGGGAGGCGCTGGAGCCGAATGGGCTGCTCATCGTCGATCTCGTTCCGGAGTTGAAGCACGTCATCGGCGAACAGCCACCGGTACCAGAGCTTCCGCCGCAGGAAGCGCAGAGACGTTTTCAGCTGGTGTTTCGGCGGTTCATCGGTGTATTCGCGCGACCCGAGCATCCGCTTGCGCTCTTTCTCGACGACTTGCAATGGCTGGATGCCGCAACGCTCAACTTGCTCGAAGACCTGTTGACCCGTAACGACCTACAGCACTTGCTACTCATTGGCGCGTACCGGGACAACGAGGTCAACGCCACTCACCCGTTAATACGCAAACTCGAAGCGATCCGCCAGGCCGGAGCGGCAGTGCAGGACGTCGTTCTCACACCACTGGGTCGCGATGATCTGGGCCAATTGCTGGTGGACGCGCTCCACTGTGAACCGGAGCGCGCCGCCCCTCTGGCAGACTTGATTCACGAGAAGACAACGGGCAACCCGTTCTTCGCGATCCAGTTCGTTTCTGCGCTGGCAGACGAGCGCCTGATCACGTTCGATTACGGCGAGAGGCGTTGGGTCTGGGACCTGCTCCGCATTGACGCCAAAGGCTTTACGGACAATGTCGTCGAATTGATGGTCGGGAAGTTGAATCGCCTGCCGCCAGAAACGCAGAAGGCGCTCCAGCACTTCGCCTGCATGGGCAACAGTGCTGAGTTCGAGATGCTGCGAATGGCGTATCAGGGCTCGGTCGAGGACATGCACGATCATCTCTGGGAAGCCGTGCGGTCTGGCCTCATCTTCCGTGCGGACGATTCGTACCGTTTCTTGCATGACCGCGTGCAAGAAGCCGCGTACTCGCTGATCCCCCTGCAACTGCGAGCCGAGGCTCACCTGCGCATCGGCACGCTCCTCGCCGAGCACACACCCGCGGAAAAACGCGACGAAGCGATATTCGAGATCGTCAATCAACTCAATCGCGGCTCCCATCTCATCACAACGGTCGAAGAGCGCGCGCGGGTCGCGAAGCTGAACCTGATCGCAGGCCGGCGCGCGAAACTCTCGACCGCATACGACTCGGCGCTCAAATATCTCAGAGCCGGAAGCGCACTGCTCACTGAGGAGACGTGGCAGCACAACTACGAGCTCATGTTTGAAATGGAATACGTGATGGCCGAGTGCGAACTGCTGACGGCGGACAAGGTTGCAGCAGAGACCCGCATGTTGAACCTGGCGCAACGGGCCGGTAACCGCCACGACTTCTGTATCGCGACGCGCCTGCGTCTGACGCTCTACATGACCCTCGATCGAAGTGATCTCTGCATCGACGTCTTCCTGGACTGGCTCAGACGCGAAGGGACAGCGTGGGCGACGCATCCCACCCGTGATGACGTGATGGTCGAATTCAACCGTATTTGGTCGCTGTTAGGTGCCCGGCAAATTGAGGACTTGATCGATCTACCTTTGATTACAGATCCTGATCTCCTCGACACACTGGACGTGTTCACGGAGATCATGACGCCATCGCAGGTATTCGATGACAACTTGTCCTCGCTGGTCATGTGTCGGATGGTGACTTTCAGCCTGCAACACGGCAACTGTGACGCTTCGTGTTTTGCCTATGTCTGGTTCGCGATGTTCGGCGGCCCGCGATTCAACCACTACAAGGAGAGTTTTCGTTTCGGCCAGCTTGGCTTTGACCTCGTGGAAAAACGGGGCCTGACGCGATACCAGGCTCGCATCTGGATGAACATGGGTTCCGCCGTCCTTCCTTGGGCGAAGCACCCTGCTGGAGGTCGTGACCTTGTTCGCCGCGCATTCGACGCAGCGTATCGAAAGGGTGATCTGACTTTTGCTTCATACAGTTGGCCTGAACTCGTCACCGTGCGCCTGGCTGCTGGGGATCCGCTGCAAGAAATGCAGGCCGACTGTGAAAACGGTGTCGCATTCAACAAACGCATGCGCTTCGGGTTAATTCTCGAGTTATGCGAACAGCAGCTAGGCCTCGTGCTGACTTTGAGAGGACTAACCCCCAGATTTGGCTGCCTCGATCACGAAGGATTCAAGGAAGCGGACTCTGAACACCTCTTCGCCAGTACTCCCAACCTGGCGTTCGCCGCGTATTGGCATTGGACTCGCAAATTGCAGGCGCGCTTCTTTGCTGGCGACGTATCGGCCGCGGTAGAAGCCTCACTGGAAGCGGATCAACTGGTCTGGACGTCCGCGGCAATGTTCGAGGGGGCTGAACATCGGTTGTACGGCGCGCTCGCACATGCTGCAGCCTGGGATTCTGCGTCTCCCGAAGCCCGATCGAGACATCTGGCGTTGATACTCGCGCATCACAAGCAGCTTGAAGTCTGGGCCGAGCACAACCCTGTCACTTTCGAAAATCGTGCGGCTCTCGTGGGTGCGGAACTCGCGCGGATCGACGGTCGCGCTCTCGACGCGCAAGACCTCTACGAAAACGCCATTCGTTCGGCCCGCGAGAACAGCTTTGTGCACAACGAAGGGCTGGCGAACGAGATGGCCGCGCGCTTCTACGCGGCGCGCGGCTTCGAAAGGATTGCCACCACCTACCTGCGCGATGCCCGCTACTGCTACGAACGCTGGGGAGCGGATGCCAAGGTTCGGCAACTCGATGAGCTCTATCCGCAGATCAGAGGCGACGAGTCGATCTCCGAATCGATCGCGACGATACAGACGCCCGTCGAGCACCTCGACCTGGCAACGGTGATCAAGGTGTCCGAAGCGGTAGCGGGTGAGATCGTGCTGGAGAAGCTGATCGACACCGTCATGCGCACGGCAATCGAGCACGCCGGCGCCGAAAGAGGTGTCCTGATTCTTCCTCGCGGAGATGACTATCGAATTGA
>JADGQR010000049.1 GCA_017881685.1 Gemmatimonadaceae bacterium
ACGTGCCAGGGCTTCCCGTGGGTCGACGGTGATACGGGCGAACCGTATGAATACGACATGATGATCTGCGGCGAGCTCGAGGCGCATCCGGAGTTGATCGAGCTTCGGCGCGCGAATACAACGGTTTCATCGACCCGATAATTCGGTCAGTCCGCCAGCGCCCCGACTATTGCGGGGAAATTGTGCCCGCTGGCTTTCCATTGTCCCACAGGTTTGCTTGTTCCCCCATTCAGGTCCAAACGGAGTGTCGTCCATGGGAATGCGCGCGCGACAGCATGAACCTCGGCCAAGGGGAGCATCTGCCACCCTCACGTTCACCGCAACGTTTACCTCGGCCCTGATCATCGCATTGGCGCTCGCTGCACCCAGGTCACTCGATGCGCAGGCCCAGGGCACCGTCGTCGTGCGCGTGACGTCGGCAGGGCGCCCGCTGTCCGTCGCCACGGTTACCGCGGCGACCGCCAAAGCAACCACCGACACATCAGGAACCGCGCAACTGCAGGTTCCCGCAGGCCCTCAGACGGTACGCGTCACGGCGATCGGATTCGCGCCAGAATCGTTGAGCGTAACAGTCGGCGCGACGCCGGTCACGGTTGACGTGGAGCTGCACGCCGAGGCGCAGGTGCTGACCGAAGTGCGCGTCGCTGCAACGCGCAACGAACGCCGCGTTTCGGACGAACCCACGCGCGTCGAAGTCGTCGATCGCGAAGACGTCGAGGAACAACTCGGTGGTTCCCCCGGCGTCATCGCGGAGCTCCTTACCGAATCGGGAGGCGTTCGCGTCCAGCGCACCTCGGCCGGCTCGTCCGGCGCGAGCGTTCGCATTCGCGGACTGCGCGGCAGGTACACGAAGATCCTGTCCGACGGGCTACCGCTCTTCGGGATCACCACTGAAGGGCTCGGCACTCTTCAGATTCCGCCGATCGATCTCCAGCGCGTCGAGGTCATCAAGGGTGTCGCGTCGGCACTCTATGGCCCCACCGCGCTCGGCGGCGTGGTGAACCTCGTCTCGGAACGGCCGACCTCGCAGCCCGAGGTAGTGCTGAACCAGACAACGCGCGGCGGCAGCGACGCCGTGCTCTGGCAGACACACACGTTCAATCCACAATGGGGCTATACGCTGCTTGCCGGTGGACATCACCAGACTCGCGAGGACGGCGACGCAGATGGCTGGGCCGACCTGAACGGCTTCACGCGGTTCCTGGTGCGCCCCCGCCTTTTCTGGACGGGGCCGCACGGCAACTCATGGTTCATCACCAGCGGCCTCACCTCCGAGGACCGGACCGGTGGCACGATGCGAGGCGCCAAGCTGCCGAACGGTGAAGCGTTCCGTCAGGATGCGAAGACACGTCGCGGCGATGTCGGAACTGTCGGACGTTTCTTCCTCAGTCCCGACGCGCTGCTCACGTTGCGCGCGTCGACCACGCAGGAATCGGGCACCAACTGGTTCGGTGTGATTCGCGAGCGCGACCGGCGCAACGCGCTGTTCAGCGAAGCCGCGGTCACCCTCATACGCGGGTCGCAGGTGATGGTCGCTGGCGCCGCACTCGAGCGCGACGCGTTTACGGCGGTCGACCTGCCGCAGCACGACTACACGTTCACCACGCCCGGACTCTTCGTCGAGCACACCTGGTCGCCGGTGTCGTGGTTCGGAATGAGCTCGAGTGCGCGGGCGGACTTCCACAGCAGGTACGGAACGTTCCTGAGTCCTCGCTTGTCCGCTCTCTTCCGCGCGGGCGAGCAGTGGAACGCGCGCGTCTCCGCGGGTTCCGGCGTGTACACACCGACACCGTTCAGCGAAGAGACCGAGGCCATCGGCCTCACGCACGTCCGGCCGATCGCAACGCTCGCGGCCGAGCGTGCCGTTGGGGCGTCGGTCGACATCGCAGGGAAGGTGGGCGTGGTGGAGCTGTATGCATCGGCGCACAGGACGGAGATCGATCATCCCGTGGGGATTCGGAGCGTACCCAATACCGCGCTCGACGTGGAGCTGGTGAACGCAGCACGGCCGACGCAAAGCGGAGGCTTCGAGTTCTACGCGCGAACGCGCACCGAGCCGGTCCACGTCAAAGCGTCGTACACCTACATTCGGGCGACGGAGCTCGACCTCGAGAGCGGCGTGCGGCGGCAGGTTCCGCTCAATCCGCGGCACGCGGGCGGTCTCACCGCTGTGTACGAGGAGGAGCACGACGCCACCATCGGATTAGAGCTCTACTACAACGGACGCCAGAGCGTCGCCGATGATCCGTTTCGCACGGTCACCCCGCCCTACACCACGATTGACGCGCTGGTCCAGAAGCAGCTCGGCCGGCTGATCGTGTTCCTGCACGGGGAGGATCTCAACAACGTTCGCCAAACGAATTACGACCCGATCATCAGACCGACGCCCGGCCTTGGCGGCCGGTGGACGACAGACGTCTGGGCGCCGCTTGAGGGGAGAGTGGTGAACGCGGGGCTCCGCTGGCAGTACTGACGTCCGCCGAATTCACCGCGCTGCTGGATGGCGCGGGAATCGTGAAGGCGATTGGTCGGCCTGCCATAACTGTAAGTGACGCGCTCCCGTCTTCGGTTTTGAACGTGCCCGATGGCAGCGCCATATCGGTCACTGCCATCAGCGCGTTTGTCGATGGCGTGAGCATTATCACGTTCTTGCGACTCACGCGAACAGAGCTGATATCGATGCTCTCACCCGACTCGGGCTGAACTCGCACGATTCGGCCATCCACAATTACGATGATCGTGTTGCCTTCATCCTTGTAGGTTCCGTCCGGGAGATATGCCGGTCCCGGGTTCGCCGCGCTCGAGAGCGCAATCTTGCCCGACTTAACCGAATACGCGGTGACTGTGTTTCTCGCGATGCTGTCGGGCACGGCTGGAGCGGAGGCCGGCAGTGGATCCTGCGCGTAGGCGGTTGTTGCGGCGGCGAACACGCAGACGCCACAGAGTCGAAGTATCCGAATCATGTTCACAGCTCCCAAAATGTGAGTCATCTATGAAACTCTAACGTCACGCCGGATGCACGTCCGGGCCGTGCGCAATCATAGGCGCACACGCGCAGGCGAAGAGCACGATTGAGGAAAGAACTCCTGGTCCGGGACATCCGCGCAATTGATTCCTTAAAGAAATCGACGCGGTAACAATCTCACCTGACCAGGCGTTGCGCTATGACTGATTCATATCAAGGCAGTGTCGCTTTCTTACACAGCCTCGCGCGACGAGCCTTTCCATACTCGGATTGTTGTACTACCTGGGGCGTCTCCATTGCAGGCGCCAGAATCCTTCCGCCGCGAGGATGGCTGAGAACAATCCGAGCGTGCCGAGCGCGAGAAGTCCCCAGATGAAGAAGAATCCCCTCATCTTGCCGATCCCGTTCCCCCACATGTGGAGGACGGGCATGCCCGCCGCAGTGAGGCCCCCGAGAAACATGATGACGTAGCCCAATCGTCGTTCGGTGAGCAGGAGCGTTCCGATCAGGTAGACGAGGAAGATCAGGATTGCGGTGAGATTGCCGAGTCCTCTGGGCCCCGAGATGAGGATGTCGTCCGCCAAGTGAAATGTCAGCAGGAGGTTCGAAAAGCAGAGACGGGATGGTCAACAGGTCGTTGCGTTTCATTTGATCCCCTGCTTGTAAAGGTACGGCCTCTCAGTGAGGCACATAATCTCGCGGCAGCTTCAACGAGTGTTACGGCCGTGGGGAGTCCACGGTTTCGGGATTATCGACCAGGTTGGGTGCCGACCCTGGATCGTCCACGCTAACACGAAGATTCGTGCCCCAGTCAGAGCTCGAACATTTCGCCGAGGATCTTTAACGCGGCGCGGATCGTCGCCGGCGACAGAACTCCGAGGCGCTTCCGGAATCGCTCGTGATCCACCGTGCGTAGCTGATCCAGAATCACATGACCACTCTTTCCGGCGAAGCGGTACGGAATCCGAAAGGGGTATGGATGTCCGCCCGTGCTCATCGGCGCCACGATGCTCGTTCGGAGATGATGATTGAGCTCGTCCGGTGAGACTACAACGCACGGTCGGGTTTTTCGGATTTCACTGCCGCGAGTCGGATCCAGCTCCACCAGAAATACTTCGCCACGACTTGGCACTCGCGAGACGGGCTTTACCACTTCCACTCCGTCCCGTCGAAGTGAGTGGCAACCGTGTCCTCGAGCCTGTCATCGTTGGCCGCATGGGCGCGTTGCGCGGCTTCCGCCCATCCGGCGCGAGTTTTTCGCGGGGCGATGTCACGGTTATTGCTCCAAATTCTGCTGAGAAGGAGGGCACACAATGGACATCGGTTTCATTGGCCTCGGCACGATGGGATCGCTGATATCGGCCAACCTGCTGAAAGCGGGGCACAAGGTCCGCGTCTGGAATCGCTCGCGACCGCCTGTGGATGCGCTGGCGAAACTCGGCGCAATGCCAGTCGCGACAGCGCGCGAGGCTTTCGCCGGCGACGCCGTATTCTCGATTCTCGCGGATGACGCGGCAGTCCACGCAGTTATCGACCCGCTCCTCGACGCTGCACCCCGAGGACTGGTTCATGTCAACATGGCCACGATCTCCATCGCATTAGCCCGCGATCTCGCGTCGCGACACCACGAGCGCGGACTCTCTTACATATCCGCCAATGTCTTCGGTCGGCCCGAGTTGGCCGCCTCCGCAAAACTGACGATCGTCGCTGCGGGTGACCCGGTCGCGATCGCTCGCGTTCAACCACTACTCGATGTAATCGGCCAGCGGACCTGGCCAATGGGAACTCAGCCCGAACGTGCAAACGTCGTCAAGCTGGCTGGAAATTTCCTGCTTGGAGCCGCAGTTGAAGGAATGGCCGAGGCGTCGGCGATGGCACGAGAGTCTTCTCGAAGCCGTCGCGCGTGGCGATGGCGATCGTGATCTCGCTGCCTTGGCAAAGGTGTCGATGCTGCGCGCCGGAGTTGACTCAGGTCTGCATTAAATCCTGTACGCGCTGAGGTTCGTCGCCGAGCCATTCGGGATTTGTCGCCGTTGAATCGAAGATGGATGACGTCTTGAACGGCTCGAACTCGCCCTGCAATGCCGCAGTCGCAGTCCTGGCCAGCAGCTCTCGCACCTGCTCGTCACTCATCGGTTGCCATGTGCTCGCAGCGTCGAGCGCCTGGTCCAGGATTTCAATGCTGTCGCAGCCGGTGATGACGACCGATGTCGGAAGATTCAATGCGTAGTGTAGACACTCGGTCGCCGTCACAGTGTGCGATTTCAAAATGATTCCGTTTGCAATGCTCTTCATTCCGAGCACGCCGATGTTGGCACGCCTGAGCTCTGGAAGCACGAGCTTCTCAAAGCTCCGGTAGTGTGCGTCCATCACGTTGAGCGGCATCTGCACAGTATCGAACGTGAAGCCGTGCTCCTTCGCGACGGCGAGAGTGTGCAGGTGGATGTGCGGATCCTTGTGTCCCGTGAAGCCGATGTATCGAAGCTTTCCCGCCTGCCGTGCTTCGATCAGCGCCGCGTTCGCACCCTCGGTTTCGTCGAAGATTCTATGCGGATCCTCGAAGCGGATGACTTCGTGATGCTGCACGAGGTCGATGCAGTCGGTCTGAAGATGCCGAAGTGATTCTTCAAGCTGGCGTGCGGCCTCGCGCTTCGATCGGCCGTCGATCTTCGTCATCAGAAACGCTTTGCTTCTATACCCGTCGGTGAGCGCTTTCCCCATGCGTATTTCGCTGGTGCCGCCGTTGTAGTCCCACGAGTTATCAAGGAAGTTCACGCCTTCGTCGATGGCGCGGCGTACGATACGAATGCTCAATTGCTCGTCGACATGAGGCAATCCGAGATGCCAGCCTCCAATGCCGATCGCGGAGACTCGCTCGCCGGTGTGTCCGAGAGTGCGGTACTGAATCGTCACGTTGGGCCCCGATAGACTTGGTATGGCTCGACGAGCGTGAGCGGGCGCTAACTCTTGTGAACCACTTCAAACGTGTAGCCGTCTGGATCAAACACGTCCGCCGCGTAATAGCCGGGATAATATTCCAGACGAGCGCGAGGCGAGATATTGTCCTTTGCGCCCGCAGCAATAGCAGCCTTGTAGAAGGCGTCTACCGCTTTGTTGCTTTTTGCGATGAAGCCCCGACTCCGCGCCTTCGCTAGCGCTTCGCGTCCTTTCACTTCCCCAACTCCACGAACAGAGCGCAATCTCATCGCAACGTAGTTTGCGATGGTGTCTTCGCATTCGGCGGCTTGCCACACGGCATATCCCACACGAACGAGGAGTTCAGACAGTAGCGCTGCTTCTTGGAAGCGCCTTTCGTCTAGTTGATCGAACTCAGTCATTGTTGGAGCCACGCTCGCGCAAAGCGTCACAGCTGCCGCCACAACAGCTGGACACCTGCATCGCTAGGCGCCGGTTCCAAGATGGGCTGGGCAGAGCATCCCCTGATGAATACGCCAGCATAGTTACCTCTTTCCAACCCAGTTACGCTGGCTCGAGGCCCCCATATGACGAACCTATGACCGTAGGTAGCAAGCTCTCCGAGAGTAACCTCGGCTAGGGCCGCGGTCGCCTGCCTACACCATGCTACGGCATCATCTGGCTCGTCAACTCGAATCTTCAGATAGACTTCGACGGGTAAGTCGTGTTCAGGCAACGGGTATTGGCCTATCGTCCGACCCTCGGTCGTCGTCACAGAAAGCGGCATAATATCGATCCCGCTAGCGTTAATTGTTCACGGCATGCATCAACGGCGTCTGGTCGATCTACTTCAACACCGTCCTCATTGCCACACTGAATGAGCGCGATTACATCATTCGTGGATAACACCAAAAGTGTTACCCATGTTGTTGGACAGTTTTGTTACCTATCTCCCCGGCTGCTCACGTGGGGCAGCGCCTACTGACCCACTTTATGAGGGTACGAACTTGTTGCTGATCGGCCGTATCAAGAGGCTTCTGGCTTGAACGACGAACGGCGCGCTCGCGCATTTTACGGAGCGAGGCGGTGTCGAGCTTCGTTACGCCGCTGTCCGACATCTGAATAGTGAGGTGAGTCCATGTGCCGGAAACATGCCCGTCAGGGCGATAGGACGCCACGATGTTGTCGTTTTCGCTTGCGAATGGCGGGATGAAAACTGAGCTGATTTCCGCGTATCCAACCACGTTTCCCGCCTTATCCCTAAATATCGAAATCTCTCGGCTGCCACCTGGAGTTACGGTTTTTATTACCAATGCAGACCGATTCACCGCGTTGGTGCGGCCGTTTGCGTTTTGTACGGTGTGAGCGACGCAAGTCCCCGCATTCTTGGCCGGTAGCGTGAGTGCCTGAACATTCGCCGTATCCTGAGAGTTAATGCTCAACGGCAACAGAAACACTAGCGGCGTGATGGAGCGAAGTCTCGTCATAGTTTCTTAATCCCATATGGCATTTTGCCGGCCCATCATTGGTGTAGGTCTAACGCCTTCAGTTAGTTGGTATGAAGTGGCTGGACCTCCACGGCGACGTGGTGGCAACTTCGCCCCACAAACATGGACGTGCTCATCGTCTTGCGACGAGGCACAACTAACCGGGAGGCCAGCCATGGATACAATAGGACTTGATCTGCACAAGCGCGAGAGCCAGCTCTGCGTTCTCGGCGAGGATGGATCGGTGAGCGAGCGGCGCATCGTCACAAGCCGCGAACGATTCACTGCTGTTCTCGGTAACCGCCCTCCGGCGCGCATTCTTTTGGAGGCCTCGACCGAGAGTGAGTGGGTGGCGCAGCATCTCGAGAGCCTGGGCCACGAGGTCATTGTCGCTGATCCGAACTACGCGCCGATGTATTCCACACGCTCTCGCCGCGTGAAGACTGACAAGCGTGATGCTCGATCATTGGCGGAAGCACTGAAGGTCGGAGCCTACCACCGCGCACATCGTGTCTCCTCTGAGCGCCGGCACATTCGAGCGGAGCTAGCTGTGCGTGAGGCGCTGGTGCGGACGCGGACGCGTTACATCTCACTGGCAAAGGCATTGGTGAGGCGAGACGGATTACGAGTCGCTGGTAGTGAGGCGGAAAAGGTTGCCAGGCGAATCGCGGAACTCGATCTCTCTGATTCTCTGGCCAGTGAGCTGATGCCGCTCTTTCAGGTAATGGCACCGATCAACGAGCAGATCGAGGCCGCCGATCGTCGAATCACTCACCTCTCAAAGAATGATCCGGAAGTCGCTCTACTCACCACAGCGCCATCGATTGGACCGATCACGGCGAGTGCAGTGGTGGCTACCGTGGATGACATCACACGATTCCAGTCAGCGCATCAGTTCGAAGCGTTTCTCGGATTGGTGCCAGGAGAGCGAAGCTTGGGCGAGAAGCGAAGAGTTGGTAAGATCACCAAGGCAGGTAACTCGCGCGTCCGGTATCTCCTGGTCGAGGCCGCATGGCGGATTCTGCGATCGAAGGGTGAGGAGACCGCGGCACTACGCGCGTGGGCAGTCCTGATTGCAACTCGACGCGGTAAGCGAATCGCAGTGGTCGCACTGGCGCGTCGGCTTGCAGGGATTCTTTACGCGATGTGGAGAGACAATTCACCGTACACCGCGGAGAGTCTTCGCATGCCTCGACCGATAGTGGCCAAGGCGAGCTGACTTGTAGTTGCGGCAACCGTGTGAGTTCGAGATGACTGGATAAAGGAGCGGCGAGCGCGTCGCAGCTTATGGCCGCAGTCGAGAGCCGACAATTAGTTAGCGCCGCCGTCCCTTCGAAAACCCAAATGCGCCGAGGCCAGTGTGCCTCATATCTGAGCGCGAACAGAAGGTTGAGCAGCAGCTCGAATGCTACGCGGACAATTGAAGATTTCTTAACGGCAAGTGCAATTCGTACTTGACGCGGGGCGCCGCTTCACAGAAAGCTGCGAGCGAATCAAATAAAATGCGAGCGCAGCGAGCTTCATTAGATCGCACGTCAGTATCAGCGTGTGTTAGGCGACGCGATGGCGGAACTTTGGTCGCTCTTTCTCACGGCCTGGAACTATGTCTGACACAAGGCTAGGGCCGGGTAGTGACTCAAGTCGGGTAATCTCGGCATCAGCCTCTGCTTCCAACTCATCCAGCGAACGCTTTGGCGGAGACGGACTTCTAAAGCTCACGACCAAAGTTGCAAGCGCGCTTAATGCGCCTGCGCCAACACTCAAAACAGCAATGCTCGATATCGTTGCGCCTTGTGTGAACGCCGAGATCGCGCCGAGGCCGATTGGTGCCATCACTCCAGCAAGAACGCTCCTCCATCCGTCGATTCGCACTCCCGAAGCAACCCAGCGCCGAAGTATGGACATGCCAGATGCGTATCCGATCGTCATTGCCACAACTTCAAGACCAGCTACGGCTAGGCCTTGCCAATGAAGACCGCCGGGCTCGCGGAAAGCGATCATGAACATAATGCCACCGAGTAAAACACTGATAGTCGGAACGAATCGACGAAGTACTGCTTGACGAATCTCAGTGATGCTAATCATGTGCACCTCGAGTGAATCAGTCGCCTAACGCCTTCAGTTAAGCTGCGTGCGAATCATATAAAATGCGAGCGAAGCAAGCTTCATCAAATCGCACGTCAGCTTCAACGAGTGTTAGGCTGCGCCGGAATTCCTGTCACTCGTCAAGCTTGTATCGGGCGCGTTCGGGTCTGGGGAATTCGGCTCCTCCTCCGCCAACTGGAAGTAATCGAGGTTTATGGTTCGCACTTCTGAGTACCGAATGATGAAAACATCTCCGCGGATCTCGTAATAGCGATCATCCGCCTTCACGTATTCTCCGACTTTTGCAGGAGACTTGGAAGTGAGGTCATCGGCAAGAGATCGACGGTGTGCGAGAGTGAGTCGTATCGTCTCGAGGTTGCCATCTGAGTCGAACGACCAATCGCGGACTATCCCTCGGTACAAGAAAGATTGGTCGCCATGATCGATAACGGCGGAGAGGAAAACGCCATCAACTGTGCGGGCTTGTTCTCCCTCCGCAAAGGAGAGCACCTCGCCAGAAAGCAGGTAATACCATTCGTTTTTGAAGCGGAGAACTTGGGTGTTGCGGTCGAGTTCTAGCTTGCGAACCAGAGCGTGACTAAGCCGACCACTGACCGCAGAAAAACCAATTAACGATAAGAAATAGAATCCAATGGCCGAGGCATTTCGTGCAACAGAAAGAAGGACATGATTGTACGCGCTATCATTAGGCCCGAAGTTGCCCGTAAGGAAGGCCAAAAGGCTGTAGAAATCAGCAGAGTAGCCAATTAGGTGGGCGAGCAACAGCCAGAGGTAGTGCAATGCAACGGCGAAGATCGCACCATAAGCTAGCTCGTCCGAAACGCTACGGAACGAAACAGGGCTCGTCCAACCCCAGGAGCCCCGTGAATAAGTATATCTAAAGACGACTCCCGGCAAAACGAGCAGCGCTAAAACGACTGCCGGGAAGGCGACGTTCATACGGCTTTACTTCGTGGACTTCGCAGGAACTGTTGTGGCAGTAACGTCGACTTTCAATACGTACGTTTTATTACTCGAGACGATTCGCCCATCCTGTCCGGCCAGAAGGCGATTCTTCAATTGTTCTCGGCCGCTCGGATCCTTCAGAACCTTCTCCAACGCCGGCGATACACGTCCCTTCATAATATCCCCCGATGGCGGCCCCGAACCTTTATCCGTATCTGGCCTCGTCCGCAATCTTTGGTACGCGGCTGGAACCGAAATGTTTCTTGAGCGGTGATTCGCTGCCGCGCTTGACACCCTAACGCCTCAAGCTAAGCTGCGAGCGAACATCGCAATTGCGAGCGAAGAGAGCATCATCGAATCGCTTGTCAGTATCAGCGTGTGGTAGGTAGCACTCGGAGACGATCAACGCTGGGCTATTAGGACGGCGCAAAATGCTACATCTTGCTCCAGTTCGGGATGTCTTTCATGTCGGTCGGCACTCGGTCCGCGGTAATCACCTTGCGCATCGCCCCATCGAATGGTTTGGTAACCATGAGCGACCGTGCATAGTCCTTCATCGCTGAATGGGTTGTGAACCCTTGTTCAATTGCGGCCGCTACGCAATCGGCCAAAATGGTATGGATGTCCTGACACGCCTGCCGTGCGTCCAATGCCAGAGTCGTGAACGTAACCCCTCCGTGTACGAGCTCGTTCCTAACATCGCGGTAGAGGCGCTGGAAATCGGTCAACTTCTGCTCAAATCGCTTTGGGTCGCCGCGTGACGCTAACGCGGCGATGTATGTGCGCTGCTGCCATCCCCGCCATTTACCCGGCTCGCAAAGACCGTCAACCCCGAAGACGAGGGCAAGAAAGCGGGCTTCGTCATGGACCGTGTAGTAGGCTTGGCCAGCGCTGCGGATGCAACTAGCGATCGACAGCGCGATGTCATCAGCGCGGTGACCTGATACGGTCTGAGACAGAAACAGTGTCTCCGAGTCGGACTCAAAATCCGATAGGTCTAGACCCAACCAGTTGTTCGCCGCACGCACGGTGCCAGCGATGTCGTGTAATCTCTCGATAGCAGAGTTGGCACCGATTCTCTCGAAAAATGCGGTGGAGAACCCATTCTTAAGTTGACCCGCAATTCCGGGGATGTACTCCCAGCGAACGTAGCTGCACAACTGAAAGCGCAGCACATCTAAGGCATGATCTCCGACGGAAATAAGATGCTGTAGCAATGAGATCCGTTCCCGGTGACTACCGCTTTGCGCTAGGGCAAGAAGCGAGTCCTTTACCTCGAGATCAAAGGCAAGAATGGCATATGCGGAGGCATCGTCACCCTCCTCTGGTTCCTTCCAGTCGGAATAGGAAGCCGGCTGCGACGAGAACCACTCAGGCTGACGCATTAGCAGCTTGTAGATTGGATGTGTCTGGTCCGGCGCGGCACCGTGCCAATATCCGGGATGTAGAGTGTAGTCGCCAAATCTGACCACGCTCTCAAGGTGAACGCCATCGACTGGGAGTAGCGCTGCGATCCGTGACATCTGCAATCGGGAAACGAGGTGGATGCCTAACGCCAGCTTCTGCTGCGAGCGGTCACATCATCGCGAGCGCAACGAGCTTCCTTGGCCCGCTCGTCAGTAGTAAGCATCGTTAGGCCGGCGGCTCAGGGATGCTGCGTCAAAATAGCCTCTCGTGCGATGCGACGGTAACGATCCGCGCGTTGAAGACGCCCACCAGCTCCATGTCCGGCCGCGAAGCGAGGACCATGTCGGGAGTGACGATCGGATTCTCCGGAGCCCGGATAGCGTTCACGCTTTACACAGGCGGATGAGATCGGGGACCACCGCGTACTGCCAGCCGGAATATCCCGACGCACAATTTATTTCACTTTTACTGAATGGTGATTTCTCTCCGAACCTGAAACATGCCGGAGATTAATTTTATATACATTATTCCGTTTTGATTTCGAAATCCCACTACTAATATGATTTCCATGTATCGCGTACTTCCCCTAATTGATCGACACGTGAAGCTATTACTGATGCGTGTATTGTCGCTGCTCCTTGCTGTACTCGGCCTGCCTGACGCCGTCTCAGCCCAATCCCACCTCACGCGCACCAACCCGGCCGGACCTCACGCGGTTGGTCTACGGGTCGTCGAGCAGTACGACCGTTCTCGCGGGTATCGCGGCGTGACCGACCCATATACTGGGCAAGCGACCAAAGGCGAGCGTGCTCGCCCGATTCAGACGTTGATTTGGTACCCGGCAGAGAAGGGCACGGGCTCGGCGGTGCACGCCGAAAATTACCTGCGCCTCGGCGCAACGACTGACGATTTTGGCCA
>JADGQR010000310.1 GCA_017881685.1 Gemmatimonadaceae bacterium
CAATCGACTCGATGATCCCGATCGGCCGCGGACAGCGCGAGCTCATCATCGGCGACCGCGGAACCGGTAAAACGGCAATCGCAGTCGACACGATCATCAACCAGAAGGGAACCGGCGTCATCTGCGTCTATGTGGCTATTGGACAAAAAAATTCGACGGTCGCATCAGTCGTCGAGAAGCTCCGCCAGGCTGGCGCGATGGAATACACGATCGTCGTCGTCGCTGGTGCTTCCGATCCCGCACCGATGCAGTACATCGCACCCTACTCGGGTTGCGCGATGGCCGAGTACTTCATGTACAACGAAGGCAAGCCGACGCTCTGCGTTTACGACGATCTCACGAAGCAGGCTGCTGCGTATCGCCAGCTCTCGCTCGTTCTTCGCCGTCCGCCGGGACGTGAAGCATTCCCCGGTGACGTGTTCTATCTCCACTCGCGTCTGCTCGAGCGCGCCGCAAAGCTGCGCGAAGACGAGGGCGTCGTTGACGACAACATCCTGAAGCCGGGCGGTTCACTCACCGCGCTTCCGATCATCGAGACGCAGGCCGGCGACGTGTCAGCTTACATCCCGACGAACGTCATCTCGATCACCGACGGACAGATATTCCTCGAGGCAGATCTCTTCTACTCCGGCGTCCGCCCAGCGGTCAACGTCGGTATCTCCGTGTCGCGTGTCGGCGGAGCCGCGCAGATCAAGGCGATGAAGACGGTTGCCGGACGCCTCCGCCTCGATCTCGCGCAGTACCGCGAGCTCGAAGCATTCGCGTCGTTCGCTTCCGACCTCGACGCGGCAACGAAGCGTCAGCTCGATCGCGGTGCGCGCACGGTCGAGATTCTCAAGCAGCCGCAGTATCAGCCGATGCCGGCAGAGAAGCAGGTCATGGTCATCTACGCCGTGACCAACGGTTACCTCGACGCGCTTCCTGTCTCTGACATCAAGGGTTGGGAATCCGGCTTCCTCGACTTCGCGAATGCGCAGTTCCCGCAAATTGCGAATGCGATCAAGAACGAGAAGGTGCTGTCGAAGGAGATCGAGGCTGATCTCAAGCGCGCCATCGAGCAGTTCAACAACTCACGCGGTACCGGCAAGGCCTCGTAAGAAATGGCCAAGGGTCGTGAGCTAAAGGGGCGCATCAAGTCGGTCGAGAATACGCGCAAGATCACGCGTACGCTCGAGATGGTGGCCACTTCGAAAATGAAGCGTGCGCAGGATCGCGTGGCCGCCGCGCGTCCCTACGCGAACAGTCTCGCGGAAGTCATCGCCGGTCTGTATTCACCGGATCTGGCCGAGCGCTTTCCATTGCTCCGGCAGCCGGCGAAGATAAATCGCGCGGCTGTGATTCTCCTGACATCGAATCGCGGGCTCGCGGGCGGATTCAACTCCAACCTCATCAAGGAAGGACGCAATCTTCTGCGTCGCCTCGACGGTGAAGGCGTTGAAACGCAGCTGCACGTCGTCGGCAAGAAGGGGCTCGGCTACTTCAAGTACATCGGTCGCGAGGTTGCCTCGAGCCGGATCGACATCACCGATCGTCCAACCGCGCAGAACGCGGCGGAGCTCGTCGACGGATTGATCGATCAGTTCGCGAGTGGGGCGATCGACGCCGTGTACGTGGTGTACTCGAAATTCATTTCGTCGCTCTCCACACCGCCGACCTCGGTGCAGATCCTTCCCGTCACTCCTCCGGCGGCGAAGGGTCCGCGTCCGGATTATCTGCTGTACCCATCTGCGGAGGCAATTCTGGTCGAGCTGCTTCCGCTCTACGTGCGCAACGCCGTGTATCGTGGCCTCGTTGAAAACGAAGCCGCTTTCCAGAGCGCGCAGCGCACCGCAATGAAGAACGCAACAGACAACGCCGGCGACATTATCAACGTGCTTCGCCGTACATATAACCGCGCCCGCCAGGCGCAGATCACGCAGGAGATCGCCGAAATCGTCGGTGGCTCCGCTGCACTAGAGGGATAGTCATGGCAACCGCAGTCAAGACCGAGAACAACGTCGGAAAGGTCGTTCAGGTCATCGGACCCGTGCTCGATGTCGAGTTCGAAGCCGATCATCTTCCCGAGCTCTACAACGCAATCACCATCAACAGCAAGTCGGATGGTGGCGCCGATATCAGAGTGACGTCGGAAGTTCAGCAGCACATCGGGCGCAACCAGGTGCGCGCCGTCGCCATGTCAGCGACAGACGGCGTCGTACGCGGAATGGAGGCCGTCGACACCGGTGCACCGATCAAGGTGCCAGTGGGTGCCGCCGCTCTTGGACGTATCCTCAACGTGCTCGGCGAGCCTGTGGACAATGGCGCGCCGATCGGTCCTGAGGTCGAGCGCTGGGCAATCCACCGGGCACCACCCGACTTCGCCAACCTCGAGCCCAAGACTGAAGTTTTCGAAACCGGCATCAAGGTGATCGACCTCGTCGCGCCGTTCGTGAAGGGTGGCAAGATTGGACTCTTCGGAGGCGCAGGCGTTGGCAAGACAGTCATCATCCAGGAGCTGATCAACAACGTCGCCAAGGGACACGGTGGAAAGTCGGTGTTCTGCGGCGTCGGTGAGCGCACCCGTGAAGGGAACGATCTTTACCTCGAGTTCAAGGAAGCGGGCATTCTCGACAAGGTCGCGCTCATCTACGGTCAGATGAATGAGCCGCCTGGAGCGCGCCTTCGCGTCGGTCTCTCGGGTCTTACTGTCGCCGAGTATTTCCGCGACGTGGAGAATCAGGACGTGCTGGTGTTCATCGACAACATCTTCCGCTTTACGCAGGCCGGATCTGAAGTGTCCGCACTGCTCGGCCGTATGCCGAGCGCGGTGGGTTATCAGCCGACACTGGCAACGGAGATGGGCGACCTTCAGGAGCGCATCACGTCGACCAAGACGGGATCGATCACGTCAGTGCAGGCGATCTATGTTCCTGCCGACGACATCACCGATCCTGCACCGGCAACCGCGTTCGCTCACCTCGACGCAACGGTCGTTCTGTCGCGCGCGATCACGGAGCTTGGCATCTACCCGGCCGTCGATCCACTCGCCTCGTCGTCCAGAATTCTCGATGCACAGTTCCTCGGCGAGCGCCACTACAAGGTTGCAACGTCGGTGCAGCGCATTCTCCAGCGTTACAAGGAGCTTCAGGACATCATCGCGATTCTCGGAATGGACGAGCTGTCGGAAGAGGACAAGCAGGTCGTCGGTCGCGCGCGTCGTCTCCAGCGCTTCATGTCGCAGCCGTTCGCAGTTGCCGAGCAGTTCACAAACATCCCCGGCAAGTACGTGAAGCTCGAAGACACGATCTCATCGTTCGAGAGACTGGTTGCCGGAGAGTTCGACAATCTTCCCGAGCAGGCCTTCTTCATGGCCGGCGGAATTGATGACGTGATCGCGAACGCAGCCAAGATGGCGCAACAGGGTTGATCGAGTGCTGAAAGTCTCGGTGATCTCTCCGGAGAGTGTATTGTTCGAAGGCGAAGCGTCGTCAGTCGTCGCACCTGCGTACGATGGCGAAATTGGCATTCTCGAAAATCACGCTCCGCTGATGACGCTTCTCGGCACCGGTTCGCTTCGTCTCGGCGGTGCTGGAGCAGACAAGCGCTTCAACATTGAAGGCGGGTTTCTGCAGGTTGTGGAGAACAACGTTCGTATAGTGACGGAGAAGGCCACGGCGGCCTGATGTTTTCCTGCGTGACAGCAAAGCCCCCGGCGATTCGATCGCCGGGGGCTTTTTGTTTACACGAATCAATATCAAAGACGGCCTATGCACTTGCCTTGGGGTGGCAGGCAGGGCAACGTATGAAGGATGACTGCAGCGAACCTTCCGGGCATTCTCGTCGTGGACGATAACGAAGACAACGCCCACATAATCAGGGATTATCTCGAAGCAAAGGGATATCCGATCACCGTCGCCTACAACGGCGACGAGGCAATTACTCTCTTTCAGCAGACAAAGCCTTCAATTGTGCTGCTCGACGTGATGATGCCGGGCCGCGACGGGTGGCAGGTTTGTCGCGAGCTGAAGACAGGCGCGTCTGGAAAAAGCATTCGCGTCGTCATGGTAACCGCGCTCCAGGACTGGATGGACAAGCGGCAGGCACTCGAGACCGGCGCCGATGATTTTGTCGAGAAGCCATTCGAGCTCGCCAAGCTGGCAGAGGTCGTGGAACGAAACGTGGCGAAGCTTCCGAAGGCGTGAGCTTGCCCAACGTTCGGCGGTTGTTTCGGGGCTCGCAGCCCAAGGTCCAGACGGTCGCATCCGCGATAGACTCGATTCGCCAGTCGATCATCGACAGAAAAGAGCTGCTCGTTCTCTATTTCAACTTCGACCGCTACACCAAGATCGAAGAGATCTATGGATGGGAGAAACTCGATCAGGTTCTCGAGACGACGGTCCACGCGATTCGGGACTTTCTGAACGACACACAGCTCAACACCGCCCAAGTCGTCGTCAACTTCACTAACGACGACGACTTCGTCGTTTTGTTCGTGCCGGCCGACGAGATCGCCGTGCCGACGCCCGAAGAGATTACCGAGATGACCGCCAATCTTCACCAGTTCATCGCCTCGCGCATCGAGGAAGAACATGGCGACGACATCTCGTCACTCTTCGACACTTTCGTCGGCAGCTCCCACGTCCACTACGACCCGAAGATTCGGCTCGAGCGTCAGGTCTATCGCGCAATAAGAGACGCTGCGACATCGTCTAACAGTGTCGAGCAGAGAGAGTTCGCGCTCAAGGCCGCTGATCTTCGCGAGACCCTTCGAACGGGTGGTCTCTACATCGATTACCATCCTATAGTAGTGACCGAGACGCAGCGCATCTTCGGATACGAAGCGCTTGCGCGTGGCAACATGAAGAGCATGCGTCGGCCGGAAGTGATGTTCGAAGTTGCCGAGCAGACGGACATGATCTGGGAGTTGAGCCGCCTCTGTCGTAACACTGCAATCGCTGGAATGAAGCAGAGGCTCGAGAAGGACGAGCTGCTCTTCCTCAACGTCGATCCGCATGATTTCACTGATCCGATGTTCACTGAGCACGACATGGATATCGGCGATCCGACACGCGTTGTACTCGAGATTACTGAGCGAACTGCGATCCGCGATTATCCGAAGTTTCGTGGGCGTCTGAAGGATTTCCGCGATCGAGGTTATCGTTTCGCCGTCGACGACGCAGGAAGCGGATACGCGGGACTCGGGTCGATCGCCAATCTCGAGCCCAACTTCATCAAGCTCGATATCTCGCTCATCAACTGCATCGACGTGAACTTCATCAAGCAGAGTCTCGTCGAAGGCATGGTGCGATTCGCCAACGATCAGAACGCGATGGTGATCGCTGAAGGCGTCGAAACGGCCGAGGAATATGAGACCGTGAAGCAGCTCGGCGTCCATCTGGTGCAGGGTTTCTATCTTCACCCTCCGGCACCCGAGCCGGCGACGCCGGCGAAAGCCTAACTTTCGCTCAGGCGAGCAGGCTTTCGACGAGCTCCGTCGATCGGTCAGCCGCGCCGATGCCAGCTTCGACGACACGCCTCGCCGAGGCGCTGGCCTTTCCAAGAACGGCGGCATTGTTGAACCACACCTGAAGTCTCGCCGAGATGTCGCCCGGTCCTGGGCATCGCACCGCTCCTCCTCCGGCGACGAGCAGCCCGGCGTCACGATTGTCGGTGTGCATCGGGCCGATCAGCACCGGCGCGCCAAATGCTGCTGGCTCCAGCAATGAATGCAGACCCGCATCGTGAAAGCCGCCTCCAACGTACGCCGCCGTTGCAAGCGCATACAGATCGCCGAGGATTCCGTATTCGTCCACGAGTACGACATCGGTGCCGTCCGTTCGAAACTCACTCGTTCGCGACAAGCTGAGCGACGAGATGGCGGCCCATTTTTCGATGGCGGCAAGCTTCGAAGGCTTGAGCTCGTGCGGTGCGATCATCAGTCGCGCATCAGGTATCACGCGCTTGAGCTGAAGCCATGCCGGGAACAGTCGCCTCTCATCGCTCGGCCACGTCGATCCAGCTACCAGCGTAGGACGCGGATCGTTGTAGCGCTCGATGAGATCGTCGCGTCGCGCGCTCCTCGTGTTCGCTCTTGCCCACACCTGGTCGTATCGCGTGTCTCCGGTGACAGTCATGCATTCGCCGCGAACACCCATTTCGAGGAGCCGTTGTGCATCACCGGGAGAGATTGCGCCGACAACGTCGAGCGAAGCGTATGCGTCGCGCAGCGCCATCAACGCAACGCTCGATCTTCGTCGCGAAGATTCCGGCACCGTCGCGCTCATCAATCCTGTCTTCACTCCCGCGGCAGTTGCGTGCTCGACGAGGATCGGCCACACGTCGAGCTTGCTGAACACAATCGCAGCCGGATTCAGTATCTCGAGCGCGCGAACAGCGTTTTCGTCCGTGTCGAAGAGCAGGTAATCGGTAAAGTCCGCCCCGACTGTTGCTGCGAACTTCTCGGCACTCGGCGAGAAATACGTGAACACGAGCTGCGTGTCCGGGTGTGCCGCGCGGAATCGCTGAATTACCGGGAGCGCCTGCAAGCCTTCGCCAACTGAGGGCGCGTGGACCCAAAGAAGTTGACGGGACTTATCTCTGCTGGAGGTCGCCCATGCTTCGTACCTGTCGAACAAACCACGCCGGGCCGTCAATGCGCGCAGGAATTTCGCGTCGCCTTTGGGCGCCATCGCGACCGCCACTTTGCTGATGGCGCCCGCCGCACCGTACGGAATGCGCATGATGCTGTTCATCGTACGGCGCGGTTTGACAACAATGCTCGCGTCAGCGAGCGGTGCCGGCGTTCTTCTTGATTGCTGAGTCGAGTGCAGGCCGCATGGCTTCGATTGGCTGCGCTCCCGCGAGGATTTCGTCGCCAATCAGAAAGCTCGGCGTCGATTGCACGCCGGCCTGGGCAAGGCGGTCACGATCGGCGCGAATGATCGGAAGCATTTTCCCCGAGTCGACGCATTTTCCCCACGAAGGCACGTCCACGCCAACGGTGCCTGCGAGCGAATCGAGAACCGGTCGAGGATCCTGCATCGTTTCCCAGCGGCTCTGCGAATTGAACAGGGCGTCGTGATACTGCCAGAACTTGTTCTGCGAGGCGGCGCACATTGCGGCTTGGGCGGTGATCACTGCGTTCTGGTGCTGGTTGAGCGGGAAGTTCACGTACGCAACCTTTACCTTGCCGCTGCGTACGTACTCCTTGATGAATGCCGCGTAGGTTTCTTCATGCCACTGCTTGCAGTAAGGACATTGAAAGTCGCTCGCAATGATGACCCAGGTCTTGGCAGTGCTGTCGCCCTGAATGCGTCCGTGGTCGGCGGCGGTGACCATCGGGTCGGGAGCGGCAGGCGACGCCGGAGCGGTCTTGGCGACAGCGCCGCTGGGTGTTGCATCGGCGCGCGGTGTCGATCCGTTGGGACTGCAGGCTATGACGATGAGTGCGGCTGCGAGAGCGGCACTGAAGTTGACTGTGTGTGTCGGCATCCGCTAAATAGGTGGCGGCGCCGAGGGTGAAATCAAGGGCGGAGGAACGAATATCAGCACAGACATGAAAACGCGGCGAGCGATCTCCCGCGGCAGGAGCATGCTCGTCGCGATTCTGCTGATGGCAGTCTCCGTTCACAGCAGCGCGCAGCAGCAGCCCGTGATCCCGGCACCAGTGGGTCTGGTGAACGATTTCGCGCACGTTCTCGACAGCGGCTCGATTGAGCGCATGACGAGAATTGCGGAAGACGTGCGGACAAAATCGCGCGGTGAAATCGCGATCGTCACGCTTCCCGATCTCGCCGGCCGGGACGTCGCGGATGTTGCGCTCACGATTGGACGCACCTGGAAAGTCGGCAAGGTCGGCAATCCGGGAGATCCAACTCGCAACGCGGGCGCCGTGATCCTTCTCGTTCCCAAAGAGACGAACAGCGAGGGCCGTGGTCGCTGCTTCATCCTCACGGGGCAGGGAACCGAAGGATTCATTACTGATGCAACTGCGGGCGACATCTGCCGCGAAGCCACGCCTGCCTTCGCTCAGCGTAACTACTCTGCTGGACTCGAGCTCGTCACGCTCAGAACCGCGCAGCGATTTGCCAGCGAATTCAATTTTACGCTCGACACGACGCTCGTGCCGCCGCCCTTGCCTGAACAGGCGCCGAGCTCGAGCGGCGGAATTCCGCCGCAGCTTTTCTTCATCATCTTCGTCGTGCTGATCATGGTTGCCCAGAGCTTCGCTCGCCGTCGCGGCGGACGGGGCGGATGCTGCGGAGGCGGTGGCAGTGCATTGCCGTGGATTCTGATGAGCGGAATGAATTCCGGCGGCGGTCGCGGTGGATGGAGCAGCGGCGGCGGTTTTGGTGGCGGCGGTGGAGGCTTCGGCGGTTTTGGCGGAGGCGGTGGCTTTTCCGGTGGTGGTGGAGGCTCGAGCTGGTGATTGCCGATGAATCGAAATTTTTCCCTGTGAGATGATACGATGGCGATGAAACTCGATGAGCTTGTATCGCAGCTCCGCGGCGCGTACGGAAGTACGCTGAGATCCGTGCTTCTTTATGGATCAGCGGTTGCCGGTGAGCACATCGCGAACAGATCCGACTACAACATTCTCGTGGTGCTGGATGCCGTCCCGCTCGACCGACTTGCCGCGGTGGGATCGGTTCTTCGCGCATGGAGCGAGGCAGGGAATCCCGCACCGATGACCTTCACGGAAGCGGAATGGAAGTCATCGGCCGACGTTTTCCCGATGGAATACGCGGACATCCTCGAGCGCCACAAGCTTTTGTATGGAGAAGATCCAACAAAAGAGGTTACGGTCGCGCGCTCCGATCTGCGTCTGCAGGTCGAGCAGCAGGCACTCGGCAAGCTTCTTCATCTTCGACGCGGCGCCATGGCTGCCGGCGACGATGGCGGTGGGCAGATCAAGCTATTGGAAGCGAGCCTCAGCGCGATAATGGTGGTGTTCCGCGGAGTGTCTCGACTTCACGGTGAAGTTCCGCCGCAGGATTATGCCGACCTGAGTGCCTTCGTCGCATCGAAAGCGGGCTTCGACCCTGCTCCGATCCAGCGCACGATTCAGCATGTTCGCGGAACACAGAAGCTGAAAAAGGATGAAGCGGGTGCCGTCCTCGCCGGCTACATGGCCGGCATGGAAAAACTGGTTGCCTACCTCGACCGGTTTACCGCATAAACTTTGTCGCTCATTTTGCGTACGTTACGTCGACTCACTAACGAGGCTCTCAACCGATGAAATCCCGTTTCCTGGTGCTCCTCCTGCCGCTTACGCTCGGTGCGTGCGGATACAACAGAATCCAGACGCTCGATGAGCAGGCAGCATCGGCTAAGCAGCAGATCGAAGTTCAGCTTCAGAGGCGAGCTGACCTGGTCCCGAATCTCGTGAATACGGTGAAGGGCTACGCCGCCCACGAAGAGGCCGTGTTTACCGAAGTTGCGAACGCACGCGCCGCCGTCGGTGGCGCCATTCGCTCGGGAGACCCGGCACAACAGGTCGCGGCCGATAACCAGCTTACGGGAGCGCTCGGGCGCCTGATCGCCGTGGCCGAGGCGTATCCTCAGTTGAAGGCGGACGCGGAGTTCCTGCGTCTCCAGGACGAGCTAGCGGGCACCGAGAACCGGATTGCCGTATCGCGAAGCGACTACAATGCGGCGGTCAAAGACTACAATACTTATATCAGGGGCTTTCCTCAGGTCATAACGGCGAAGGTGACCGGAGCGAAGTCGCGCCCATACTATGAAGCAGCGCCCGGTTCGAACGTCGCTCCGACGGTTGATTTCTCCAAACCAGCGGCGGCTCCAAAATAGCGCCCATTAGCGCGGCGAAGTGAAAGGGAGCATAACAAACGCCTGACACTTCCATAACAATCTCTTGACATAGCTGTCTCTCCGTTCAAATTGGGGGACCTTAACCGCCGGCTTGGATTATCCAGCCGGCGGTCCGGCTTGTCATCCTGTCCCCCACAAGCCGGATCCCCTTCCACTCCAACTTTCGGAGAGAGGCGTGAGAATAACTCGTTCGTTAGTCACGTCGCTTTTGTTGCTCGGGCTAGCAGCCACGAGCGCATCAGCGCAGACACGGCGCATTACCGGCCGCGTCACAGCAGAGGGCGGCAACGACCCAGTCGTTGCAGCCAGTGTAACTGTCGTCGGAACCACCCTCGGAGCGGCCACCACTGAAGACGGTCGCTTCTCCGTAAGCGCCCCGGCTGGTCCGGTGACGCTGCGCGTCCGTCGCATCGGCTACGTACCGAAGGTGGTCAACGTCACGGCCGGCCTGTCAGAGATCAACATCGTCCTGACCAAGGACGTTCTCGAGCTCGACAAGCAGGTCATCACGGGAACCGCGACGACGGTGGCATCCGTCAATGCTGCCAATGCGGTTACGGTCGTTTCCGGCGAGAGACTGAACAGGGTTCCCGCGCAGACGATCGACAACGCACTGCAGGGGAAAGTCCCCGGCGCTGTCATCAGCACCAACTCCGGCGCTCCCGGTGGTGGAACGCAGGTGCAGATTCGTGGAATCTCGACGATCAACTCATCGTTCAGCCCGCTGTACGTGGTTGACGGCGTGATCGTGAGCAACGCGGCGATTCCGAGCGGCATGAATGTCATTTCTCAGGCTGCGCGCGGAAACTTCTCGTCGTCGCAGGATCAGCTCGTCAACAGAATCGCCGATCTGAACCCGAACGACATCGAGAGCATTCAGGTTCTCAAGGGACCTTCCGCCAGCTCGATCTACGGATCACTTGGAACGAACGGCGTCATCATCATCACCACCAAGCAGGGCCGCGCCGGCAAGCCGCAGATAGATCTTACCCAGCGCTTCGGCCAGAGCCGCCTGTCGAATGAGATTCCGCTCATGTGCTTCACGTCTGCCGCCCAAGTGACAGCCGCTGGCTACACCGCCGCGGGAATGAACGCTGCTGCGTTCGACGCCGCGACCGTGAAGTGCAACGACTACCAGCAGGAGCTTTACAACAGCAACCGCTCCGTCGACTACCAGACCATCGGATCGATTCGCGGTGGCACCGATGCCGGCCTGAACTACTTCGTGTCCGGGCTCGTGCAGCGCGACAACGGCCTGGCGCTGAATGACTCCTACAACAAGCAGTCAGTTCGCATCAACCTCGGACAGGCGTTCGGCTCGAGACTGAACTTCAAGGCCAATACGGAAATCATTCATACGCTGACGCAGCGCGGAATATTCGGCAACGACAACTCCGGTATCAACCCGTACACGACTTTCTCGTCCACTCCGTCGTTCGTCGATCTTCAGAAACAGGCCGACGGAACCTATCCGAAGAACCCTTCGGTTGCGGTCCAGAACAACAACCCTTTCCAGGTCGCTGACCTCGTCAAGACGCCGGAAAACGTTTATCGCCTTCTCGGCAACATGACCGGCATCTTCAATATTTTCTCGGCCGAGCGCTCGAGCCTGGACTTCACGTTGAACGGCGGTGTCGACAGCTACGTCGATCATGACAAGATCATTTCTCCAGCCACCGTTTACATCGAGCAGGCCAGCGGCACGCCTGGGACGCTGTACACGTCAGACGGAAATGTCGTCAACGCCAATCTTGGCGGAACGCTTCAGCATCGTCTCATCACGAACCCGTTCACAGCGACCACCTCCGTTGGTTTCGGACAGGGTCGCCGCCAGAGCGACGTCGTTGCAGTCACGGGCCGAGGAGTGTTCCCCGGCGTGACGAACGTTTCGCTCGCAACGCAGACATTCATCAATGAAGGCCAGAGTCTCGTCAAGAACTTCAGCTACTTCGCGCAGGAAGAATTCCTGACCCTGAGCGAGCGTCTTCTTCTGACCGCCGGCGTAACCGACGAGCGCACGAGCAACAACGGCGACGCGACGAAGTTCTATGCGTATCCAAAGTACTCGGCCTCGTATCGTCTTCCGTGGCTTCCGTCGCAGGTGAACGAGTTCAAGCTTCGTGCTGCGCACGGAAAGGCCGGCAACCAGCCGCTGTCAGGAAAGTTCACGTTCCTGACGACGCTGTTCGACGAAGGCCTGTCGGGTCTCCGCGCTTCGACGATCAAGGGCTTTCCGGATATCAAGCCTGAGACCGCAACGGAAACCGAAG
>JADGQR010000311.1 GCA_017881685.1 Gemmatimonadaceae bacterium
TCAAAGTGAAGACGCCCGAGCCGACGTTCGATCTGATGGTGAATCGCTGGGCCTTGTACCAGGCGCTCTCGTGCAGAATGTGGGCGCGCACTGCGTTGTACCAGTCGAGCGGTGCATTCGGGTTCCGGGACCAGCTACAGGATGTGATGGCTTTCGTCTATTCGGAGCCCGGAGTTGCGAGAGAGCACATCATTCGCTCGGCGGCGCGGCAGTTCATCGAAGGCGACGTGCAGCACTGGTGGCATCCTCACAGCGGACGCGGGGTACGAACCCGATTCTCGGACGATCTCGTGTGGCTTCCGTATGTAATCGATCACTACGTGAACGTCGCGTGCGACACGGGGATCTTCGATGTCGAGGTGCCGTACATCACCATGCGCCAGCTCAATCCCGACGAGCACGAGATCTATGATGTGCCGAAAGTGTCGTCCGAAGTCGGGAGCATCTACGACCATTGTGTCCGCGCCCTGAGAAGAGCGTGCACCAAGGGAGTGCACGGTCTGCCGCTCATCGGAAGCGGCGACTGGAACGATGGAATGAACCGGGTGGGGATCGAGGGGAAGGGAGAGAGCGTGTGGCTGGCGTGGTTCCTCATCGCCACGCTCCGCAAGTTCGCTGTGCACGCCGACCACAGGCATGACCTGGCGGTGCGTGATGAGCTTCTCACCGAGGCTGACGAATATGCCGATGCAGTCGAGCGGTCGGCGTGGGATGGCGAGTGGTATCGCCGCGCCTACTTCGATGATGGCTCGCCGCTCGGCTCGCGCACCAGCGATGAGTGCAAGATCGACTCGATCGCGCAGAGCTGGAGCGTCATCTCCGGGGCGGGCAAGCCAGAGCGAACGCGCATCGCGATGCAGTCGCTTAACAAGTATCTCGTGCGAGAAGATGCGCGGCTCATCATGCTGCTCACGCCGCCGTTCGACAAGACGACGCATGATCCCGGGTATATCCAGGGATATTTGCCCGGAGTGCGAGAGAATGGCGCGCAGTACACGCACGCCGCGCTGTGGGCGGTGCTCGCGACGGCGCTTCAGGGAGACGGAAACCGCGCGCTGGAGCTGTTCCAGTATCTCAATCCCATAACGCACTCGGATACTCCGCAAGCGGTCGACATCTACAAAGTCGAGCCGTACGTCGTAGCGGCCGACGTGTACACAGCCAAAGGCCATCTCGGCCGCGGTGGCTGGACGTGGTACACGGGCTCTGCAAGCTGGATGTATCGAACCGCGCTCGAGGCGATGCTTGGATTCCAGCAGCGGGGAGAGCTTCTGCACATCGAGCCATGCATTCCGGCGAGCTGGAAGGAGTTCACCATCGAATACCAGTTCAGATCATCGACCTACGTCATCAGAGTAGAGAATCCCCACGGCTTGCAGCGCGGGTCCGCGGAGCTAACGGTAGATGGGCAGCAGGTCGAGAAAGCGATTCGTCTCGTCGATGACGGCAAGACTCACAACGTCACCGCTTTGCTGCGGGCTTCCTCGGTTTCTTCTTCGTCTCCTCCTCCCTCTTCTTCTTCGGCTCCGAGCCCACAGGAGAAAGCCCGACTATAGCGGGGCCGTTGACTACCTTGCCATAGGGATCGAATCGCGATCCATGGCACGGACAGTCCCAGGTTTTCTCGGTACCGTTCCAGTGAACGATGCAGTACAAGTGAGTGCAGATGGCCGAGTGCTGGTGAAGGTTGCCGCGCTCATCGCGATACGCGGCGACCTTGCCGCGGCCGTGGCCCACTACCGCTCCTTCGCCCGGCTTGATGGCGGCAAGATCGCCGACATCGCCCGTCGTGAAGTAATCCTTGTACTGCTCGGCGACGTTCACGTTTTCTTTCACGTACTCTGGAGTCGCGCGAAGGCTTACGCGAGAGGGATCGTAGAGGCTTGCCCACTGGTGCTTCCTTCCCTGCACCAGCTCGTTCAGGATGATGCCGGCGATGGTTCCATGAGTCATTCCGTTTCCGGAGTCGCCGGTGGCGATGTAGATGTGGTCGTTACCGCCCGGGTTCCTGCCGATGTAGGCCATGTAATCGACCGGCTCTATCACCTGTCCTGACCAGCGATACTCCACGCGCTCTATCATCGGGAAACGCTCACGGGTCCACTGCTCGAGACGCGTAAAGCGTTCGCCCATATCATCGGCCTGTCCGGTCTTGTGATCCTCGCCGCCGACGATGAGAATCTCGTAATCGAGCTCATTTCCGGAACCATCCTCGGCCTGCTCGAGACGGATGTAGTGGTAGGGATCGGGCGTGTCCCAGTACAATCCGTGCGGAACAGAGCCACGCGGAACGCGCATGCCGACGACGTAAGTGCGATACGCGGCCTGCTTGCTGTGAATGATCAGCCAATCGTTGACGGGAACATTGGTGCAGACCACGACGTTGTCGGCGCTGATCACCAGTCCATCGCTCGTCGTGACGCGCGCAGGCTCTCCGTCCTCGATCTTCTCGGCGTGAACGCCGGTGTAAATCTTTCCTCCATCGCGGAGAATCGCGCGTGCCAGACCCTTCAGGTATTTGAGCGGATGAAAGGTTGCCTGGCGCGGAAAGCGAAGCGCGGGCCCGCTATTCCAGAAGCTGAAAGGAATACGATCGACGATCTGGGTGTCGTTGATCCCGGCGCGATGCGTTGCTTCGAGCTCCAGCTCCAGCTCCTTTCGCTGGCTGTCGCCGCCCAGAAAGAGGTAGCCTTCGACGCGCTCAAACTCGCAGTCTATGTCTTCCATCGATGCGATGGTCTCGATGCGATGGATTGCCGACATGTGACTCTCGGCAGCGACCCGCGCGCCCTCCGCGCCGTGAATCTTCGCAATGCTGTAGTAGCGATCGTCCAGAGCCGCCGTAAGGTGGGCAGTAGTGCGACCGGTTTCTCCACCCCCGATCGGCCCATCGTCTATGAGCACAACCGCGCGGCCGGCGCGCGCAAGGAGGTACGCGGTAGTCATGCCGGCGATTCCAGCGCCTATTACGCAGACATTCGTCCGGAGATCCTGAGTCAGCGGCTGGAATTGCGGAACTTCGGTAGTAGCCATCCAGACGGAGGTCGTGTGACCTGAGTCGCTGTGCATAGATCTTCTCTTGGGATTGTTGGTGCAAGTAATGCTGCTGAGAGAGCAGACAATGGCGCATAGGACATGCCATGCACTACTCTACAAACTGATCGAAATCCTGGCGCCGGAGAATCAATGAACAAACACTCCAAGCATACGTGGATCGTCGATGTGATTGAAGACGGCTCCGCGTCCATCGAGGTGGATGGGCGTACTGTGACGCCAATTCCACAATGGGTTCTGCCCGAAGGCGTGAAAGAAGGCGACGTGCTGTCGGTCACTCACGACCGAGGGGAAGGAAAGTCAACGCTCCTCATCGAGACCGATCCCGAGGCGAAGCGGAAAGCGCTTGGCCGGTCAGAGAAGCAGGTCGCGAGGAAATCGAAGAACGATCGGGGTGGAGATATCAGTTTGTGATTTCACGCTCGCTTCCGGCGAAAATCAGGCCGTGCATTCAGGTTGATGGGACACACGATCGCTTGGCCCATCCAGGTTGGATCCCTGGCGCTCGGGGGTAATTGTAAATCCTCCGCCAACGGTTCCCGGCGAACGAATCGTAACGGTGCCGTTCTGGTCAGTGCGGTACCAAGGCACACCTGCCTGTCTGTAGATGCTTTTTGCCTGAGCGTGCATGTGACCATAGTCGTTTCTCACGCCGAGTGATGCGACCATCCATTGGGGCCTGATGAGGGCGAGATAACGAGGCGTCACGCCGTTGCAGCTCCCGTGATGATCAGCCTTAAGAACATTCACCCGCATGCCGGGGTTCCGGCCGTAGCCGGTGCTGTCGAACCAGGCGATCTCCTCGTGCTCCGCGTCGCCGGCGAGCCACATGGTGAACGATGCGGAATCGGGTCCAATCAGCTTCACCGCGGTCGAGCGATTGTTCGGTCCGCTGCCGTCGGGCTTCGGGGCCATAATATGCAGCTTCGATCCACCGGTCATGGTGATGGTGCATATCCTCCGTCCGTCCGAGCAGGGATCGTCCGTGTCGTGATAGA
>JADGQR010000312.1 GCA_017881685.1 Gemmatimonadaceae bacterium
ACGAACTGGGACCAGGGCGTCATGCGCCTCGAAGAGCTCACATCCGCGATCGAGATGCTGCAGGGACGTATTGCGGGAAGCGACGTAACAGGCGATGTCTCCTCGTATCGCTACCACGGGCGGCTCAAGCGACTTCTGAGTGGACTTGACGGTCAGCCATCGATACCCGATCACACCTTGGGTGAGTGGCAGGCACAGCATCAGGTGGTCAATCGACAGTTGCTCTCGCTGTTACGTCCTTCGACTCGCTGAGACTCAAAAGGACGATGCCAAGCACGATGCACGTGGCGCCGGCGATCTTCAGCGCAGAAAGTTGCTCGCCGAAAAGCAACGCGGAAAGCATGAGCACAGTGACCACGTCGAGATGGGAAGCGGCGAAGGCCGGGCCGACCGGGGCGTGTTTGAGCAGCGTCATCCAGGTGAAGAACGCACTGAGGTAGCCGGCAATGGCACCGTAAATCCAGGGGCTGGCGACGGCAGCCTTCAGCCACGCGGTCGTCATGACGAATTCACCGGTCTGGTGCGAAGCCAGCTTGAAGGACAGCTGTGTCCAGGTATCGACGAGCACGAGCGCACTGAATCCAACCAGATAGAATCGTGCGCGGCTCATGCGAAACCTCCCGCGAGCGCTACTCCTACGGCAATCAGCGACATTCCCGCCAAGCGCAGTCCGTCAAGTCGTTCATGGAAAATCAGCCTGCCGGCGATCATTACGACGACGATGTTGATGGAGCCGATCAACACGGCCTGCGACAACGGAATGAGGGACAGCAGAGCAAGCCACACGGCGAACTCCAGACAGAAGCAGATGATGCCGGCCCAGAGCCAGGGCGAACGGAGCATGCTCTTCCAGCGCTGCAATTCGGTTTCTCGTTCCGTCATCGCGGCGGACTTGAACGTAAGGCGCCCCGCAGTGTCGAGGAAGACGCTCGCGATCCAGACAAAGATAGCCAGACTCGACATCGCGAATGTCACGCTCCCGGCATGGCATCACTCCCGGCGTGCAATCAAAACGGCATTCGTTCCGCCGAATGCGAATGAATTGGACATGACGCAGCGAATGTCCTGATCGCTTCTTCCGCGGCCGGGAACATAGTCCAGGTCACATTCCGGATCGGGAATATCGAGGTGGGCCGTGGGCGGGACTCCCTTGTAGTGCATCGCCAGCAGGCTGATGACGAACTCCAGAGCGCCGGCACCGCCCAGCAGATGGCCATGCATGGACTTGGTCGAGCTGACGGGAACTCTGTAGGCGCGGTCACCGAAGACCCGCTTGATCGCACGCGTCTCGGTCACGTCATTGAGCACAGTAGCCGTGCCATGCGCATTGACGTAGTCGACCTCGGCGGGCGTCAGACGTGCGTCGGCCAGGGCCAGCTCCATCGCGTGAGCCTGTCCATCGACAGAGGGTTTGGTGATGTGCAGGTAATCGTTGCTGGATCCATATCCGACGATCTCCGCATAGACTCGCGCGCCTCGCTGGATGGCCTTTCCCCGTTCTTCAAGGACGACCATGGCCGCGCCTTCGCCGAGGACCAGGCCGCTCCGATTCCGAGCGAACGGCCGGCATGACGCGGAAGGGTCGGAGGGGTCAACGATGGCGAGAATGTGCATGGCCTCCCACGCCTTGAAAAAGCCGAACGTAAGCTCAGCCTCAGCTCCGCCTGCAATCATGACGTCGGCGTACCCATGCCGGATCTGACGGAACGCCTCGCCGATGGACACCGACGACGATGAGCAGGCGCAGGAATAGGTGAGATCCGGGCCGCCGAGACCATGCTGAATGGCGATGTGACCGGCGGAAGCATTGTTCATCACCTTGAGCACGGTCAGCGGTTTCACGCGATCCGGATCGCGCAGGAGCAATTGAGCGAAGGTCTCTTCGAGCGCATTGGACGCGCCCATACCGGTGCCAAATGAAACGCCGGATCGCGGTTTGAGGTCATCGGTGAACTGAATTCCTGCGTCCTTCACCGCGGTTGCTGCGGCGGCAAGCGAGAACTGGCTGACGCGATCGAGATGGTCGAGCCTCTGTGGCGCGGGAAAGTAGAGTGCGGGGTCGAATGCGGCGCTCCCGGCGACGTTCCGGGAAGTCCCCTTTGGTCCCTCCGTGGTGACTTCACGGATTCCCGACTCCCCTGCCATCAGCCTCGAAAACAGCGTATCGGGATCGTTGCCCAGGGGCGAGATCACGCCGAGCCCCGTGACCACGACCCGTCTCACGTCACTGACCGCCCGCAAGCTGAATCGGCGTTTCCGGCGAGACGAGCTTCTGAATGCTGTCGACGATGTCCTGAACCGTGGCCGTCTTCAGGGCCGAGCCGCCGTCCTGCGGAATTCGAATCTGAAACTCGTCCTCGACGTCAAACAACAGTTCGATCAGGTCGAGCGAATCCAGCCCCAGGCTCTCCAGGGTTGAATCCTTAGTGATAGTTTCCGGCGCCAGCGAGTATTTCTTTCCAAGAATCTCCTGGACCTTCTCAAATATCGTGGTCATTGTGGTATCCCTGTTCGTCCACTCCTGCGCTTCAGCTCATACACTGACAGAACAGACGCCTTCCGCTACTGCAATTCCTGTCTGAAGGCGCCCGAAGAACTCGGCCACCCTCGCGGCAACGTCATCCTTGCGCTTGTCGAGGGTGAGTACATGATACGTATCGTCGACGTAAAAAGTCTCCACCTGACGGGAAGAGACACCCGCGGCCAGAAAGGTGGCATTCTTCAGGCTGGCCATGTCGTCTTCCGTGGAGTGAACGATGAGGAGCGGTGAGACGATCGCGGCCAGGTCGCGCTTCACGGCGCTGATGAGGCGAAAGGTCTCGCGAATCGTCACACCGGGGAACTCGGAATAGCCGTACTTCTCGGGCATACCGGCGCTTCCGTTTTGATAGACGGCAGCAATCACGTTGCGGATCCGGTCGTCCTTGATACCGTAAGGCGCAGGCTCGTGATAGGACCAGAAAAAGCGAATCGGCGTATAGATCGCCAGCGGCAGCAGGAACCGCTGCTGCAGC
>JADGQR010000313.1 GCA_017881685.1 Gemmatimonadaceae bacterium
GCGTCGGCTCGCTGAGGGCGCTGAGAAAAGCTGAGGGCGCTGAGAACTACAGGTGGCGCAGCGCCCCTGCCCAAGCGGCCGCGATTGGAGCTCAGCCTTTCTTTATTTAGGGTTGACTACGGAAGGGCGGGACAGCCTGTACGTAGTTCCCGTCGTTTAACCCCAATAAGGGAAACTCGCGGCTGATTGAATGCTGGATGCGCAGACGCCAGTTGCCCAATCTGGATTTCCTCAGCGAACTCCTGCGGCTCTCAGCGCCCTCAGCGAGCCGACGCAGTCGGCGCGAACCTGTACTTCCCGCGGTTCCTGCAGTTCCTGCAGTTCCTGCAGTTCCGCCGATGATCGCAGCTAAAAGAGATGCCCCACCCAGCCGCCAACATAGTATCCGACGATCGCCACTCCCAGGCCGACGACGAACATGTCGAGGCCCGAACGGAATACGCCTCGGCCGGTGAACACTGAGCGCGCTGCTCCGACGAGGAAGTGGGATAGCATCGCGAACGTGAACGACAGCACGATTGCCGTCGTTCCCTTTGCCAGGAAGAACGGGAAGACAGGAATGATTGCGCCGAAGGCTGTCGCGAGTCCGGTCACCCACGCTTCGCGGAACGGTGAGATCGTCTGCTCACCGATCTTCAATTCTTCCTGCACCTGCTCTTCGAGCATGCGGGCCGGATCGGCCATCACTTCCGTCGCCAGCTTGTGCGCGGACGCGGTGTCCATTCCCTTCGCTTCGTAAATCAGCGCGAGCTCGTCGCGCTCGATCTCGGGCATGAGCGCGATCTCGTCACGCTCCATCGCGATCTCGTAGTCGTACACCTCGCGCTCGCTCTTCGCGGCGAGGTATCCGCTCGATCCCATCGACAGTGCGTCGGCGATCAAGCCTGCGACACCGGCGACGATTACTGCTTGATGCTGCTGCGTCGCGGCGGCTCCGATGACGCCGGCAACGAGACCAAAGTTGGCGGTCAGCCCATCGTTGAATCCGTACACCACGTTGCGGAGAAATCCGCCCGACTCCGTGCGATGCCACGGCTCGCCGCTCTTGCCGGCGATTCCGGCGAGAGTCATCGCATGATCGGCGGACTCCTTCGCTAGTGTCAGTGCTTCGCCACCACCGGGAGCGCCCTTGGGCGTCGCACGGTGCATGTCGAGATACGCCTTCACCTCGCGTCCTTCTTCCTCGAGCAGCATCGGAAGAAGGAATCCAGGGCCGAACACGCTTCCGAGCTTTGCGAGCAACCGTGCGCGCGTGCTGGGACGGAACGACTTCGGCTTGTGGCCGTGACTCGTCATCAGGTTGCCCCAGACGACTACGTGCCGATCTTCGACATCAGCCAGACGCGCGTAGATGTCCTTCTTTCTCTCGTCGGGTTCCGCCGCAGCGAGAATGCGATAGAGGTAGGCGGCGTCAGCCTCATCCTGCCAATGGTGCTCGAACGCGTGAACGTCGGGCTCGACCCCGTTCTTACTCGCCGGATCCACAGTCGTTGCCATGTCTCAAATATGCCCGGCCCCGGCGCCTTTTGGCACCGGGCAACCATCCACTTGCCGGATACTGTCATAGCATTGAACGCCACTGCTCAATGGAGACAACAATGCGTGGGATAACCTCAGTAATGACCGGCGCCGCAGCGTTTCTCAGCATCGCTGGTGTCTTGACGGCGCAGCAGCCGGCGCCGAAAAAAGAACCGGCTCCGGAGAAGCGCGAAGCGCCTCGGGGAACCATCTGTTACAGCACGGATGCGTCCAGAACGGAATGCGAGACTCTTCGCCGCTCGTCGATGGATTCCGTAATGATGAAGCGCGCGGCTCTCGGCCTTCAGCTCAGCCCGACCGGAAGCCTTCGTGACACGATCGGAGTCTTTGTCGCTCGCGTGACGCCCAAGGGACCGGCGGAGAATGCTGGAATCGTCGAAGGCGATCGAATCGTTTCGATCAACGGTGTCGATCTTCGGGTGAACTCAGCCGATGCAGGGGACGGATATGCGAGCGGACTTCCAACGCGCCGGCTCACTCGCGAGGTGCAAAAACTTTCGCCAGGTAATGTCGTGACGCTGCGAGTGCATTCGGGCGGAAGAATTCGGGATGTCCAGGTAACCGCGGGAAGAGCGTCTGATCTGCGGGAAGGAAACGCGTTCGGCATGATGCTGAACGGCGGACCTGGCGGCTTCACCATGCAATCGCTTCCGCGAATGAACATGGAAGACTTCAGACCGATGCTTCAGGAAGAGTTGCCGCTGATCCGCGAACGAATGCGCGAACTTCCGATGCGACTGAGGGAAATGGAGGCGCCGATGCGCATGCGCCTCAACGAAGGAACGATGTACAAGATGCTCGAGCCGTCGCGCGTACGAATCATGGGACCAGAAAGCCGGGTCTTCATTTACAGCGACAGCACTGGAACGCTGAAATCAAAGACGTTCAAGGAAAAAACCGCAGCAGATAAGGCCGCAGTCGAAAAAGCGAAGAAGGACCAGACCAAGAAGTAAGGATTTGTCAGGCTCATTCCAGGCGCCACCAGGATTAGTGCGGCCGCCCTTGTTCGTTGAACGGGTGCTCGAAGCTGAGGTAAAAGAAGGCGTATCTCTGCCCGCTGCTCGGACCCACGCCGAGTGGTACGGCAATGCCGGGAACGATCTGAAGTCCGGATGTGAAATTGAACGCCGCGCGAATGCCGGGAGAGATCAGCAGGCTCTCACTTCGCGCGGTGAGATCGCGACCGACGACTGACTGATTGCTCGAGTACACCGCCTCGAGCATCGGCTGGATTCTGTTGCTCACCGTAAGAATCACGCTCCCTGCCGTTGTCCAGCCGAGAATTCGTGCCCTGTCGCCTTGAGTGTCGCGCGCGGACGGCGTGATCGATCCGCCGATATCGAAGTGTGTCACGATCTGCGGAGACACGACATAGCTGAACGGAACTGTGCCGTTCAATCCTGCGGCACCGGCACCGCGGGATTGCTTCCAGTCACCGGTGGGAAGCGCCAGTGAGAGTCGCGGAGCAATCGCGAGCTTTGCTTCGCCATCACCCAGAAGCTGATATCGGTAGTTGATGAGGACGTCTCCAATTCCGGTGCGTGCATCAGCACGGGAGATCGGAATCGTGTAGCTCAGCTGGTGTGTGATCGACCCGACAGGCCACTCTTGTGTGAACGACGCTACGAAGCCAGGAGTGCCGCGCTGTATCTGATATGTCGAGATGTGCTGTACGACACCCGCGTCCTGGTTGTACGCTTCCTCGACGAGGAAGCTGTTGTCCTGAATGACGGGTTCTGATTTCGCTTTCGCTGTGTCTGCACTCTGGGCAGCGAGGGGAACCGCCGCTCCAAAGGCGAGAGAACACAGCAGGACAGGTATTCGCATCGCGGATAACTTACGAGCGAGCCCAATGGACGGAAGAAGATGACATCACGGCACGAAGACGACGAAACCGAACGCCCCGGAAGAATCCGCCTCGACAAGTGGCTGTGGGCAGCGCGCTTCTACAAGACGCGCGCACTCTCGGCCGAGGCGATAGGTGCGGGCAAGATTGAGGTCAACGGTGAGCGCGCGAAGAGATCGAAGCTGATCCAGGCGGGCGACACGATGCGCATCCGCATGGGTCCGTACGAGCACGTCATCGACGTAACGGGCGTCTCGGGAACGCGAGGCTCAGCGGCGATCGCCGCGACGCTCTATCAGGAAACCGATGCGAGCAGGAAAGCGCGCGAGGCAATGGCCGCTCACGTCAGGGCGATGAACGCCAATACCGGCTACGAATCAGGCCGCCCAACAAAGAAGGATCGGCGCGACATCGAGAAAGTCCGCCGGCGGGATTCCTAGAAGATGATTTGAGCCCCGAGCTCGACTACACGGTTGGGCGGAATCTGGAAGAACTCAGTTGCAGTGCGTGAGTTTCTCGACATGAAGATGAAAAGCTTCTTTCTCCAGCCAGCCAGGCGCTGCTTGGAATTCGCGTCCGGGATCAGTCGCTCTCTGCCGAGGTAGTAGGTCGTCTTCATCGGCTCTGCCACAAGGCCTTCCGCTTTCGCGCGGGCAAGCAGATCGGGAACGCTGGCCGTCTCGAGGAATCCATAGCGAGCCTTCACTCTCCAGAAGCCTTCACGCATCGAGACGACCGAAAGCCGTTCCGATTCGGGAATCTCAGGCACGTTTGCCGAGAGCACGGAGAGCAGCACCACCTGCTGATGCAGAACCTTGTTGTGCTTGAGGTGATGCAACAACACGAGCGGCGCACCATCCGGATCGGACGTCATGAACACGGCCGTCCCTGGCACGCGTACGGGTTTGTGCTCTGCGACGGAGTTCAGGAACATCTCGATTGGCAGCGATCCGCGCACCAATAGTTTCAGCACGATCCGTCGCCCCGAATACCAGGTGGTCATCAGCGTGAAAATTGCGAGGCCGATCGCAATCGGCACCCAGCCACCGTGGAGAATCTTCAACGC
>JADGQR010000314.1 GCA_017881685.1 Gemmatimonadaceae bacterium
CATCAAGATCGCCGAAGTGCGAAAGGACTTTCTTACCAACACTGGCCTGTCTGCCGTATACAGGAACCGGGGAACTCGCGTCGGCACCGGTACCTTCAATACCGACAACACGTTTAACACTGCGACCGGTAAAATCACCCTTCCGAGCAGTTCCGGGTTTGGCACTGTGCTCACCGATTTCGGAACGAGGAATCTACTCGCCTTGCTCGATGCGGAAGAGCAGACCGGCCGCGCAAAGACACTCGCTGAACCGAACATCGTCGCGGGAAACAAAGATTCCGCGACGTTTTTGGCCGGTGGAGAAATCCCCGTTCCTGTGATTCAGCCGGGCGTCGGCGGAGCTACCCCGACGTTCACGATTCAGTACAAGGAGTTCGGCGTCAGGCTCAAGTTCTCGGCAGAAATCCTCAACGATAGCCTTATCAAGCTCTATGTCCGTCCCGAAGTGTCTAGCCTCGACTTCACCAATGGCATCGACATCTCCGGCTTCCGTATCCCGGCATTTCGCACGAGGCGGGTCGAGACGACGGTGGACGTACGGCGTGACCAGAGCATGATCATCTCGGGTCTTTTCAATGACGAGCAGGAGCTCACAAGGACCGGGATTCCGTTCCTCATGGACATTCCGATTCTCGGAGAGCTCTTTTCCAGCCGGCAATGGCAGGACAACAAGAGCGAGCTTCTCGTTGTCGTCACGCCGGTTATCATCGATCCTTCCGATCCGCGTCCGCAAGACGTGCTGAGACTGCTACCCGACACTGCACTGCCCGCTCGTGACGCGATCAAGAAGCGTCTCGACGACGCATCCAAGCGTCCGCCATCCCCGATCATTCGTTAAGGGAAGGCGGATGCAGCGAAGGGCATTGATTGCGGGGAATTCTGCCGGCTCGCCCGAGAGCGTAAACGGGGTTCTTGCGCGTTTCGGTTTTACGCGTCCGGAGCAGGTCGAGGACAGAGATGCGGCGATCGAGGAAATGCGTGACGGACACTTCGATCTCGTCATCGTACCTGTCGAAGGCATCACGCCGAGCCAGCTCATTGCGCTCGAGCGGGAGATAAGGCGCGATGCGAATACTTCGGTCATCGCGACCGCTCCCTCCGCGGAGTCGGATCTCATCGTCCGCTCCATGCGCGCCGGCGTCCATGAGTTCCTCGTGTATCCACCAAAGCCGGAAGAGCTCGCTGGCTCGGTCGAGCGTCTCATGCGCCGCTCGAGAAACGATGCGGAGCGTGGTGAGCTCGTAGCCGTATACAGCGGCAAGGGCGGGCTGGGAAGCACGAGCATCGCCGTCAACATCGCACAGGCGTTCGGCGCGATGCGCTCTGACGCAAGAGTTTCTCTCGTCGATCTCGTCGTCACGGGCGGCGACGTGCGCGTGTTTCTCAACCTGAAACCGGCGTACGACCTGAGTCACCTGATCGCAAAGGGAAGCCAGATCGACGCGGAGCTGCTGAACTCCCTGCTCACTCCCTGCCCTGGCGGAGTGTGGGCGCTTCCAACGGGAGACAGTCCGGAAGACGAAGAGCTTTTTGATTCTGCGGCTGTCGGAGCGATTCTCGATCTTCTCCGTACGCACTTTTCGGTGACCGTCGTCGACTGTGAGCACCACCTCAGCGAAGCGACTCTCACAGCGCTCGACGCAGCCGACCGCATCGTTCTCGTCACGCACCTGAGCGTTCCCGCCCTGCGCAGCACGCAACGCTCGCTGGCGGTCTGCAGACGGCTCGGCTACGATGACTCGAAGCTGTGCGTCGTAGTGAACCGATATCAGTCGGGCGACGTATTGCCCGTGAAGGACGCGGAGGATCTGCTGCAGACGGCGGTTTACTGGAAGCTGCCTAACGATTATCGCTTGTCAGCGGCTGCACTGACGAAAGGAGTTCCTGTCTCTCTCGAAGAGCCCGGGTCGAAGCTCGCTCGCAGTTATGCCGATCTTGCAAAGAAGCTCAGTGGAGCCAGCACGGCTTCCGGGAGCTTCGCGCGTGTCAAGGACGTCCAGGGTGGCCGGCTGCGCAAGCTGTTCGGAACGGATAAAGGAGTAAGAAATGTCTCTTAGAGACCGTTTAACCAGGCGGCAAAATGTCAACACCTCGCCGATTGCGGCGCCCGTTGGCGCAACCACGTCCGCTGGCCAGGTGCCGGCAGTGACGGCGCCGCGTCATACGCCGGTGTCGAAGACCCCCGCGGTTGGTCCGTCGTCAGGCATGTACGGCCGCCGCATCGACATCGAGCAGGTGAGCCCGATCGACCAGGTCAAGATCGATCTCCACCGCAAGCTCATCGAGCGTCTCGACCTCGAAGCGCTCGAGCAGATTCCCGACGAGCGTCTTCTCAACTCCGAAATCCGCTCCGTTGTCATCGAGCTGCTTCGACAGGAATCAACGCCACTCACCGTCGCCGACCGCGAAGACATCATCGAGCAGGTGCTGTACGAGATCACGGGACTTGGCCCCATCGAGCCGTTGTTCCGCGACATGAGCATCAGCGACATCCTCGTGAACGGATCGAAGGAGATCTACATCGAGCGCGCGGGACGTCTCACGCGCGTTGCAGCGTCGTTCAGGAACGATGCGCATCTTCTCGCGGTCATCGACAGAATCGTAAGCCGTGTCGGTCGTCGCGTCGATGAATCGTCGCCGATGGTCGATGCACGTCTTCCCGACGGCTCGCGTGTCAACGCGATCATTCCGCCGCTCGCGCTCGACGGTCCAGTTCTCTCAATTCGTCGCTTTGGAATCGACCTCTCGATCCAGAGGCTCATCGAGAACGGATCGTTCAACCAGACGATGGCGACTCTCATCGCCGGTTGCGTTGCCGCTCGTCTCAACATCCTCGTGTCGGGCGGAACCGGCGCTGGAAAGACGACGCTGCTCAACGCGATGGCATCGTTCATTCCGTCAGACCAGCGCATCATCACGATCGAAGATGCGGCCGAGCTCAGACTCCAGCAGGAGCACGTGGTGCGTCTCGAGACGAGACCGCCGAATGCCGAAGGCGAAGGCGAAGTGAAGGCGCGCGATCTCGTGAAGAACGCTCTCCGTATGCGTCCTGACCGCATCATCGTCGGCGAAGTTCGTTCTGCCGAGGCGCTCGACATGCTTCAGGCGATGAACACCGGTCACGAGGGATCGATGACGACCATTCACGCCAACACGCCGAGAGATGCGCTGTCGCGCCTCGAGACGATGATTCTGATGGCGGGCTCGAACCTTCCCGATCGCGCGATGCGCGAGCAGATCTCGTCGGCGCTCGATCTGATCATTCAGGTGTCGCGTCTTTCCGATGGAACCAGGCGTATCGTGAGCATCGTCGAAGTGACCGGCATGGAAGGGCCGGTGACGGCCACGCAGGAGATCTTCCGGTTCAAGCGAAAGGGCGTTTCTCCGTCTGGCGAAGTCATTGGAGAGTTCGAGACTACAGGTGTGAGGCCGGCGTTCATGGACCGCCTGAAAATCGCTGGTGTGGAAGTGTCAGCAGATCTCTTTGCGGAAGGTATGGGTCGGTGATCCTCGTTCTGACGGCCGTGTTCCTGGCGACCGTGGCCCTGGTCGTTGGGGGCTACGTGTTCGTCAACCGGAGAAGCCTCGAGGAGGCCGACACTGCGCGCTCTCGCCTGAGGGCGCCGACAGGACCGCTCAAGAGCTGGGCGCTGCTGAAGGACGACAAGATCAGCGACGTTCCGTTCATCAATCGGCTGCTTAGCGGGCGAAACTGGGTAGAGGCGCTTCGTGTCAATCTGGAGCGCGCCGGCAATGAGCTGAATCC
>JADGQR010000315.1 GCA_017881685.1 Gemmatimonadaceae bacterium
CCCTTCACGATGAGCCATAGCAACAGTGATATCTCCCCGGGGCCGGCGAGCGCGAGGTTGTAGGGATACAGAAAGTGTGAGAGCGGTTGCCACAGAAGCGTCAGGTAACCACACCCGGCAAGCACGCCCAGCGCGCCAATAATTCGAGGCAGCGATGAGCGACTACAAGACCGATCTAGACCGATTCTTGGATGAGCGCGGACTGGTCGAGCGCGATTCGAAGGACGTCGAGAACCGCAACTTCTTGTCCGATCGCTATGGAATCCCTTTCGACACGATCATCCACGAACTACGCAAGCCTGGCCAATGGATGGAAACGGAGGGACCCAATGGCGAAACCATCAGCACGGATGAGTTACGTGACGCTCCTCCAGGTTTGACGGATGTTGAATTCGCGGAGTGGGCGGTTCAGCGAATTGCCGGCCGCGCCTGAGAAACGACATGGCTGTACAAAATGTCGGCGACCGGATTATTGCGAAGAGAGAAGACGGGCACTATGACGTCCTTCAGATCCGTGGCACGTGGGAACCTGTTCAACAGAGTATCCCCACTCTAGACGAGGCTCGATTGGTTGCGCGCGACGGTCTCACCGACGGTGGGAAAGTGTGGTACCGCCATCATCGCGATCCGCCGGATCAGATTGAACCGTTGTAGTTGGCTGGGCGCGATCCGTTGGGTCGAGAACGAATCTTGCGAAAGCCGAGACCGTGCTGAATTGGTTGAGCGGTCTAACATGGCATGCAGCCGACGGTGCTGAGAACCCCGAAGCGCCGCGGCTGATGCCAAGCGTTAGACCGCATATGACTACCAATATGGCGGACCTGAACCTCGTCTCTTTGAAATTCGCGATCTTGAAGATCCTGGCGTCTGTGCGACACCAACATAAGTACAACTTGCTCGGCAAGAGCAACGCACAGGGCGACTTGGAGCGTCAGCTCGGTATCAGTTTCGAACCCGAACAGCGTCACATGGCAGATGCCGCGTTTCAGGAGCTCGAGACGGCAGACCTTATTCGACCGACGTACGACGATCTCATTTCGCCTGGACTGTGGGTCGCAATCACAGATGCGGGGCGGAGCGCACTTGAGCGAGGCGTACTCGACTCGCTCGACGAGGCCCTTCAGAAGATCAGTCCGGCCCTCGTCGAACTCCGAGCTGGAGCTTGGGCCGCGGTTGTCTCCGGGCGTCCAGACTCACTGAGGCAGGCTTCTCACTCGGCACGCGAGCTTATAGATCAGACGCTCAAGACTGGCGCGCCGGACGGGGCGGTCTTGGCAATGCCAGGCTTCTCGGCGGACACGAGCAGTCGAACTGGAGTCACGCGCCGGCACCGCCTTCGGTATCTTATGGCCGTCTACCATGGAGACGTGTCGGATTCCCAGCTGCGAGTCATTGAGGAGGCCTGCGACTTGGTGTTGGCAGTCGACGATAGACTCAAGGCGATTGCTCATTCGCGCGATGCGCCTGTCGCATCAGAGGTCAAGGATTCGCTCAACGCTGCGGAGATCGCACTGCGACGGCTATTGGTTCCTGGCGATGCGGTCTAACAGCGCATGCACCGGACGGCACGCTGTCGTAAAGCAGCGAGCGTGCCGCTGGTGATGCGCAGGCGTTAGGCGGACAATCGACATCATGGATATTACCGACACGCTTCGGGAACTGATCAAGCGCGGCGAGGAACTGGTGCCCCAGGGCGGCGATCCCATTATCGAAGGCTACAACGGCGCCCTCCAGCCTGAATACGGTTCGTGGCGTCTCCAGGCAATTTCGGCAATCGAGGAGTTGGGCCGGCCCAGTAAGCCGCTCCTGAGAGAAATCGACTCAGACAAAGAAGGTTCGTACTTCTACCAGGGTTCTGCGGCTCGCGTGCTTGGGGTCCTCAAGGCTGCCCTTGCCATCGCACAGCGGGAGCGTCGGCCTACCGCCGTTACCACGGAAGTCTCCGCGGCGATGACAACGTCCGCGGGATCACCAGGCAACGCGACGACCCGTGATGTTTTGTTGTACACGGACACGATGCTGCATTGCTCAATCAGGTCACGCGCTTTCTCGAGAAACTCGAGCTCAAGCCGATTGTCCTCTTCGAGCAGCCTGGCCGGGGCCAAACAGTAATTGAGAAGCTCGAAACAAGCAGCAACGTCGGGTTTGCCGTCGTTTTATTAACACCTGATGATGTCGGCCGAGCTATTAAAGACGAGCCGCTTCGACCGAGAGCCCGCCAAAACGTCGTGCTCGAGCTTGGTTTCTTCATCGGCAAGCTCGGTCGGTCTCAGGTCGCGGTGATGTACGACGAGAGCGTTGAGTTGCCTTCTGACTACCGTGGTGTCGAGTACATCAAGGTCGATGCCGAAGGTGCCTGGAGGCTTCGGTTGGCACGGGAACTCAAGCAAGCCAGCGTTCCGATCGACATGAACAAGGCGATCTAAACGCCGCCTAACACCGGCTTGGAGCCGGCGGCGCCTGTAAAATCGGCGCGCCGAGGCTCAAGCCGCGCGTTAGGCAGGTTCCACACGTGATCGACTCGACACGCTTCAATCTCATGAAGTCGAGGCACGGCGCCCACGGAAGCTGGGCAGTCTGGGCTCCGCCGTCTGGCGCGCCAAAGTCGAACATCGGCAACCTCGATGTTCTGGACGAGCAGGCCAACCCTGCGCTGCTGGAGACGCTCAACCCGGGTGTCGTCATGGTCGGGCTCAACCTCTCACGCAGATTCCTAAACGAACCGTTTCGCAACTTCCACGACCCGAGCGCTTCGGCCAATGATTTCAAGGTCCGATACGCTTTTCGCGATACCGAGTTCTGGGGCGCGTACATGACGGACGTCATCAAGGAGTTCGTGGAGCCCTTATCCGGGACGTTGCTCAACTATCTACGAAGGAATCCGGAAGTCGTCAGAGATCACGTGAAGAGCCTTCGCTCGGAACTGCTGGACCTCGGGCATCCCCGTCCCCTGATCTTGGCGCTTGGAGGCGATGCCCACCGGTTGCTAGTCGACAACCTCTGCACAAACGAGTACTCGCTTCTAGTTCACCTGACGCACTACAGTCATCGGATTTCGAAAGAGAAGTATCGTGATACCGTCCGTCAGCAGATCGTTCAGGCACAGTTCGGAACTGCCTAACCAGCGTTTGCAGCCGTCGGCGGCCGGCGCGACATTGAGGCCGCCGCGGCTGAAACGCGATCGTTAGCCGGGCGAAGATGAAGCGTCTATGATTTCAGCGCGAGAAGCACTCAGACGCCTGCGAGAGGGAAACCGTCGCTTCGTGTCTGACGATCGGAGGGACGACACGGTCACGAGCCGGGCGCGCCGCAACGAGTTGGCGGCAGGTCAGGAGCCATTCGCCATCATTCTCGGATGTTCCGACTCGCGAGTGCCAG
>JADGQR010000316.1 GCA_017881685.1 Gemmatimonadaceae bacterium
GTGCCGTCATCCGTGGCGACACACCGCACTTCGACTTTGTCGCTGGAGAAGCGTCGCGCGGTTTGGCTGATGCTTCGCGCGATTCCGAGATTCCGCTCGGTTTTGGTCTGCTCACATGTGATACGATAGAGCAGGCAATGGCGCGATGCGGCGGAGAGCACGGTAACAAGGGCTGGGACGCCGCTGTCGCCGCCATCGAAATGGCTGACCTGATGGGCCAGCTGGACGTGCCTGATGAGGATTGAGACACGCGGGCGCGCTCGCGCGCTTCAGGCGCTGTATGCCTGGGACATGCGGTCTGGACAGGATCTCACGAAAGTCGCGATCAGAGTATGGGATGATCTCGCTGTCAGTCCGGAAGAGAGAAAGTTTGCCGGCGGGATCGTGCGCACGGTCGCAGTCTCACATGAGGAGCTCGATGCAGCACTCATGGCAGTGACCGACAACTGGCGTCTCGAGCGGCTTGGTGCAATCGAGCGATCGGTATTGCGTCTTGGTGCCGCAGAGCTGCGGCGCGGTGAGGCGCCGCCGCGAGTCGTAATTCAGGAAGCAGTTCGGCTGGCCGAACGCTTCGGATCTACAGCGAGTGCGCGTTTCGTTAATGGCGTGCTCGACGCCTACGCCCGGCGGGCCGGCGTTCTGTAGTGCGAATTCTCGTCGTCAACTGGAACGACAGAGACAATCCCTTCGGCGGCGGCGCCGAAGTTCATCTCCATGAAATTTTCGGGCGCCTGGCTTCGTCCGGAAATCGTGTCGATCTCCTGGCCAGCGGCTGGCCGGGTGCATCACAACGCGGATTTCTCGACGGTATCGACATCCATCGGGTAGGCACGCGTTACACGTTTCCCTTTCACGCGCGGCGTTATTACCGGGAACGACTCTCGACTCAGGGATACGACGTAATCGTCGAGGATCTGAACAAGATTCCGCTGTACACCCCACGCTGGGGAAAAACGCAGGTCGTCGTTCTCGTTCATCATCTTTTTGGGCCGACGATTTTTCGCGAGGCAATTCCGCCGATGGCGGCCGCCGTCTGGATCGCCGAGCGCGGGATTTCGTCGGTGTACAAAGGTGTTCCTTTCGAGGCGGTGAGTGAGAGCACTGCCGACGATCTGGCGGCGAGGGGAATTCCGAGAAAAGATGTAAAGGTGATCTATAACGGTATGGACACGGAGTTCTTTACTCCGGCCTCCAATACGCGATCGCCTTACCCTGTATTCACGTACGTCGGGCGGCTCAAGCGGTACAAAGGCGTCAATCTGATCCTTCAGGCATTCGCTAAACTGGACGTGCCCAATGCCAGGCTCGAGATCGCCGGTGCAGGCGATTTTCGCGACGAGCTCGAGAGGCTCACCGACCAGCTTGGACTGGGTGACCGTGTGCGCTTTCTGGGATTCATCTCCGCCGAGGAGAAGCGCGACCTCCTCAGACGGTCCTGGGCGACGGTCTTCGCATCCCCAAAGGAGGGATGGGGGCTTACGAACCTCGAGTCTCAAGCCTGTGGAACTCCCGCAATCGCGAGCGATTCGCCAGGATTGAGAGAATCCCTGATCAACGGCGAGACGGGATTTCTGGTTCCCCACGCCGACACGGTTGCGCTTGCGGGTGCAATGAGAAAACTTGCCGAATCGGCACCGCTCGTCGAAAAGTTCGGACTGCGGGGCAGGCGTTTTGCCGAACGCTTTACGTGGGGAAGGGCAGCAACGGAAACACTTTCGCACCTGCAGCAGGTGGTGCAGCGAGGCAACACTCAGTGGAAATAATCTTTCACGCACATCACGCCACAATTTCTGATTCAATGCGCCGCCGCGCCGAAGCCGGTGTCCGTCGCATTGGTCGCCGTATCGGACGCGCTGTTGACGCCGTCATACGGTTTGAGCAAGATGGACCGGTGAAGCGAGTCGATATCGTCCTGCATGCTCCGCCCAAGCGAGACATCGTCGCACGGGGCGAAGCCCGCTTTTACGGACTGGCACTCACCGCTGCACTGGGTAAGCTGACGGCGCAGGTGAGCTCCCTCACCAAGGCCTCGGTGACCAAACGTGCGCGCGCCTTGAGGCTGGCGGCCGGAGCGTGAGCCGACCGCTCAGCGTTCGACAATTCCTCGAACGATCGGGCGAGTCCCTCATCCTTCACGACCTGAACGATGGGGTCGGACTCGACAGGATAATTTCAAATGCAGACATATCGAGCCCGGGTCTCGCCCTCGCTGGATATGTCGATCGATTTGTCGCCGAACGTCTTCAGGTACTCGGCGAAACTGAAATCACCTACCTGTTTTCGCTTTCCGAAGCTGAGCGCGAGCGCATCGCGACCAAATTCTTCAGCTTCCAGATTCCCGCTGTCATTGTCACCAAGAATCAGAATCCGCCGAAAGAGCTGAAGGCTGCGGCTGCCGCGGCAGGCATTCCGTTGCTTCGGACGGAGCTCAAGACGGCGGAATTCTACCGGCGTATCAAGCCGGTGCTCGAGTCCGAGTTTGCGGAAACGACGACGCTCCACGGTTCGCTCGCCGACGTCTTCGGCGTAGGACTTTTCTTCACCGGGCAGAGCGGGATCGGAAAGTCGGAATGCGTGCTCGATCTCGTCGAGCGAGGCCACAGACTCGTAGCGGACGATCTGGTTATCGCGACTCGCCGCGGAAACGACGTACTGATCGGACGCGGTCACGACCTGCAGCGACATCACATGGAAATTCGCGGAGTCGGATTGATCGACGTTCCGAGCATCTTCGGCGTTCGTGCAGTCCGGCAGCAGAAACGAATCGAAGTTGTGGTGCGACTCGAGGAGTGGGATCAGAACGCTGTCGTCGAGCGCACAGGTCTCGACACGCAGTTCACAACCATGCTCGGCGTTCAGATTCCGATCATCACTGTTCCGCTCAATCCCGGGAAAAACATCACCGTTATTGCGGAGGTCATCGCACTCAATCACCTGCTGCGTTATTCCGGCATCAACACGGCCGAAGCGTTCAATGAACGATTGATTGGACGAATGCGACAGGCAGCAGCGGGCAACGTTCGCCAGTATCTCCAGGAAGATGACGAGTAGCAACGAGGAAGAACCGAGCTCGCAAACGGCTCCCCGCGCGATTGTCGCCGGACACGGAACCCTTCCACAGGGTTTGGTCAACGCGGTCGATTGCATTTCCGGCCGCGGATCTGATTTTCTCGTACTCTCGAATTGGGGACTCGCCGGCAGCGACATCGAGGAGAAAATCCGCAATGCTGCCGCGGAATACGGAATCAAAGTCTTCTTCACCGATCTGCCAGGTGGAAGCGCGACGGTTGCGGTGCGCCGGATGATGCGCAGCGATCCCGCGATCACTTTGGTGACGGGCGCGAACCTCAGCACACTTCTCGAGTTTGTATTCCAACCCGAAGAGAATCCGGCGGAAGCCGCGCGCTATGCGGCAGAGAGGGGTCGGGGAACTCTCGTCGCGTCCGGTGAAGGTGCAGAGAAGCCGGCGCCTTCGAAGGATGGGCGCTGATGTCGGTCGCGCTCTATCGAATCGATGACCGGCTCATTCATGGCCAGGTAGTAGTCGGATGGGGACAGCCGCTCAATATCGGCTTCGTGGTCCTCGTTGACGACAACGTCGCGTGCTGCGACTGGGAGCAGGATCTCTATCGCATGGGCGTACCACCCGAGATGGAGATTATCTTCGCCGATGTACCGACCGCCGTGCGCGACCACGACCGGTATGTGAAAGATTCCCGTCGCGGGATTGTCGTCACCCCTGACACATCGACGATGCGGAGACTGGTCGCTGGAGTCGGATCGATTCCCGAGGTGAATGTCGGCGGAATCCATCATCGTATCGGTCGTACTCAGAGAGTGCGATACGTATTCCTCGCGCCGGACGAAGAGCACGAGCTGACCGCCCTCGCCGAGATGGGTGTCAAAGTCACCGCCCAGGATGTGCCCAACGCGCGCCAGGTTCCACTGGCGGAGATGCTGACGTCGAAGCCCTCGGAAGAACGCACCGCATGATTCTGATCGACATTCTGCCGATCGTGCTGCTTGGAGCATTTCTGGGCATGGATGTCGTGACGTTTCCGCAGGCGATGATCTCGCGGCCGATCGTTGCTGCGACTGTCGCCGGCGCATTCATAGGAAACGCATCGGCAGGGCTGGTGATGGGAGCGATCCTCGAGCTTCTCGCTCTCGAGATGCTGCCATTCGGCGCTTCGCGATATCCGGAATGGGGATCGGCAAGCGTTGTTGGCGGTGCATTGTTCGCGTCGAGCTGGGGAGACCCGCCCGGTTCACTCACTGCAAGCCTCCTCGGCGCGCTCGTCACCGCGATGGTGAGTGGCTGGTCGATGGTGAGATTACGCCGATTGAATGCGGCTCGCGCGACTCGCCTGAGAAACGAGCTCGAAGGCGGCTCTTCCCGCGCGGTGACTGATCTGCAGTTGTTCGGTCTGA
>JADGQR010000317.1 GCA_017881685.1 Gemmatimonadaceae bacterium
ACTGCCGGGAAGCAACGCAACTCTGAGTTGTAGCCCCGACTCCGGGCGTAACGAAGAGCCTTCTGTGAAACTGCCGGCGAAACAAGTCCGGGCATCGCCGCGCCCGCCGTCAGGCGCCGTCGACGGTGCTCGCGATAAACTCAGCTGATGCGATTCGCGCGACTCTCCGTCCTCCTCATCGCCGCCTCGTTCGCGGTGCCTTCCACTCATGCCGACGATGCAACGAAGCCGTTCTTCACGCTGCACGATCTCGGATCGGGGGTGTGGGCGGCGGTCGCCGTTCCGGGTAGCGGCGCCGGAAGTAACGCGGGGTTCATCATCGGGGAAGACGGCGTGGTCGTCGTCGATACCTTTCAGTCTGCAGCGGCTGCCGCGCAGCTCCTGAGTGCAATTCGCGAACGCACGAATCTTCCGATCCGCTTCGTCGTCAACACGCACTACCACCTCGATCACGTCGCCGGCAATGGTGTCTTCCACGACGCGGGCGCGCGAATCGTCGCGCAACGGAACGTGCGCGCATGGGAGCGGACCGAAAATCTCAAATTCTTCGGTGCGAACCCTCCCGCTGACAAGAAAGCATGGGTCGAGTCGCTCGTGGTTCCCGATCTCGTCTACGGCGATTCGATCGATCTCTTCCTCGGCTCACGCCGCATCCTCGTTCGTTTCATGCGCGGCCACACGGGCGGCGATTCCGTCGTTGCCGTCCCCGACGCCGAAGTCGTGTTCACCGGCGATCTGTTCTGGAACGAGACGCTCCCGAACACGATCGACGCGGACACCGCGGCGTGGGTGACCACAGACGAGCGGCTCGCGTCCGAATACCCGCAGGCGTCGTTCGTCCCCGGACACGGAGAAGTCGGAAAATCCCAGGATGTGACAGCGTTTCGCCAGTATCTGCAGTCGCTGCGGCAGGACGTCGCGGCGGCGCGAAAACGAGACTACAAGGCAGACGCGCTGGCTGAAGAGGTCAAGAAGAATCTCGCTCCGCGCTACGAGCACTGGGCACTCTATACGCACTTCATCGATCCGAACATCCGGCAGATGGATGAGGAGCTGGCGGGAACGAAACGGCGGCCGGTTCCTTCACCGTAAGCGATGATGCTGCGGCGTTTCGTCGATGGTTACAAGCGAATCTCTGCGCGCCGTACGGTCAGCGCTTCGATCCGCGCTTCGTCAGGCTCGTACCCGATCCCGTCGCTCGATGGCGCGTCAATCGTTCCGTCTTTCGACACGGTGATCGGTGGCTGGACGATGTCTTCGGCCCAGTATCTTGCGGAAGCCGAAACGTCGCCGGGCAACGTGAACCCGGCAAGAGTGGACATGGCGATGTTGTGCGCGCGCCCGATGCCCGATTCGAGCATTCCGCCACACCAGACCGGAACGCCACGACTTCTTGCGAACTCCTGAATCGCGCGGGCCTCGGCATGCCCGCCCACACGACCCAGCTTGATATTGATGATGCGGCACGCTCCAAGCTCGAGGGCGTGCGCCGCGTTCGTGAAGCTGACGATCGACTCGTCCAGGCAGATCGGCGTGCGCAGAGCGCGCTGTAGTCTGGCGTGATCCAGAAGGTCGCCGGCTGCCAGCGGCTGCTCGATCATCAGCAGGTCATACTGATCGAGCTGCCTGAGCAGATCGAGATCGTGGTCCAGCGAATACGCGCTATTGGCATCGACCGACAGCGTGATCGACGGAAATCGTGAGCGTACCGACTGCACCAGTTGAACGTCGCTCCCCGGCTTGATCTTGATCTTGATTCGTTGATAGCCGCTGCTCAACTCGCGCGCGACTTTCTCCAGCAGCGCCTCGATGCTCTCTTGCAAACCGATCGAGACACCGCAGTTGATCACGGGCTGGGTGCCGCCGAGGTGTCGCCAGAGCGGGATGCCCGCGAGCCGGGCCTCGAGATCCCATGCTGCGGTTTCAACTCCACCCTTCGCCATCCGGTTCTCGCGAATGGGAGCCAGGATCCGGCTGATCTGCGAAGCCTCGACGGCACGCCCCTCGGACAGCAGTGGAGCGATGAACTTCTCGATGATCATCCACGCGGTATCGATCGTTTCGTGATTGAAGAATGGCCCTTCCATAGCGGTGCACTCGCCGTATCCGCAGGCGCCGCTCCGATCAAAGGCGCGAACGATCAGAATTCTGCGGGTCGTGGCGCGGCCGAAGCTGGTCTCAAACGGCGCCAGCAGGGGCATCTGAATCTCGCGAAGTTCGAGCCTCTCCAACTTCAAGCCGGTTGCCCCTGACTCATGACGTACACGCCCAGTGACTGGCCGCTTCGAGACTGCCGGAAGAAGTCTGCGACGTGAAAGCCGGCAGCGAATGCTTCGGTGAATCCGCGACGGGTGACCTCGCGCCACCGCATTGCCTGCTCGGCGTTTTGCCGCTGCACGCTGTTGATGTCCGATGGAATTTCGATCAATGCCTGCGGGCCGGCAAGCGCTTCTTTCAATGGAAGCTCGCGCGGCCATCCTTCGGCATCCGATACGACGAGCGGCGTTGCCCGGGAGTCGACTTCGTGGCCAACGGATTTTCCTTCCAGCCGTCGTTGAACACGGTCACTGTCCAGAACCCAGGTCACCCACAATCGATCGGTACCGATGCGGTGAAGCACGCTCGACGTCTCGGGGCCGTAGAAGTTGATCTTGTATGCGTCACTCAGCACGCCGAGCTTGCAGAAATTGAAATAGGCGTTGAGGCTCTGCAGAGGATCGAACGTCCAAGTGATCCGGGTGATGTCCTGGGAAAGAACGCGTTCTCGTTGCGCGAGCTTCAGCTTGTATCCCACGTCGCAGTTCCGGTACGCCGGTTTGACCGCCAGCATGTGCGAATGATGGATCGTCCGTCCGCGTTCGAGCCCGACAAAGCCATAAACGAAACCGACGAGTGTCCCGCCATCGCGCGCTCCGATCAATTGGCCGCCCGCGTGCCTGACAGCTATCAGTTGGGTCAAAGGCGTAATGTCGCGGTCATGGAGAATCCACACTTCCTTCTGCAGATCCTCCACGATCCGCATGTCGTCGATGCTCTCAATATCTTCAATGAAGATCGCGGGGCCCTTCTCAGTATTGCGAAGTGAAGTGGAGCAAGTGTCCGACGAAGACGAACCAGAGCAGTCCGAGGCAGGCGAGCGTAAGAAGGGTTGCATTGAGTTTGTACCAGATTGTTCTGTTCTTACTGAGCCAGGCATTGATTGCGTCATAAAGGACCACCAGAGTGCCCATCGCGCCGACAACACCGATGAATTGAGCGAGGTAAATCCATTTATTCAGGCCGTCATTGAAAGCAGTGATGTTCGAAAGCCCGTAGACGACGATCCCGGCAATACCGGCGACGAAAAGAATGTCGAGACTGAGGACGAGTTTGACGGCGATCCGGAGCCGGCGTTGTTGCGGCGTCAGCTCGAGCGGCCGTTGATAGTGTCTGCGCGCTAACGCCGCGACCGGCCACAGGAGAAGGGCCAGCGCGATCAGAGCCAGAGAAACCACGACCACCGGCATGAGCACCTTTCGATCCTCGCTCAGCCCCACTCGCTGAAAGATGAACAAAGGATACGGCGAGTACATCAGTTCCATGCGACCAGTGGGGTCGCGTTGGAATGCGAGATAGTCCTCGCCGTCGGCTTCCCGAAAAACGAGCGGCGCGACTTCGCGCAATTTCACAGGTTTTCCGTTTGCGCGCTTGAGCAAAGAAGTTGTAATCGCGCCCTCAGCCGTGGGCGTCACAACGATTTCTCCCAGGACTGACGCCGCTCGAAGAAGCGAGCCTTCGGCCCGGCGGCTGCTCAGGTAACTGCCGGCGACGCTCTTCGCGTCCTCCTTTGCAGTCGACAAGGTTTGCGGAACGCGCGAGTCGGCAAAATAGCGATTCATAAAGGCGGCCCACAACTGCCCGCGCGGTTCGACTTTTCCGATTCCAGCGCTGTTGTACGACACGAAGAATCCGAGGTTCGCGTCCGGCATGAGGTGAACGGAGCTGTGAAACAGTTCTGTATCGCCGCCATGACCGATGATGCGGTGCCCGTTGCGCGACTCTTCATAGAATCCATAGTCCATTCCGTTGGCCGCCGGGTTCAGGACGTACAGCCTGCTGTGCATCAGACTGACGGTTTCCGGCCGCAGAATGCGGGCGCCGTCGTATTGACCGCCTTGCAGATGCGCAGTCATGAACCTGGCCATGTCCGCGGCAGTCGAGCTCAGGCTGCCCGCCGGCGCGGGGCCGACAGCCTCGAATGGCTTCGGGCCGTCCGAGGCGCTCCGGTAACCCTTGGACATTTGCGAAGCCAGGGATTTGGGTAGAGGCTGCTCGAAGCTCGAATGCGCCATGCCGAGCGGCTTGAAGATGTTCTCGTCTACATATTGATTGAACGGCCGGCCCGAGACACGCTCAACGATGTAGCCGGCCAGCGCCGCTCCGTAATTCGAATATGCCGAAACGGTCCCGGGGGGATAAATTCGCCGCGGAATGTGAGTCTTCAGATACTGGCCCAGGTTGACCGGCTTCGAATTATCGACGAAGAGGTCCTTGATCACTTCCTCGAATCCCGGCGTGTGCGTAAGAAGATTCTTCAGCGTGATGGGCTTTCCGAACGCCTCGGGGATCTTGAAGTCGAGATACGCATTCACGTCGCGGTCGAGATCGACTTTCTTCTGTTCAGCGAGTTGCATGACCGCGGTCCACGTGAACAGCTTGGATATCGAGCCGGGCCGGAATAGTGTCGCGTCCGGGACGACGGGCTGTTTCTTCTCGACGTCGGCGTAGCCATAGCCTTTCGCAAACAGCGGCTTCCCGTCCTTGACGATGGCAATCGACGCTCCGGCGATGTCGTCCTGCTCCAGTTGGAGCGGAACAAATCCGTCGAGAAATGTCTCGACGTCCGTTGCCGTCAGCGCGTGGCCGCCCGATGGGCTCACCGCCGGAATCTCCATGTCCCGCGGCGTCTCAGGAACGACTGGTTTCTGGGCACTAAGAGGTGCCGGGCAGAACAAGAAAAAGAGAAGGGCCGCTGGCCAGTGGTGTCGCATCAGGTTTGTGCCTCCGTCAACGGTGTTGTGAGCAGGGCGGTAATGAGCGCCGCGCGCCGCGGCAGGTCGGCGACGACGATGTGTTCGTGTGCGGCATGGGCGCCGTCGCCCTCGACACCGAGACCATCGAGTGTCGGGATGCCTTGTGCTGCGGTGAAATTGCCGTCGCTCGCGCCGCCGCTCGAGCCTTCGCCAAGATCGAAACCGAGGTGGGAAGCGATCGATCGTGCGCGGTTGAAGAGCGCGACCACCGCCGGCGTGCGCTCCAGAGGAGGGCGATTGATCCCGCCTCGAATCTCGATCTGAGCTCCGGCATGAACAGCCTGCATCGACCCGATGCGGCGCGAGATGTCCTCGCCCTGGGCCATCGTTCGAAAACGCACATCGACTTCGGCGCGGGCCTCCGCGGCGACGACATTCGACAATGTTCCGCCGCTGATCACGCCGACATTGACGCTGATACCCTCGCTCGTGTCATTGAGCGCATTCAACGCCAGGATCTGGCGGGCTAACTCTGTGACGGCGCTGACACCTTTGTCGGGATCGAGCCCGGCATGCGCAGAGAGTCCGCGCGCAATCAGCTCGTAGTTAGCAATCCCTTTTCGCGCGGTCTTGACCTTTCCGCCCGGCAGCGAAGGCTCGAGGACGAAGACCGCAGCACAATCCGCGGCTTCCGATGTGATGAGATCGCGCGACGTCATGCTGCCGCTCTCCTCATCGCAGGAGAGAAAGATGCGGATCTCCCTCCATGGGTTCAGGTCGAGCTCACGGATCGCCTCCAATGCCGCGACCATGACTTCCACACCGCTTTTCATGTCGAAAATACCGGGGCCGAATGCGCGACCGTTCTCCACGCGGAAAGGGCGGCGGGTCAAAGTCGCGAGAGGCCAGACTGTGTCGACATGACCGAGCAGCAAGACAGCTCCGCCAGGGAGCGACTGTCCGAAGGTCATGCGGCCTACGAGATGCGCTCCGCGCTCCGTCTGGCGAAGTTTCGTC
>JADGQR010000318.1 GCA_017881685.1 Gemmatimonadaceae bacterium
GCGATCTTCAATGGGACGACCCGAGAGGAAGTTGTCAGCTACTACATGACCGTTCCAGCTGAAAAGCTGGGAGATGGGATCGAGCTTTTGGCCACGGCGTTAAAGGGTCCGCTGTTCCGGCGTGACGAACTCGAGCGAGAGCGCCAGGTCGTGATCGGAGAGTACGATAGAAATGAATCGAGCCCATTCTTCGAGCTCTCGCGCCAAGCCGATGCCAAGCTCTACCCGGGCAACTTCAGTAGAAAGGATGTGATCGGAGACCGGCAGATAGTCCAGACCACCACGCCCGAGAAGATGCGGTTCATTCAGAACAAGTATTACATCCCCAACAACTCGACGCTGATCGTTGCCGGTGATGTAAACCCCGCCAATGTGTTCGCTCTCGCCGAGCGAGCACTGGGAAGCTGGAATCGGGGTCTCGATCCATTCGCAGCCGATCCAATTCCGCCGATTCCCCCGCTTCAGAAGAGCGAAGGAGTGCTCGTCGAGGCTCCAGTGGGTGCGGTGACTGTGCAGGTACAATGGCAGGGTCCGAGCGTCGGCCAGGATCCCAAATCGACTTACGCGGCGGATGTATTCTCCGATGTGATGAACGATCCCGGATCGCAATTCCAGCAACGGCTCGTCGACAGCGGATTATGGCAAGCAGTGGGCGTCAACTACTACACGCTCAATCACACGGGGCCGATTACGATCAGTGGCCAGACATCTCCTGAGCACTTTCGCGAAGCACTCTCGGCCCTGTACGGCGAGGTAGCGAAGTTCGACACGCCGGGCTACTTCACGTCAGACGAGCTCGAGGCAGTGAAGGCGCACCGCGCTGTAACGTCCGCATTCGATCGGGAACGCGCTTCCGGGTTTGCCCACACGCTGGGATTCTGGTGGAGCGTGGCCAGTCTCGAGTACTACATGGGGTATGTTGATTATATGGCACAGCAGACAATCGGAGATCTCCGCGCGTACGCGCGACGCTATATCCTCGGGAAGCCCCACATTACTGGAGTTCTCATTGCGCCGGACGCTCGCCAGTCGCTGAAGCTCGCGCCGGGCGACCTGGTGACGGCGGGAGCACCTTAATGCTACTCTCAATCGCACTGGCGCTGGCAACCGCCACCACGAGCTTCGATGTATCTGGCGTGCACGTCATCCTGCGTCAGAACAACGCCAACAACGTCGTCGCTGCAAACCTGTATCTGCTGGGAGGTTCCCGGCAGGTCACAGACGCAAATGCGGGAATTGAGCCGATTCTGCTCGACGTCTCCGAGCGCGGAACGCAAAAGTATCCGAAAAACGCGCTGCGCCGCGCCATGTCGCTGCTGGGGAGCGAGATCGTCGTCGCTCCGAGCGCCGACTGGACGATGTTCGGAATCCGATCGAGCACGGAGGTATTCGATTCCACGTGGTCGATCTTTGCCGATCGGGTGATGCATCCGAAACTTGCCAAATCGGAGATTAGCCTGGTGAAGGACCAGTACCTGTCTGGCATCAGGCAACGCAGAGATGACCCGGACGCACTTGCCGACTACCTCGCAGACAGCATCACGTATGTCGGCCATCCGTACTCGGTCTCTGTTGTCGGCAACGAGAAGTCGATTCAGGCTATCGACTCTGCGGCGCTGCGAGAATACCACCGCACGCAATTCGTGACATCACGAATGCTGCTGGTCGTCATAGGCAACGTGGACCGGGCCCACATCGAGCGTCTTGTAACCCAGTCGATCGGACAGCTTCCTCGCGGAAGCTACCAGTGGACCGCCCCTCCGCGCATCCTTGATGCGCCGACGGCGGTAGTGATCGAACGTCGCCAGCTGCCGACCAATTACATACTCGGCTACTACAGTGGACCGCTCGCCAACGGGGAGGATTATCAGGCCCTCAGAGTCGCGACCTCCGTTCTGACTGGACGCATGTTCGCCGAGATCAGGACTCGGCAGAATCTCACCTACGACGTGCATGCGCCATTTGTCGATCGGGCAGCTACGACGGGTGGACTGTACGTCACGACGGCTTCGCCGGACACAACCTTGAAACTGATGCATGCGGCGGTTGTGGATCTTCAGCAGGGAATGCTCGACCCCGTGGGCCTCAAGCAACTCGAGGAACAATTCATTACGGAATACTTCCTCGATAACGAGACCAACGCTGCACAGGCGGACTTTCTGGCGCGATCGCAGCTTTACGAGGGCGACTACCGGGAAGCTGACCGCTTCGTGGACGAGCTGAAGAGCGTAACTCCAGAGGCGGTTCAGAGAGTGGCGCGGAAATACATGAAAGGATTCCGCTTCGCGTACGTCGGCGATCCATCGAAGGTAGATCCGCGTACGATCAGTCTGTTCTAACGACCTGAGGTCAAACGGCAGCAACGCATCATCAGCGTTCGGCCGAGATTGCTCTCGGCTATTCCGCGAATTCCTCGGCCACCGTCCACGGATCCATAGCGCCTGTGTAGAGCGCCATTCCGACGATCGCAGCGGCAACACCGCGATCTGACAGGGCGCGCAAATCGTTGATGCTTCCAAGTCCGCCCGATGCAAAGACGGGGAAGTCTGCCTTTTCCGCGACGTCCTCCATCAGTGGCAAGTCCGTACCGCGCATAGCCTCCTCCCGATGGACGGCCGTTACGAGCACACCGGCGAGCGGAAGTCCGTTCAGCTCCTCGACCAGATCCAGGACGAGTTTGGAATGGACACGCGTCCACCCGTGAGACAGAATCTTCCGGTCGCGGACATCCGCGGCGACAACAATAAAGCCCGGGAAAACGCTACTCATCTCCGCGAGCCAGTCGGGGTCTTCCAGCGCGCGAGTCCCAATGATTACGCGCTGTGCTCCGTCATCCAGTGAGTTCTGAATGAGCTCCCTGCTGCGTATTCCTCCTCCCAGCTGAACTTCGACGTCGGTAGCTTCAAGAACGGCCTGGATTTCCGGCTGGTTGTTCCCGCGTCCCGCAACGGCATCCAGGTCAACGAGGTGAAGGTGTCGAAAGCCGTACTGCCTCCAAGCCAAGGCGACTCCTACAGGATCAGGTATTCGAATGACCTCCTGGTCGTACGAACTGGCGGCGAGCTGAACACAGGCTCCGCCTCGGAGGTCGAGCGCAGGAATCGCGATCATCTGGCGCGCCGCTGGATCGAGGCATGAATCATGAGAGGCGAAGGTGTTGCATTGATTGCATGTTGGCGAGCTTGTGAATAAATTCACAATCTCTGAAGTGAATAAAACTATTCTTGTAAGTGCACCACCGTACGGCTCTGGGAGGCCTCAAAAGATGCGGTTCTATGGATTTGCGGTTGCAGTTGGAGTAATTACGATGGGTGCCTGTGCAGGCGGAGAAAAGAAGCCGGCTGACACAACGCACGTCGCTGTAGATACGAGCTCGACGTCCACGACGACTGCCAGCACTGCCAGCACCAGCTCGACGACTCCCGCCCCTGCCGGTGGCGCTGTCGCAATGGCTCCGATTACTGGCGCAATCAAGACGGTGAATATGGTCGGAGATGCGAAGGGCTATCGATACGAGCCCGCCAACTTCACGATCAAGCAGGGAGACGGCGTCAAATTCGTCGTCGTGAGCATGGGTCCGCACAACGTCGCGTTCGACCCCGCGACGATTCCGGCCGACACAAAAGCCCAACTCGACGCGAACATGGGCACGGACAAGATGGGCGAGCTTTCCAGCAACATGAAGATGAATCCCGGCGACGCGATCACGATCTCATTCGCCAAGATCAAGCCAGGCCAGTATCCATTTCACTGCGTTCCGCACCTTGCGCTGAACATGAAGGGCGTCATCACGGTTCAGTAAGCTGATTGGTGTGATAGATGAAGAACGGCGGGGCTGTTTGCCCCGCCGTTTTGTCATCCCGGTGATATGGGCGGCGCTTAGTTTGCGTTGTTACAGGTCCATTTAGCGCGGTCTCGGCCCCAAGTGGCTGATCTTCGGCACAGAAGCCTCTCGCGCGCGCGGCATACTCGGTGAATCTTTGACGCATGAACGTTCATAGCATTGCACGGATGAGCGGCGGCTCTGCCTACCTCTGGATGGCAGCACGCGCCAGGAATGCGCTTCGCCGGGTAATGGTGTTTGGAATCGTCGGGGGCGTGGTTTTTATCGGAGCATTGATAGCGTTCGTTCTCGTTCCGAGAAACGCGTCGCGAAGAGCACTCGCCGTTGCAGCGAA
>JADGQR010000319.1 GCA_017881685.1 Gemmatimonadaceae bacterium
CAAGTCGTACGCAGGCTTGAGATTCAGGAATACGCGAACGTCTCCACCGGTCACGACCAGGTCCAGCAGCGCGACTCTCGCATCAGAGCGCTGCGCGCCAAAAGCCTGGGCGACATTGACCGCAATGCTCGTGCTGCCGAGCCCGCCTTTGCCACTGTATATCGCTATCAGCTCACCCAGCTCCGTCTCGCTGTGCGAACGGCGCATCAGCCGTTCCACAGACCCTGCGAGGTCCTCGGCCTTCGGGGGAAAAATCAGGAATTCATGCACGCCCGCGCGCATCGCTCGCACGATCAGATCGGCGTCGGCAACGGGAGCAGTGGCAATTACCGATGTGTTCGATTGCTTCCTGATCTCACGCTCCAGCGCGACGAGCTGGTTCGGCGTGATCCCTTCTACGGGAAGAATGACGAGATCGAAATGTCCGTCGTGCATTGCTGCGATCGCGGCATCACGATCTGCTGCCTGCACGGTTCGCGAGAAACCAAAACGAGCGAGAACGCCGTTTACAGTTTCAGGCGAGCCGGCAGAATTCCCGGCGATAAGTGCCCTGCGCTGCATCCCTTCCACCACTTAGCGTATGATCGGAGAAGGCGGACGCTTCGACGCATCGTCGAGTCGTTTCTTGATTGCGTCGCGAGCGGGAAGCGCAGTGTCGGGCAACATGCGGAGCACGTCCTGCGGACGCGGATCCGTTGGATCGATCAGAATCGGCGTGACGACCACGAGCAGCTCACTCTCATTGTTCTGCCACTGCCTGCTCGAGAACAGCTCGCCGAGTATCGGAATGTCCATGAGATACGGGACACCGCGGCGCAACAGCTCCTGGTCGTTGTTGAACAGCCCGGAGATGATCATGCTCTGGTCACGCCGCACGTCGATTGTCGTTTCCACGCGTCGCGTGCGGAAAGCGGGAATTCTGAATCCAGATATCACCACACCGTTGGTGAAGTCGAGACTCGAAACCTCCGGTTGCACATAAAGCTTGATGAGGCTGTCGTTCAGGACCTCGCCCGAAAACTTGAGCCGTACCCCGAATTCCTTGTACTGAATCGTAAGCGTATTCTGCTGCCCGTTGGCGCTTGGCTGAATGACTGGTACCGGAACTTCTCCACCCGCAAGGAACGTTGCCGTGTCCTTGTTGCCGGCGATGATGTTCGGCTCCGCCAGCGTCCTGGCGCGGCCTGACTGTTCTTCGACATCCAGCAGCGCAAGCAGATTCTTTGTCCCGAGATCGCTGAGAATCGTTCCGAATCCCGCGTCTGTCGGAAGCGTGATCTTGCCGCTGGTGCCGAAAGCGTTGTCGGTATTGAACGTGCCGGTTCCGACCCGCGTTCCCCTGTTTCTATACAGACCAGACAATCCTGTATTGCGCAACAGGTCCTTTCTGACCTCGGCGATCTTGATATACAGGGCAATCTGTTGTCTGTCGGCCGGCGCGTGCACGGACACGCGATAATGCTGCCTCGTACCGTTCACGAGCCAGAAGATCGCATCAGTCTCGCCGTTCGCCTTGCCGTTGATGACGAGCTCACGCGTGCCGACGACAACGACGTCCGCGACGTCGGGATTGGCGATCGATACTCTGGTGATGCCGACGTTCGTAGTTAGCGGCAATGAGCGGCCAACCGGCAGGTCGAGCCGGATGATTGGGTCGTTCGTCTGAGCGCCAGCCTGGGCCGCGATCACCAGTGCGGCGACACACAACGACACGGACAACTGACGAATTCTATTTTGAGCTTTCAGACGAACCTCCACGAAGTAGTTCCTGTCGCCGGCATGACGAGCCGGCAACCTTGACGATTAGCGCTTGATTCCTGCAGTGTCGAACTTGAGCGGATCTGCTTTTGTGCCGCGATAGACTTTCACCGTCGCCGACTCTGGCGGAGGCGGTGGCGGCTCTTTCTTCACGACTGGTGCGGGTGCCGGGAGCCGTCTGTAGACGATGCGCGGCGGCTGAGCTGGCGACGGCGCCGGAACAACGGTCGACGTTCCCTTCAACTGCGACAACACGTCGGTAGACGTTGCGCCCTTTGTTCTCACACTATCGGGATCGCCATAGCCGCGCAGCACCAGTTGAATGGCTCCCGTATTCATCGCGATCGCGAGCCGTTCAGATTCTTCTGGAGTTACCCCAAGCGTAACCGTTGTCGCGTTAATCGGTTTTCCGGTTGCGTCCCGCTGCACTTCGGTGCCGACTGACAACACCTGCATGTTCGACATGAACAGCTTGGCGATCTGCTTATTGGAATTCTCTTCCTTGATGGTGACGAGCACATCGACACGGCTGCCTGGCTGAATGAGTCCGCTGATTCCAGCGACGTCATTGATTCGCACGGCCATCGCTCGCTGTCCCGGCGGGATCTTGAGCTCGAGACCGGGCCCGCTGCCTATCGGTGCCAACCGGCCGGGAACGATAGCCTCGCCGTTGAAGACGTCGACTCGCGTAACCCGGCCAACCACGGAATCGACGGAAGCGAATGCGCCGACCGGAACAGCGGAGACCGGATACTGTTTGGTAGTCAGTGCGAGTCTGTCGATGGGCGAGCCTTCGGGAATGTCGCGATTGGCTACAACGACAGGCTGCGTCGTAACGCGGCCCGCCGAACTATTCGCCGCCAGGAGCTTGTATGCCCCGAACCTTGCTGCGACCGCGACGAGTATGGCTCCCCAGAAAACCCATTTGTATCGTCCACCCATACGCCTTCCGTGAAAAAAATTTCCTGTCGTTGCCCGCGAGGGCCGGACTCGTGAATCCCGTTACCCCTCAGGGTGACGGTTTTCGCTGGTGCCCAGATTGATGGGAAGGTTCCTGTTCGCCGGGATGCCGGATGGGTCGAAATGCGCCGCGACAACCGTCGCTGCTTTCCGCGCACTTCTCAGCATTGTTGCAAGCCGCATCTGCACCTCCGTGCTAGCCCAGCAGCAGCCCCGGGATCCAGGCAGCGCAAATCGCACCTATTGCGATGGCCACGCCATACGGCAGCGTGGAGCGACCTTTCTCACCTCCCGCCGG
>JADGQR010000320.1 GCA_017881685.1 Gemmatimonadaceae bacterium
GCCGGGTTCACTCACTGCAAGTCTTCTCGGAGCACTCATCACCGCATTGGTGAGTGGGTGGTCGATGGTGAGACTGCGCCGGTTGAATGCGGCTCGAGCGACGCGCCTCAGGACTGAGCTCGAGACCGGCTCTTCCCGCGCGGTGACCGATCTGCAGTTGTTCGGTCTGACGGCGGATTTGGTCCGCGGCGCGCTGGTGACCCTCGTTGCGATGCTTGTCTTTGCTCCGCTGACTCCGGCAATCGCGGCGCGGTGGTCCACTGATGCACGCGACACGCGCGCTGCCGTTGTCGCAATTGTCGCAGCTGTCGCCGCCGGAGCGATCTGGAAGATCTTTCACACTGTGCCAAAGGCACGGCTTCTCTTTGTATTCGGTCTCGCGATCGGTGCAGCACTGGTGGTCACACGATGACCGGCAACGCCACTGGCTCGACGGGCGGAACACTTCCTGTTGGCATATGGCTGCGCATGTACCTGCGACTTTTTGCTGTGCAGGGATCCTGGAATTACGAATCGTTGCTCGGCAATGGAATTGCGTTCTGCATGGAGCCTGCGCTCCGGCTTCTGCCGGGTGGAATGCAAGGGAGCCGCTATTCGGAAGCGCTTGGACGCCACGCTCGTTACTTCAATGCGCATCCGTATCTTGCCGGTGTGGCTGTCGGCGCGTTGACGCGTGCCGAGCTCGACGGAGTAGCTCCGGCAATGATCGAGCGATTTCGAACGGCACTTGGTGGCCCGCTCGGAAGCGTGGGAGATCGGCTCGTATGGGCAAGCTGGCTGCCGTTGTGTTCATTGCTTGCACTCGGCGCCTTCGGATTCGGCGCACGGCCGCTACTCGTGATTGCTATCTTTTTGGGGACTTACAACCTCGGCCACTTTTCTCTTAGAGCATGGGGACTGCGCGTCGGCTTTCGAAAAGGTCTGCGTGTTGCCGATGCACTGGCGCACCCCGTTTTGCGACGAGGTCCTCAGGTAGTCGGCAGTGTGGCAGCGCTGTTCGCCGGCGCGGCAATTCCTCTGGCCGCGATGCGGCTCATCGGCGACGGCCGGATGCTTGCCGCGGAGATCATTCTCTTCGCAATGCTGGGCGGAGTTCTATTCGCCCGATTTGGTGGAAGACTCGAGGGCTGGCGGTTGTCGCTGGGTATCCTCGCGCTGTTCGTTCTCTTCTCGGTGATTCGCTAATGGTTGAACGCAGCGCACAGATCGTCAACAAGCAGGGAATTCACGCGAGACCCGCGGCCGAGATAGTCAAGACGGCCTCGCGGTTCAAGAGCAGCATCGTCATCGTGCGCGATGATCTCGAAGTGAATGCGAAGAGCATCATGGGAGTGATGATGCTCGCGGCAGAACATGGCTCGTTCATAATCATTCGCGCCGATGGCGAAGACGCAGAAGCCGCAGTCGATGCGATCTGCAAAGTCGTTGCAGATGGATTTGGCGAGTAGATGACCGGAGAGCGCGCCGCGATGGAAGGCAAGATGATCGGCATGCCCGCGTCACCGGGCATCGTCATCGGGCCGGTGCATCTTCTCCTGTGGGAAGTGCCGGAGGTGCCGAACCGCATCGTTCCCGACGAGGCAATCCCCCACGAGGTCGAACGCCTTCGCGATGCTATCGAAAAAGCGAAGCAGCGACTGGTCCAGGTCAGAGAGCGAGCGGAGCGTCATGCCGGCCCTCAGGAGGCCGCGATCTTCGAAGTACAGATCGCGATCCTCTCCGATTCTGAGCTCGTGCTGAGCGTCGAAGCCCTGATCAATCAGAACATCGGGGCCGAGAAGGCTTTCGATCTCGTTCTGATCGAGTGGCGTCAGAATTTTGCGCGGCACTCGCAGCCGATGATTCGCGAGCGCGTCGGCGATCTCACCGACGTTCACATTCGCGTGCTGTCGATCCTGCTCGGCCTGCCTGATCACGATCCTGTCGATCTTCCCAAGGGAAGCAACGCGATTCTCGTCACTCACGATCTGACGCCGAGTCTGACAGTTCAGCTCGATCGTGAAGCCATATCCGCGATCGCGACTGATGCCGGAACGCGGACATCGCACGTCGCGATTCTTGCGCGATCGCTTGGGTTGCCAGCCGTGGTGGGACTACGCGATGCGACCCATCGGCTGATAGGTGGCGAAGAGATAATTCTCGACGGCTCGTCGGGTGTCGTCATTCCTCATCCGACGCCCGCGCAGATGGCCGCCTACACCGATCGCGCGAACCGTGAAGAGGCCGATGCCGTCGAGCTCCGCAATCTCATCGATGCTGAGCCGATCACGATCGATGGAGTTCGAATAACCCTGCGTGCGAACGTCGATCTTCCTGACGAGGCCGAGAACGCCGCTCACTCGGGAGCTGAGGGCGTCGGACTCATGCGGACCGAGTTCCTCGTTGTCGGACGAGCGACGATGCCGGACGAGGAAGAGCAGTTCAACGCGTATCGGAAGGTCGTGACGGCATTCGGCGACAAGCCTGTCGTCATTCGCACGTTCGATATCGGCGGCGACAAGCTTCCTGTCGGAGGCTATCCAACGGAGGCGAATCCGTTTCTCGGATGGCGCGCGATTCGTATGTGCCTCGATGAGCCGGAGCTGTTCAAGACTCAGCTACGCGCGCTCCTGAGGGCGGCAATGTTCGGCGACGTGAGGATCATGCTGCCGCTCGTTGTAACCGTAGACGAAGTTCGCCAGGCTCGAAAACTCCTGGCTGAAGCGGCGGCTGAGCTCGACGCTCGCGGCGTTGAGTATCGTCACAATCTTCCGCTGGGAGTGATGGTCGAGACACCGGCCGCAGCTCTTGCCGCCGACACGCTCGTCAAGGACGTCGCGTTCTTCAGCATCGGCACGAACGATCTCGTGCAGTACACGCTCGCCGTCGATCGTGGAAACGCGAATCTCGCGAGCAGGTTCACGCCTCTTCATCCCGCGGTGCTACGACTGATTCAGCGGACCGTTCAGGTTGGTCACGCGAACGGTCTCGAGGTAAGCGTCTGCGGTGAGATGGCGTCTCAGCCGATCATGGCATTCGCGCTGATCGGTCTTGGCGTTCGTCAGCTGAGCGTCGCAGCGCGCTCTGTACCGCTCGTCAAACGCATTCTCCGGGGTGTCAGTGCGAGGATCGCGGCCGAGGCCGCAAATGCTGCGCTTGCGACGGGGACTGCGCGTGAGGCAGAGCGTGAATTGCGCAATCGTCTCCTGTCTGCATTTGGTGATGCAGAGTTTCTTCGAGATGGGTTGCCCGAGTACGTGGACGGGAATACGTTTGAGGGATTCGGCGGACCGTAAGACCAATGCCGGCACGAATCGTACGGCGTGCCCGCAGTCCGCTTCTCCCAGTCCCAAGCCTCAGGGAATATCGTGCTCGATCGACATCTTTTTACCTCTGAGTCAGTTACCGAGGGGCATCCCGACAAGGTAGCTGACCAGATCTCGGACGCCATTCTGGATGCAATCCTGACTGACGATCCCATCGCGCGCGTGGCGTGCGAAACCCTCGTGACCACTGGTCTGGCCTGCGTTGCCGGCGAGATCACAACTTCAACCTACGTCTCGTTCGCCGATATCGTTCGCGATACTATCGAGCGAATTGGATACACAGACGCAAGCTACGGTTTCGATTTCAAGACCTGTGCGGTCATCAGCACTATCGGCCGACAGTCCCGTGACATCGGCCAGGGAGTCGACACGGGCGGCGCCGGCGATCAGGGAATGATGTTCGGCTACGCATCAGATGAGACCCCAGAGCTGATGCCGCTGCCGATCGTTCTGGCGCATCGGCTGACGCGGCAGCTTGCCGAAGTGCGACGCAACGGCGCAGGCGATTGGCTTCGTCCTGATGGAAAGTCGCAAGTCACGGTTGTGTATGAGGACGGTGTTCCGGTGTCGGTGGACACGGTCGTCATCTCGACTCAGCACAGCGACTCGATAAGCAACAAGAAGCTTCATCAAGCGATAATCAGTGACGTGATTGAACCTGTTATCGGGAAAGACCTTAGATCTAAGGACATCAAGTATCACATCAACCCGACTGGCCGCTTTGTCGTAGGTGGCCCACAGGGCGATGCCGGGCTCACCGGCCGCAAGATCATTGTCGACACGTACGGCGGAATGGGCCGTCACGGCGGCGGGGCTTTCAGCGGAAAGGATCCCTCCAAAGTCGATCGCAGCGCTTGCTACGCTGCACGCTGGGTAGCGAAGAACATCGTCGCTGCGAAGCTTGCCCGTCGGTGTGAAGTCCAGCTTGCGTATGCCATTGGCATTGCGCGTCCCGTCTCCGTGATGGTCGATACATTCGGCACGAACACGGTTCCGGAAGCGGCAATCATGCGGGCAGTGGGCGAAGTCTTCGACCTGACGCCTCGCGGGATCATGGCCGACCTCGACCTCCGTAAGCCCATCTATCAGAAGACCGCGGCGTACGGGCATTTTGGACGTGATCCAGAAAAGTCGGGAATTGGAAAGAAGGCCAAGACCTACTTCACGTGGGAACGTACGGATCGCGTCAAGCAGCTGCTTAAAGCGGTCAAGTAAGTCTCCGCTGGATTTTCGATAGGGCCGTCCACTTGTGGGCGGCCTTCTCGTTTCTGCCTCAGCCACAACTTCCGTTTAGCTACGATGCACGGATGAAGATGAAGAAGTGGCTCTGCCATCTAACTGCGAGGATTGAGGTGTGTCGTATTCTGGGCTTTTATGGAAGTATTGCCATTCGAGTAGGTGCCGGCGACGACGAAGGTGGCAAGATGGCAATACTTCCATAGGAGCCCGTCATACGACACACCTCAATCCTCACCCTGGTTGCAGCTCTGCATAGTAGTTAACGGTACGAACCTTCATTGCACCGGGACGCCGCATTACATTCAGAAAATGCAGCTCACCGAAGTCGAAGTGATGCGCCTCGGCTTGGACCGATCCAATAACTCTTACGTAGTAATACTGAGAGAGAAGGGCGGTGAGCGCCTGCTCCCCATCTGGATCGGGCAGCCGGAAGCGGAATCGATCGTCATCGAGATGAGCAAGCTCCGGCGCGAGCGGCCCCTGACACACGATCTCGCCAAGACTCTCATCATTGCCCTGGGCGGAACGCTGCGTCGCATTCAGATCACCAAGGTCGAGAATCGGACCTACTACGCGGAGATGCAGATCTATCGCGAGGACCGGGTCATCAGCGTTGACGCTCGCCCGTCCGACAGCATTGCGATCGCACTCCGGTTCGCGGCTCCGATGTACGCACAGGATTCTCTTCTCACGTCGATGGAGTTCGAGGATTCTTCCGAGGAGAGCGAGCCTGCTCCCGAACCGTGGGCTGCGTCACCAGAGAGCACGTCCGAGATGCAGTCAGACGAAATGAGTCCCGAGCAGCTCAAGCGTTACCTGGAGAATCTGCGGCCGGAAGATTTTGGGAAGTTCAATATTTAGGCTGCTGCTGGTACTGCTTCTCGCGCGCACTGCCGCCGCCCAGGAGCTCGACCAGCCAGATACAACGCAGGTTCCGCAAGGCCCTCAGCACGTGGCGGGTCAGGTGGTGCGTCCGGGGAAGCACGAGATGCTCCCGGTGCCGAGCGTTTGGGTTACGCTGCATCGTGTAGGGACAGACCATGCCGCGCCGCTCGATTCCGTGCGCGCAGACAACACCGGACACTACTCGTTCAATTTCCGGCGAACCGGTGAGCCGGGAGCGATCTATTTCGTGTCGGCCTGGTACGGCGGCGTAGCGTACTTCACACCGCCGCTTCAGAAATCGACCGTCACCGGCGACGACGCGGAAATTGCAGTCTTCGACACGACATCGGGACCGGTGCCGATCAGCATTCGCGGACATCACGTCATCGTCTCGGCAGTCGATGTGAATGCGGAGCGGTCAGTGACCGAGGTGTTCGAGCTTGCGAATGACAGCTCGGTGACACGTGTTGTCCCGGCAAACGGCGACGCAGTTTGGTCTACGATACTTCCGCCAGGCGCAAAGTCGTTTGAAGTGACGCAAGGCGACGTACCGGCCGCAGCAGTGAAATTCAATGACGGAATGGCGAAGGTGTTTGCGCCAATCGCACCGGGTCTCAAGCAGGTCGCGATCACCTACTCGGTTCCCGCTCAGAATTTTCCGATGAGCATTCCCGTGGAAAAGGAAACGCAGATCTTCGAGGTATTGATCGAAGATGAGAAAGGCAAAGTGACTGCGCCGAAGCTCAAGGAAGTCGCGCCCGTTGTCATGGAGAAGCGAAACTTTCGAAGATTCCTCGGCCCTGATGTTCCCGCCAAATCCGTCGTCGTGATAGACCTTCCGACCGCCTCGAAGAATGTCGATCTCGACCCTCGCTACATGGTCGCTCTGACCATATTGATTGGCGGAACGATGGTGTTCGCGCTTGCTCGAGCGTTGAAACGAAGGTAAGCTTCGTTCACAATTGATTCGCGGACGGAGCCCCGGAAGCCGGTGAAATGCCGGCGCGGCCCCGCCACTGTATCGGGCATCAAATCGTGCGCTCGTAGTACCACTGGCTTGTCAGCCGGGAAGGTGAGCGTTGCGGCCCGGAGCCAGGAGACGACTCTCGTCCGCGCCACGTTTCAGAACCTCGGGGGAGGGGCTGGTGGCGTTCGACCCGTCTGGTCAGGCGTGTTGGCGTTGCAGGCATTCTCTCTCGAAGAGGATGCCTTTTTTGCGAGCAATTACGTACTGCGCCGCGTCTCTTCTCATGCTATCCGCGTGCCGGACGGAAAATCTCGCCCCCGCCACGTTCACCGACGACTTCGGCGACGCGATAACGATCGGCCTTCCTCCGAAACGCATAGTCTCGCTCAATCCGGCGACGACGGATTTGATGTTCGCACTTGGCGCAGGAACCCGTCTCGTCGGACGCACCCACTGGGATTTCTATCCCGATTCCGCCCGGCTCGTCCCGGACATGGGCTCCGGACTCAGGCCGAACGTCGAGACGGTACTCGCGACACATCCTGATCTCGTTCTCATTTACGCGAGCAACGACAATCGCACGGCCGCAGCCGAGCTGCGCGCCGCAGGCGTGAAGACGCTTTCGCTCAAGATTGATCACATCGATGACTTCCATCGTGCTGCCAGGCTGATTGGACGACTCATTGGCGACAGCGCACGCGGGGCAGCGGTCTCGGATTCGGTAAAGCGGACGCTCGACAGAGTTCGCAGGCAGACATCGAAACTCCACAAGCCAAGAATATTCTGGCACGTCTGGGACGCGCCGCTGATCACTATCGCCCGCGGCAGCTACATGAACGAGCTGGTCGAGATTGCCGGTGCGCAGAACATCTATGCGGACATGAGCGAGCCGTCGCCGACTGTCTCGATCGAAGACGTTCTCTCGCGAGATCCTGATTACATCATCACGGGACCCGAAGGCGCTGACAAGATCAGGAACGACCCCAAATGGTCGGCGGCGAGAGCGGTGAAGAAGGGAAGAATTCTCGTCGCTGACACGTCGCTCGTCGGTCGCCCGTCAGTTCGACTTGGAGAAGCGGCCGTCGCTTTGGCGAAGCTCCTTCATCCGGGAAGAATTCGTTGATCGAGCACCGCCGGTGGCACTGGGTCGCGCTGACAGGAGTTTTACTCCTCCTCTGCATTATTGCGGTCGGCGTTGGCGCGATCGCGATTCCCCCGCGAGCGGTTCTCGATGCCATCGGTGGGTATGGAGATCCGACGATCGTTTCGATCGTGCGCTACCTCCGCATGCCTCGCGTTCTCCTGGCTGTGTTCGTCGGCGCGGGACTCGGCATGAGCGGAGGCGCGCTTCAAGGCACTCTTCGAAACGGTCTTGCAGAACCTTATCTGCTCGGAGTTTCCGGGGGCGCAGCGGTCGGAGCAGTGATTGCCTTCACGGCACACCTCACCAGTAACTCCGTTATCGCACTCGCAGCATTTGCGGGCGCCGCAGGCGCTGTTGTTCTCGCGCTGCTCGTTGCGCGCGCGGCAGGGGCTGTTGGACGAAGCGATCCGCGCACGTTGCTCATGGCTGGCGTCGTCATCGGCGCTTTCGCGAATGCAGTGATCATGATCGCGCTCGCTAATGCTCCGGCGAATACCGTTCGTGGCGCACTGTGGTGGATGATGGGCTCGGTTGCAGACAGCTCGTGGAGCGGCGTTGGCTCACTCGCTGGTTATGTCGCGATCGGCGGAGGCATGCTCATCTACTGGGCGCGTGAGATCGACATTCTCTCCCTCGGCGATGAGCCGGCAGCGGCGCTCGGCGTCAATGTCGACAGTGCCACGCGCCGGATCTATCTACTCGCCGCTCTTCTTGCCGGCGCGACAGTCGCGGCTGCCGGACTGATCGGATTTGTCGGCTTGATCGTTCCGCACATCGTACGTGCGGGTGGAATAAGAAAACATCGTCAGCTCGTTCTTGGTTCCGCGATAATCGGTGCGACGCTCGTCGTCGCAGCCGACCTGATTGCACGCACGATTCGTCCGCCCGGCGAGCTGCCACTTGGCGCAGTTACAGCGATTCTCGGCGTGCCGTTCTTTCTCGGTCAGCTAAGGCGGACGCGATGATCCGGTTCGAGGACGTTGTGGTTCGTTATCCCGGAACGACGGTGCCTGCGCTCGCCGGCGTCAGCTTCGACGCTGTTGCGGGAAAAATCACCGCGGTGGCGGGCCCGAACGGCAGCGGGAAGTCGACGCTCATTCGCGCCTTGATCAGACGGCAGCCGATTGAGCGCGGCTCGATTTACATCGACGGCGACGATCTCAACTCGCTCAGCACGCAGGAGACTGCAAAACGAATCGCCGTCACTCCGCAGCGTGAAGAGCCGGCGTTTCCCATGACGGTGGACGAGTACGTCGCTCTCGGAAGATTTCCCAGACTGGGACTGTGGCGCAGTCCGGACGCCGCCGATCACAACGCAGTAGTCGCAGCGATGCAAAAGGCCGGCGTGGCGATGTTTGCCTCGCGCCGAACCGACACTCTCTCTGGCGGCGAATGGCAGCGGGTCCGCATCGCGCGAGCACTCGCGCAGGAAGCGCGTGCAATCGTTCTCGACGAGCCGACGACATTTCTCGATCTTGCGCACGAGATGTCATTGTTCGAGCTGCTCCATTCTCTCGCCGAGGATGGAATGGCGGTGCTCCTCATAAGTCACCAGCTCAACCTCGTTGCTCGGTTTGCCGACACCATAGTTCTCCTCCACCACGGAAACGTGGTGGCTACCGGCGCTCCAGCAGACGTGATGCAGGCCAGTCTCCTCGAGAGAGTCTATGAATGGCCGCTCGTCATTTCGCGCGATCCTGCAGTTGGCGCGCCCTCGCTCGTTCCGCTGAGAAGATCCACAACTCCATGATCACTCAATCCCGCGCTTACACGATGTCAAAGTTTCCTCGCATGATCTCCACCTCGATTTCCCGCTCTCTTCTCGCATGCTTGTGCGCGCTCGCAATGGCGCCTGCGTTGCACGCGCAGGCACCCGACACGGCGACTCTCACCGCGATGATCATCTCGGCGACGAAGACTCCGGTGTCGAGAACGACGCTCACCCAGGCTGTCACGGTCCTGTCGGGAGAAGAGCTGCGGGCACGCGGAATCACTCGTGTATCGGATGCGCTCCGGAGCGTGCCTGGAGCATCGCTGGTGCAGAATGGCCCGAACGGTTCAGTGACGACTCTTTTTCTGAGAGGCGGGGAAAGTCGTTACACGAAAGTCCTGATCGATGGCGTTGCCGTGAACGCGCCGGGAGGATTCTTCGACTTCAGTCATCTGACGACAGACAACATCGAGCGAATAGAGATCGTGCGCGGGCCCGTGAGCGTCGCGTATGGAGCTGACGCGGTCTCAGGCGTGATTCAGATATTCACGCGCCAGGGACGCGGACCGCTTTCGGTGAATGCCGACCTTCGCGGCGGAACGTACAAAACTCTTGACGGCGGCTTCGAGGCAAATGGCGCGAATGGCAAATCACGGTTCTCAATCGGCGCGGGCGAGCACAAGACGGACGGAATCCTCGCGTTCAACAATCAGTACTACAACGGAACGCTGAGTGCTTCTGCCGGCATTACTCCATCAGTCGGCAATGACGCCGTGGTCACAGCCCGGTACACCACGGCCGAGTATCATTATCCGACCGACTATACGGGCGCACCCGTCGATTCCAATTCGTATCGAGTGCAGCATCGGCTCACCGGCGGGTTCAACGGAACCAGGAAGCTGAGCGAAACCGTGAAGGGGAAACTGCTCCTTGGGACGAACGAAGTTTCGGACCTCACCGAGGACATCGCTCCGCCGTATGCCGGCGCTCCCACCGTTCACTCGAAATTGCTTTCGAGGAACTACCGGCACAGTGCAGAGGGCCAGTTGCTGTTTCAGCTTCCGTCGTCGGGGACGCTCAACATCGGAGCCGAATACATGCAGGAGCGCGAGCGGAGCGGAGACTCCGAGGGCACGCCTGGAAAAGCGCTTTCTCCGACGTCAACCTTCTCGGCCGATCGGAACAACAAGGCTGCGTATGGCGAGCTCACCGCGACATCTTCAGATGGGGTTTCCTACGCGCTTTCGGCGCGTCGCGATCAGAACTCCGACTACGATGCGTTCAATACTTAC
>JADGQR010000321.1 GCA_017881685.1 Gemmatimonadaceae bacterium
AGTTCCCGCAGTTCCCGCAGTTCCCGCAGTTCCCGCAGTTCCCGCAGTTCCCGCAGTTCCCGCAGTTCCCGCAGTTCCCGCAGTTCTAGCCGACAAGATTCAGCAGACGACCCGGCACGAAGATGATCTTCTTTGCCGGTCCGCCGAGGAATTTGGAGATCGACTCTTCAGCGAGTGCGGCGGCGACAGCATCATCCTGAGTGATGTCGCGCGGCACCGACAGTTTGCCTCGCGTTTTCCCATTCACCTGCACGGGAAGCTCGATTCGCTCATCTGCTGCGAGAGCTTGATCGAACACAGGCCAGCCCGCGTTGAAGACACTCTCTTTGTGGCCGAGTTTCTCCCACAGCTCTTCCGCGATATGCGGCGCGAAGGGTGAGACGAGCTGAACCAGCGGTTCGACCTCCACGCGCGACGGCGAGCGCTCTCCACGACGAAGAGCGTTCATGTACTCCATCATCGCCGCGACCGCTGTGTTGTAGCTGAGACGCGAAATGTCATCGCCGACTTTCTTGATCGTCTGATGAAGCTTGCGCATGACGCCAGGATCGCCGACTGAATTCATCGGCTGCGAATCGACTGCGGAATGCACCGACGCCCACAGACGATCCAGGAAGCGCTTTACTCCCGAGATACTGGCATCACGGAAATCGCCGCCTTCCTCGAACGGTCCGAGGAACATGAGGTACGTGCGAAATGCGTCCGCACCCCATTTCTCGATGTAGTGATCGGGAATGACGACGTTGCCCCTGCTCTTCGACATCTTCGCGCCGTTCCTGATGATCAGGCCGTGCGCGCGAAATCTCTTGAACGGCTCCTCGAATTCGATGTATCCCATGTCGTGCAGAACCATCGTCACGAATCGCGAATAGAGCAGATGCAGAACTGCATGCTCGTTTCCGCCGATGTAGCTGTCGACAGGCAGCCACTTCTTCGTGATACTCGAATCGAACGGCACTTCATCGATGCCGACGCTCGGGTAGCGCAGGAAATACCACGCGCTGTCGAGGAACGTGTCGGATACGTCCGTCTCTCTGCGCGCCATCTTCCCGCATTCAGGGCACGGGACGCGATACCAGTCTTCATGACGCGCGAGCGGTGACACACCGGAGTCGTCCGGCTTGAAGTCTTCGACGTACGGGAGCACGACGGGCAGATCCTTCTCCGGCACCGGCACCGCTCCGTGATCATCGCAATAGATGATCGGAATCGGCGGACCCCAGTAACGCTGCCGCGAGATGCACCAGTCGTGCAGGCGATAATTGACCACCGGATGTCCGGCACCCTTTTCCTCAAGCATCCTGACGATCTCACGCTTTGCGGTCGCTACAGTCATTCCGTCGAACTTGCCGGAGTTGACGATGATTCCGCGCTCGTTTTCCGTGAATGCCTCATTGAGAGGCGCTGACGGCTCTTCGCCCTCTGCGCAAACGACGCGAACGATCGGAAGACCGAAGACTTTCGCGAACTCGAAGTCGCGCTCGTCGTGACCAGGCACGGCCATGATCGCGCCCGTGCCGTACTCCATCAGCACGTAGTCGGAGATCCAGATCGGAATGTCCTTCCCGGTCGCTGGATTTGTCGCGTACGCACCAGTGAAAACGCCGGTCTTCTCGGTGCTCGACTTCCGCGTGACAACGTCCTGCTTCGCGCTCCGCGCCAGATACTGGTCGACCGCGCTCTTGTTGACGCCGCCGGTCAGCGTCGCGACCATCGGGTGTTCTGGAGCGACGACGAGATACGTCGCGCCGAATACTGTGTCCGGCCGAGTGGTGAAGACACGAATCACATCGCCACTGGCGTTCTTCTTTACCGGAAACGAGATCTCGGCCCCGTCTGAACGACCGATCCAGTTTCGCTGCGCAGTCTTCGTTGTCTCCGACCAGTCGAGTCCGTCGAGATTCGAGAGCAGGCGCTGCGCATAGTCACTGATTCTGAAGAACCACTGACTCAGAAAACGCTGTTCGACGGGCGTGTCGCAACGCTCGCACGCGCCACCGACGACCTGCTCGTTGGCGAGCACGGTTTTGCAGCTCGGGCACCAGTTGACGGCCGCCTGCTTCTTGTAGGCGAGCCCCTGCTTCAGAAGCTGGAGGAAGACCCACTGCGTCCACTTGTAGTAATCGGGATCCGTGGTCGAGAGCTTCTTGGTCCAATCCACCATCAGACCTGACCGCTGAACCTGACGCTCGAAGTTGGCGATGTTCTGCGGAATCAGGTCCATCGGGTGCTTCCCGACCTTCAGCGCATAGTTCTCGGAGTGGATCCCGAAGGCGTCGTAGCCAAAGGGCTCAAAGACGTTGTGCCCCTGGAGCCTCTGGAATCGTCCATATATGTCGTTACCGACGAAGGCGAAGAGATTGCCGACATGGAGCCCCTCCGCGGAGGGGTAGGGGAACATCATCAGGGCGTAGTACGGATCGGGTGCCGAGGCCACGTCTGTCGTGTTCGTGTCTCGTTCCTGCCAGCTCTGCTGCCACTTCCCTTCCACGGCTGAGGGATCGTAGCCGATCGGCTCGTCGCTGGGGGTTGGGTTCACCGGATTGTCCATTGATACAAAGTAGCGTCACCGTACCTCACTTTCATCCTGACATGCACCAACAGCAGCTGTCGCCAATCGGCCCGGGACTCGAGTTGACCAACACGGAGCGCGCGTTCACACCTTCGTGGAACGGCATCCCGATCGTCGAGATCAAGTCTGACGGAATCTTCAGCCCGCTCATCGGGCTCCTTCAGCGACAGGCGGCTTTCGTAATCGTCTTCGCGATCTCGGTCATTCACGTCGGGATCGGCTGGATGGCATACCGGCTCTTCCACCTCCTTTCGCCAGATGTCCGTACCGCATTCCTGGCGTCGGCGGACGTGCGGTGGACGATCGTGGTCGGAGCGATATGGGTTGTTGGACTGCTCGTTCTGGCGTCTGTTATCATCCTCCGGCTGATCCACTCTCACGTCACCGCTCCGATTGTCGACCTTGCGCGGGTTACCGAGGCCGTCGCCAAAGGCGAGCTCGGTGTCACGTTTGTCCCGCTTTCGGCGAACAATGAGGTTGGTCAGTTGAGCCGAGCGACGTCGAGCATTATCCTGGCCCTCCGCAGACTGGCCGCAACCATGAAAGCATCGGCCAACGACACGACTACTCTTTCCGGTCAGATCACGGCTTGCTCAGAGCAAATGGCGTCAGCAGCGCAGCAGACTGCCGCCACTTCAGAGACACTTAGGGCTGAATCAACTGAAATGGCCCGGTCGATTCACGAGATCGCGGCCGACGCCGCCAAGCTGGTAGACATCTCCGGATCGCTACGCGGACGAGCCCAGGAAGGACTCCGACGCGAGCGCCGCCTCCGCAGCCTCGCCCAGGAAAACCGGGAACGCCTCGACGAAAGCTCACGCGCCCTCGAGATGCTCACCTTCGATGCCAGCGCCAGCGCCGAATCGATCGACGCTCTCGCGACGGCCGTGGATGAGATCCGCACATTCCTCACTTTAGTTCAGAAGATCTCCCGCCAGTCGAAGCTCCTGGCGCTCAACGCCGCAATGGAAGCTGCTCGAGCCGGCGAGCAGGGCGAAGGCTTCGCCGTCGTCGCCGACGAAGTCCGCCGGCTTGCCGCCGATTCGGCCGAAGCGGCCGAGCGTACCGATTTGCTCGCACGAGCGATGGCCGAGCGTGTTGGAAGGTCGCGCGAATCCGCGGAGAGAACTCTCTCCACTCTCCAAAGCGTCAACGATGCGACCCACCACGGCCGTCAGTCGTTCCTCCAGGTCGAACAAGGTGTCATCGACGCCGAGAAGTGGAGTGCAGCGATCGAGAGTGCCGTTGAGGAATCGGGAAGGCTCGTCGTCGACATGACTCGCCGGCTCGACAACCTCGCCCTCGGGACACAGGGCTTCGCAAGCGCGGTTCATCAGGTCGCCGCCGCGAGCGACGAACAGAGCGGAAACATCGATCAGATCGCGGCGGCTGCAAGCTCGCTGACGCTAGCCGCCAGGAAGGTCGTCCAGATCGCTGGCTCGTTCAAACTCAGCGAAGCCAACGGCTGGGACGTTACAGCTCCCTACACTGCCTGAAGCGACACCCACAACAAAGGGCCATTTGCCTGGGCTTAGTGGGCCGGAGGCTTTGGGCATGCACATAGCCCAGAGCCGTTAAGCCCCGGCCAATAGCCCTTTGTTGTGGGTGTCGTAGTTAGTCAGTCGAGTGACCGGGAAACACTGGCTCCATCTTGAACGTCTGGGCACCGTTCTCGTTACAGATCGCGTAGCTCCCCGCATCATATAACGCGACGCCGGCGTACCTGCCCTGCTTGTCGAGAGCATAGAAGCTCATGTCGAAGTTCGGCAGACCGCGGCTGTTCAAGAGCCGCTTCTCGATTGTGTTCGCGACGATTCTCTTGCACGCGTCGATCATCGCATCCTTGGGATGCATTCCCTTCTTCATGTTCTCGACGATCACATACGATGAGAGGTTGTACAGATTCGCCTCGCCACGCCCCGTCGAGCCTGCAGCGCCGACATCGTTGTCGACATAAAGCCCCGCACCGAGAATCGGCGAATCACCGACGCGTCCCGGAATCTTCCATGCCAATCCCGACGTCGTCGTCACGCCGCAGATCTCTCCCTTCGAGTTGATCGCATCGCAGTTGATCGTTCCGTACACATGCTCTCTGTCGATCAGCCCTTCAGCGACCATGTCCATTCTCACTCGCTGCAAGGCGTCGGCACGAGTCTTTGGATCGAGATAGTGAAGCGGATCGGTACGACGCTTCCACTCGAGCCAGAGCTGCCGCGATTTCTCGGTATTGAGATCCGCCTCGATGGTGAATCCCATCGCGCGTGCGAACTCCTGCGCGCCCTTTCCGACGAGCAGATGGTGGTCGGTCTGATTGGCGACTTCCTTTGCGACACTTGCAGGAGTCCTCACGCCTTCGATCGCCGCAACTCCACCCGCGCGCTTCTTTGGGCCGTGCATCACGCACGAGTCGAGCTGAACCACTCCGTCAGCGTTGGGAAGGCCACCGTAACCGACGCTGTTATCCAGCGGGTCGAGCTCGACGATGTTGACTCCCGCAACCACCGCATCGAGCACATCGGCTCCGCTCGTAACCATGCTGAACGCTTTTTCGACCGCAGTCTGAGTTCCGCCGTTCTTGACGCGATTTCCGTTGCCGGAAGAGATCACAAGCGGAGCTGCAGCTGATCTCGTAATCACCGCCGGCGCCTCCGCATGCGACTTCGCGGGTATCGCGAGAGAAATTCCCGCTGCAGCACCCGTTACGACGAAGTCACGGCGATTGATCTTCTGTGTCATTGGACCGCCGGATTAGAGGAGGGTTTTGCCTTAAAAAAGGTACGCCTCAAGTGTAGTTTCCCGCTATCAATGACAACACCCAATAAGCAGCCGCTCGAGAAGCCGGGCGCAGCCCCAGCCTCCGAAAAAATGCGTCGCGAGCACGACCTGCTCGGCGACCGCGATGTCCCGCAAAGTGCGCTCTACGGCGTTCAGACTCTGCGCGCGATGGAAAATTTCGCGATCAGCGGAGTCGAGCTTCGCGAATTCGAGACGCTGATCGAAGCAATAGCCTCGGTCAAGCAGGCCGCCGCCGAAGCGAACAGGGACCTCGGTCTTCTCGATCCCGATATCGCCTCAGCGATCATCGCCGCGTCGCAGGAGATTCGCGACGGACAGCATCACGAGCACTTTCGCGTAGACATGATTCAGGGAGGCGCCGGAACCTCGACGAACATGAACGCGAACGAGGTGATCGCGAACCGGGCACTCGAGTTGATGGGACATGCGCGCGGTGAATACGACTTCGTTCACCCGAACAGCCACGTCAATCTCAGCCAATCGACGAACGACGTTTATCCAACTGCCATCAAGCTGGCGATGCATTCGAGCATCGACGATCTCAAGGCGGCGATGGGTGCACTTGCCGGCGCATTTTTGTTGAAAGGCGAGGAGTTCGCGCCACACATCAAGATGGGACGCACCCAGCTTCAGGACGCCGTTCCGATGACGCTCGGCCAGGAATTCACGGCATTTGCCCACACGATGCTCGAGGATGTCGACCGCCTCACCGAGGCACAGGCGCTGATCCGCGAGATCAACATGGGAGCGACAGCAATCGGCACCGGTATCACCGCGAAGAAGGGATACGCCGAAAGTGTGAGGACCCATCTGTCCCGAATCACCGGTCTCCGTCTGATCACGGCACCCGATCTTGTCGAAGCGACCGCCGACACTGGTGTGTTCGTTCAGCTCTCCGGCGTTCTCAAGCGCTGCGCAGTGAAGCTGTCGAAGATCTGCAACGATCTTCGTCTCCTGAGCTCGGGACCTCGCGCGGGACTTGGAGAGATAAATCTTCCGCCGATGCAGCCCGGCTCTTCGATCATGCCGGGCAAGGTGAACCCGGTCATTCCGGAAGTGGTCAACCAGGTATGCTTCGACATCATCGGCGGCGATGTTACTGTAGCGTTCGCGGCGGAAGCGGGTCAGCTCCAGCTGAATGTGTTCGAGCCGATCATCGCGTACAGGCTGCTCAGGGGAATGATCATGTTGTCGCGCGCGTGCGACGTGCTTCGCGCGAGGTGTGTTGAGGGTATTACCCCGAACGTCGATCGCATGCGGCACTTCGTCGAGAATTCGATCGGAATCGTCACCGCTCTCCTTCCGGTCCTCGGCTACGAGAAGGCGACAGAAATTGCAAAGGAAGCTCTCGAATCAGGTCGCGGGGTCTATGATCTGGTTCTGGAGCGAGGGCTCATGACACGTGAGGAGCTTGCCATGGCGCTGAATCCCGAGGCGATGACTGCCCCACGCTAAGTTTCTGCGGTGATTCCCGACTCCCTATACAGGGCAGTTGGAGTTATTTTCTAGCGTTTGTTACCTATTCTGAGCGCTCGATGACTCCCGTCGAGCGCTTAACGCAACCGATGGTTCCATAAGGACTCGGAATGAAAGGCAATTCACGCCTGCGTCAGATTTTAACTCCAGGCCTGATCATCATGCTCGGGCTTGCGTTTGCGGCCGGTGCGCAGACGTACCCTAACTCGACGTTTCAGCCGCACTCCGACCTCGGACGGTCGATCGATTTTCTGTGGAACCGGCTTTTTCTCCTCGCCACAATCGTGTTTGTGCTGGTCGAAGGCGCGCTCATCTAC
>JADGQR010000322.1 GCA_017881685.1 Gemmatimonadaceae bacterium
CATCGAGAGCAGGCCTAAGAGTTGCTTGCGTTCTACTCCACGCGCCAATATAAAAACATAACGGTGCTTCTTGATTCGTTGATATCGTTCGTACGATGGATCAATTCGTACGAGGTTCTTGTGCGAGGCAGAGCCAAACTTTTTTGGAACTGCGCGAGCGTGGTAAGTCCTCCCGAGAATCACATAGTGCCCAGGGCCACGCGAGTCCGTGAGGCCAAGGTAGAGCGCGTTGGCGGCCTGATACACTACCCCTACCTCTCCGGCACGAGGATCCGCGTAAGCGAATACGAGTCGAGCGTCGAGAAGCTGTCGCATCAGGCGAAGAGACGACGAGATGACTTTGCTCCCGGCCCACACCGGCGCCCAGTGAGTCGACGCTCCTCTGCAAAGCTGAAAAACACCGTGCGGTGACCGATCGGCCAACATGTTTCGAAACGCGCGCGGCGACGGTGGAGTCGTGTAACACACTACGCTTGCAAGATGAGAATCTAGGTAGAGGCCGAAACAGTATTTTGCGGCACCTACGTTGCCGAGCCACTCGTACTCCTCTACGAACTCACGCGCGACCGCGAACTCGATCGGCCGAACCGCCGTGTGTGGCCTCTCGCCCAACGTCGGGCGCGGAGCTCCTTCACTTCGCTTGCGCTCCTTCACCAGATGCTGCCATGCTGCCTGGGTTGAAGTCACCCTGGCTTCTTCCCGATCAGCGCGAGTAGCGCGACGACCGCGAAGATCGAGAGAACAACGCCGGCGCCAAACCAAACCTTGTCGCCAGAAACAGTCGGGTGAGCATAGAGCCCCTCAAGCACCTGACCGAGGGCGTACGCCGTGATGGCGACTCCAGCTAGCCAGCGCCTTACCGGCGATGGGCGAAGCCTAGCGGCGAAGGAAAGTGCAGGCCGGAGCAGCGTCCGCGTCATGGCCGCCGCGTTCGGGTCATCCTCGACTGCGAGATCGATCCGCGAAAGGGATGCCTCCGGATAGTCGGCCACCGCGAACGCCCATTCCTCGAGGCGCTGATTTGCACCAATCGAAACTACCGGCTCCTGTAGGGCGATCAGCGAAGGACCCAGCGCAATCCTCGCCTGGCAGCTGCGCCCCCTCACGTCGCTTGGGTAGTAGTATCGAAGGTGCAGCTTGTATCTCGCCCCAGCGTGCAATTCATACTCAGCGCGACTCATGTCGACGATTGTCGGGCTGAGCGGTCCTGACGGATCTTCATCTGCGCGCCATACCTCCGCAGAAAGGAAGACGACTCCTCGATTGTCGTCGGGTCGAAAGGCTTGCAAGCGCGCGAGTCCTTTTACCACCTCTATCCAACCTTCATCCCCCAGCCGCGGCGATTCACTGGCCAGCGGGCTCGCGACCAGCACATACTGACCGTCCTGCCTGTTTTCAGGATCGTTGCTAACGAGTTGTGGGTAATTCATGCCGGCGAGGTGTTCTGCGATTGACTGCGCAAAGCGCGTGTTGTCAACACCGGTAGCGAACTGCCCGAGTTTCACCTTGAGCCGCAGTCGCCCATCCGCGACTCGCATCGGCTCCGCAAGTCGTCCAGTTCGAATTGGAAAGTACGTATATCCGCCAGGAGCGTATCGATCGATCATCACAAAAAGCACTTCCGCATTCGCCGGCACTTCGAGCGCGTTCGCGAGACTGTCTTCATTCACGTTACCATCTGGCGAGCCGACCTTATACGAGTAGTCGTTGATCAGTCCGCTCGGGAGTCCAACGGTCTTCAATACATTTGCGCGGTACTTATCCGCGTATCCTGACAGGAACACATAGACCATCGTATGTGCCTCCAACGCTGGTGTACCTGCAGGCGGCCAATGTCTCAACCGCATCCAGGGCGAATGATCGCTGTTCTGATAAACGTACTACGTACTTAATGCATCTTCACGCGCGCGGCCCAGACCACCCGAACAGAACACAACTGTAGCGTCGGCGAACATCTGAGAGGCACCGACCATGGCTAGGCAATTTCGTTTCGGTGCACGCTACTTCGCCCATGACGAGCAACCGTCTGCCCTAAGCTCCGATTGGCGTCGCTGATACGTGCACCCCTGACATCCCGGCGTTCGGTCTCGGTGGACAGCAATCACGGACGACAAACCCCACAACAGATCCGCCGCAATCTGATTCGGTGAAACCGTCCATAATCCGTCACGCCTCAGGTGTTGATGTTCAGCCAGAAGCAGCGAACCCGCCGCAACAGAGAGGAACGGCAGAGCGCCACGAGGAGCTACGTTATCCTCATGTCCCGCGGGCAAACCACCCGTCGAGCAAGGCCCACGAAATTCGAACGATTCGCGTGGCATCCGGCACCTCGTACAATCATCGTCAGCTCCTGCATGTCGGCCAACTCCGAAGCCCCATCCACTCGTCGTGGTCGCGTGAAGTACAGTTGGGGGTGACAGAAACGGAAGCTCCGTCCAGACCCCCCGTTCATTGGTGAGCGCAAGCCACGTGTCCCACGACTCCGCCTGCACAGCAGCCAGCTGCTCGTCCCACCAACCGGGATACTTCTGAACCGACATGCCGCTCGAGGATAGAAATCGAGCGACCGCATCCACCTTGCTCGCGCGTGCGAGTACGTCCGACACCGCAAAGATGGGCGAGCGATTTAGGTTCGTCACCTCGACGCCATCCGCATCAAGGAGACCGAGTGTACCGCAAACAGGGCCGAGAGCAGCCAGATAGGCGAATGCAGAACCGATGGCGCCTACGCCAGCAAGCAGCGTCTTCCCCATCTCGCTCCCGTCGTCATCATAGAAGCTCGGCTCGTCTGCCGAGAGTTCGGTTTCCAAGCGCTGCGACCGAAGGTTCCAAATCACGCGAGACAACCAGCGCTCACTCGGATGACCGACGGCGACCTTGA
>JADGQR010000323.1 GCA_017881685.1 Gemmatimonadaceae bacterium
ATGCAGTCCTACGATATCGGTGTCGGCGGCGGCTCGCAGACCTTCCGCTATCGGGTGAGCGGCAACTTCAAGAAGGACGGCGGAGTGACGCCGACGAACGAACTCAAGAACTACGGTGGTCGCGCCAACTTCACGCTGAATCCGACCGACCGCATTCAAATCGAAAGCAATCTTGCGTACGTCACGGGCCGCACCAACCTGGCCCCGGAAGCGGGCTATGGCGGCACAACTTGGACGACCTACTACGCCACACCGACGAATCTGTACGACAGTGCTGGAGTCCCGCTCCCGAACAACGGGTTCTACAGCGCTTTGCCCACGGCTTATGACAAGCAGTACCAGATGTACCAGGACATCAATCGCTTCACGGGGAGCGTTAACGTCACGCACAGTCCCGTGAGCTGGTTCAGTCATCACCTGACGCTCGGAACGGATCAGGGACTGGAATACAACGAGGAGCTTTCGGCGGTGCACCACGATCCGAATTTCTCGTATTTCTTCGGCTTTGATGCCGACTCCGGATACAAGTCCGTGTTCACGAGACAGAATACCTTCTCCAGCCTCACTTATGGCGGTACGCTCAAGAATGCATTCAGTGCAATCACCGCTTCTACTTCGTACGGGGTTGATTTCTTCAGGCGCAACACGAGTTACGTCAGCGCCTACGGCGAGGATTTTCCCGGGCCGGGACTGACCGCTCTCTCGTCGACGACCTCGGCGCGGACCGGGTCCGAAACGTCGGTCGAGAACAACACCGTTGGAGTGTACGGGCAGGAGCAGCTCGGATTCCGCGACAGGATGTTCCTGACGGGGGGATTACGGGCCGACAACAACAGCTCATTCGGCGCGAATTTCAAGAGAGTGTACTACCCGAAGGTAAGCGCCTCATGGGTCCTCAGTGAGGAGCCATTCTTCCGGTTGCCGTACGTCAACACGCTGAAGCTTCGCAGTGCTTACGGACAGACAGGACAGGCGCCGCTTCCTTACTCCGCGGTACCATACTTCACCGCGACTACGGGACCGAACGGCTCGGCGGCGGTGACGCCGGCTTCGCGCGGCAATCCCGACCTTGGACCCGAACGTGGATATGAGACCGAGCTTGGCTTCGACGCGGGATTCCTGAATGACCGCGCGGGAATTGAGTTCACGCACTTCACTGGCGGGACAAGGAACGCGATCCTCGAGCAGCCAGTAGCTCCTTCGAGCGGCTATCCCGGCACTCAGCTCGTGAACGCCGGCAAGATCTCGAAGCATGGAGATGAGATCATGCTCCGTGCGACTCCAATTGCGAACGGGCGCACGAGCTGGGACCTGACCTTCAGCACCAGCACGAACCACACGAAGATCGTGAATCTTGGTGGCGCCACCTTTATCAGCCCTTCGGCGAACATCAGACACACAGTTGGATACCCTGTCGGCGCGTGGTGGGGAAAGAAAGTCGTGGACGCGACGATCGACCCTGTGACAGGCAACTCGACGGCTGTGTTTTGCGACCCGGGTCCGGCAGGCGGGGCGGCGGTCCTTTGCGCCAATGCTCCACTCGTCTTCCTTGGCAACACAACGCCGACATCGGAAGGAGCGTTCACCTCGACTCTCAGCTTCTTCTCGAACTTCAGCATTTACACGCTGGTCGATTTCAAGGGTGGGTACAAAAAACTCGATGGCAACCGGCGCGTCCGATGCCACCTCTTCATCGAGTGCCGAGAGAATTACTACCCGAAGGAGTTCTCGCCCGCGATCGTGGGCGCGGTGAGCAGCAGTGCTTACGTCAGCGATCTCATCAACGACGCGAGCTACACCAAGCTCCGTGAGATTTCGCTGAGCTACAACCTGCCGAGCTCATTCGCCACCAGGCTTGGTGCTGCGAGGGCGTCGGTCAGCATCGCCGGCCGCAACCTGCACACCTGGACGAACTACAAGGGTCTCGAGCCGGAAGCGTCGTTCCAGGGCGGTGCGCGTGGATTCGGACAGTGGGAGCAGGATGTCACCCCACAGCTCCGCTCATTCGTGGGCACTCTGCGCCTGAACTTCTAATGCCAAATCACAACGACCAACTCACAGGAATCATGCGGAGACCACATATGAAGCTCACTCGCCTCGCGAGGAAGATGACGCGAGCCACAATGACAACGGGGCAGCTCATCACGATCCTCGTGCTGTCTACGCCCGTTCTGAGTTGCAACCTTCTCGACAAGGGACTCGAGGCCACGGCCCCGGACAAGATCGAAACCTCAACCCTCGAGATCCCTGCGAACGCAGGGCTTATCGTAAACAGCGCCATCGGGAATTTCGAGTGCGCGCTCAAGGCGTACGTCGTCGATGCGGCAATGGCGAGCGGCGAGTTCATGGATGCAACACCAACCGCCGCGAACTGGGCGTTCGACAGACGCGATACCGACGCGACCGCTGACACCCGTTACGCGACCAACGGTTGCGACGCGTACGGCATCTACACGCCGATCCAGGTCGCGCGCGGAACGGCGGACAGGGCTCTCGAGCTGCTGCAGGGATGGACCGACGCTCAGGTTGCGAACAGGCAGGATCTCATTGCCAAGGCGGCAGCGTATGCCGGCTACTCGAGGATCCTGCTGGGCGAAGGGTTCTGCGAAGCGGCCATCGATCTGGGGCCCAAGCTGACCTCGATCGACGTCTTCGCGTCGGCAGAGACGATGTTCACTACCGCCATCACGGCGGCTCAGGCAGCGGGCGACCAGCAGATTCTGAACATGGCCTACGTTGGCCGCGCGCGCGCCAGGTTGAATCAAGGCAACAAGGCGGGCGCAGCGTCTGACGCAGCGCTCGTACCGTCGGGCTTCGTGATCAACGCGACCTCCGAGAACACTCCCACTATACGTCAGAATCGCATTCAGACTTTCAACCAATCGAGGCTCGTCTCAGTCGGAGTGACTTACCGCAACATGACGGTGGCTGGTCCGAGCGGTCCGGTTCCAGATACACGCGTCGCGGTTACGAACGCCGGCGAGAACGGAAGTGACAACCGTACGCCTCTCTACATCCAGACCAAGTACGCCACCAGCACGAGTACCATTCCGATCGCGAGCTACAAGGAGGCGCAGCTCATAATCGCGGAGGTTCAGCAAGGGCAGACGGCGGTGAACATCATCAACAGTCTGCGCGCCGCGGCAGGATTGCCGGCGTTCTCCAGCACGGATCCGACGGCTATCGCCAACGAAGTAACGGAGGCACGGAAGCGCGAGCTGTTCCTCGAAGGACAGCACCTGTACGACGTGCGGCGTCTCAACCTGCCGCTCGATCCTGTAGCTGGAATCCCGTACTCGACGGTGTATCTGAAGGGCGGAAACTACGGCACCGAGCGTTGCTTTCCGCTTCCTGACGTCGAGAGGCTGAATAACCCGAACATCGGCGGCTGACAAGGCGCCTTCGGAAAAGGAAAGGGGATCGTCTGAAGACGATCCCCTTTTTCAGCTGTTGTGGTACGGTGCCAAGGGCTTTCTAGCTGCGGCGTTTTTTTCACTTGCCCCCGACTGCACTCCGTCATACGTTTTCTCTCCCACCCCAAACCCGAGGCGCAGTTCGCCCCGCTCACTCTCGACGAGGAGTTTGAGTATGGATGGACAGTCGTGCTTTTCCTTAGCGGCACGGACTCGTGCGACCATCAAGAAGACATAGCATTCTGAAGACCACTATGGGCGCTGTTCGCGCTCCACGGCAAGTTTCGCGCAGAGAATTGGGTTGACGCTACTCGCTTCGCGTAAGCATCACCACTTACAATCGATTTTGGAGGCACCATGCGGTTGAGTCGGGTTCTGAGATTTCTCGCACTCGTCTTGCTTGCGTGTCCCGCACTCGCTGTCGGGCAGGGCACCGGCATCATTCGCGGGCGCATCAGCGATGCCGCAACAGGTGCGCCGCTCGCCGGGGTCCAGGTACGCGTTGATGGAACCACGGTCGGCGCCCTCACCAACACGGACGGTACGTACACGATTACCGGAGCTCCGGCAGGATCACGGTTCCTGAGCACGCGGCGACTCGGCTACGCGCCGCAGCGCGTCGCGGTAACCGTACCGGCCACGGGAGATGCCACGCAAGATTTTGCGCTGGGCAAGGTTGCCACCACTCTGAATGATGTGGTGGTCACAGCTCTGGGGCAGACAACGCAACAGCGGGCATTAGGCACCGCTCAGCAAAGCGTGCGAGGCGAGGCGATCGCTCAAACACAGAGGGAGAATTTCGTCAATGCGTTGCAGGGTCGTATAGCCGGCGTCGACGTGACGAGCAGCTCGGGCGTTCCGGGCGCTTCATCGTCGATCACCATCAGAGGCATCAGCTCCATCAGCAGCAGCAATCAGCCGCTCATGATCGTCGATGGTCTTCCGATGGATAACCGGACCCTCAATACCCAGGTGCTAGGCTCGGACGCGAACTCGAACACCGCCCTCAGCAACCGAGGGATCGACTTCACCAACCGGTCTGCCGATCTCAATCCCGAGGACATCGAATCCCTCACCGTGTTGAAGGGACCAGAGGCCGCGGCGCTGTATGGCATCGATGCAGCGAACGGCGCCATAGTCATTACCACCAAGCGGGGTAAGGCGGGTGGCGGTTTTACGTACAGCAATAGCTTCCGATTCGAGAGCACGAGAGCCAAGCCGGAGATACAGCACGTTTATGGCCCGACCACCCTGGGCACGGGCGGCACGATCGGCTCCTTCCAATACTTCGGTGCGCCGTATGCTCCGGGAACGATCTTTTATGACAACATCGGCGGCTTTCTCCAGACGGGTGCGACGCAGACCCACAACCTTGCGTTCAGTGGAGCAACCACCGACGACAAAATCAACTATCGGTTTGCCGCGTCGAGCGACAAGCAGCGCGGGGTAGTGCCGAACACCGACTATGCTCGTGTCAATCTCACCGGAGCGTCCCAGGCACAGATCAAGTCCTGGTTGAACACCGATCTGACGATGGCTTACACCAATGACAGCAACGATCAGGTGTACAAAGGCGACATCGGTCCGCTAATCGGCTTGATGCTGTGGCCCCAAACTGATAACGCCAAGGACTATCTGACCTCCTCTGGTATCAGGCGAAGGTTGACCACCCTCGCGCAAGCGAGTGAAGTAGACAACCCGTACTTCAACGTCGACAAGAACAAGGTCAATTCGAAGAACAGTCGCATCCTGACCAATGCCGGTATTACGATCACGCCGTTTTCATGGGGTTATCTCAAGACCAATATTGGCGCAGATAACTATACGAACCAGAACCTGGTCCTTCGGAATCCGGAGAGCGCGACCGGATTTGCGTCGGGCGGCATCCTCGACCTGGCAGACGTCATTACCAGAAACATCAACGTTCAGACGCTGTTCAACTTCAACAGCCACGCTCTGACCAACAGCCTCTCGATCAGTGGGCTGGTTGGCAACTCGGTATCGGACTTCAGGACGACTACCGATGCAGGCCTCGGCACGCAGTTCCTGGATCCGAATTTCGTCTCCATCAACAACACGAACCTCAGGTCGAGCAAGACCACGCTCGAGCAGCGCCGCCTGATCGGCGCCTTTGGTGAGGCGGTCGTCGATTTCAAGCACTATCTGTACATCACGGCGACCGGGAGAAACGACTGGACGTCGACGATCCCGCAGGCGCGGAATTCATTCTTCTATCCCTCAGTATCCTCGAGCTTTGTCTTCTCGGACGCGTTCCCAGGGCTGCAGCGCTTCATGACCGGGAAGTTGCGAGCGGCTTATGCCGAAGTCGGCAAGGACGCCCGGCCCTACGCCTACCGGCCTGCGCTTCAATACAAGACGACTTCATTCGGCGGGTACGGTTACGATTTCTGGGGACCGAACCTGCCCCTCAAGCCGGAGTTCGCAAAATCGTACGAGGTCGGCACCGAGTTGAGTTTCCTGAACGACCGCCTCGGTATCGATGCAACCGTGTACCGGAAGCAGACCACCGATCAGATCGTCAACGATATCAGAGGCAGTTACGGAACCGGCTTCATTCTCTTCAACCTGAATGGCGCCTCGACGAGAAACACCGGAACGGAGATAACGCTCCGCGGAACTCCGGTATTGCGCGACAACTTCTCGTGGGATTTCCAGGCGAATTTCACGAAGGAGCACGGAAAAGTGCTGGCGCTGCCCAACGCGCTGCCGGAATCCTATGTCTCGGATACCTGGCTGTACGGCAACGTGCGAAATGGTGTTCAGCCGGGCATGTCCACCATGGCGCTGACCGGCCTGTTCTACCTGCGTAACAAGAAGGGCGATCTGCTGATCGATCCGGCATCGGGTCTTCCGATCCGGTCTCCGGCAAACTTCATCGACGGCGGTTACGATCGCCAACCGAAATACACGGTCGGTCTGACCAACACGTTCAGGCACAAGCGATTCTCGCTCGATTTCCTGCTCGATTTCCGGAGGGGCGGCGACGTGTTCAATGCGACCGAGCACTATCTCACGACGAGAGGTCTCGCCATGTCGACGCTCGATAGAAACACCCCGCGGGTAATCAAGGGTGTGTTGAGAGACGGGAAGGAGGACAGCGCGAACCCGACTGTCAACAGCATTGTCGTCATCCCGAGCGTTCAGACGGGTTACTACACCAACATGAGCGAAGAGCTGTTCATCGAGAAGAACATCAACTGGGCGAGGCTGAGAGACATTCAGGTGACCTACGATCTTCCCGCTGGATTCCTCGGCGCCCGGAACTCGAGCGTGTTCGTGAAGGGCACGGACCTGTTCCTGTGGACCAACTACACAGGCCTGGATCCGATCGTCAATGGCAACACCGCTGCGGTGGGAGGTTCAGGGGGAACCGGTATCGATTTCGGGAACTTCCCTATGCCTCGCGGCGTCAATTTCGGCATCAGGATGGGATTCTAAGATGAAAAAAAGATATGCTGCACTCATAGCAGTCGTTCTGGGGCTGTTCAACGGCTGCCAGAACTTCCTCGATGTGAATACCAATCCGAACGGCCCCCAGACCGTTACCGCGAATTTGTACCTGCCGCCGATGCTGCATTGGATGATTACCGCACCGCAGTACGATGGCCGCTTCGTTGGGCACTACGCGCAGGAGTGGATCTCGACCTCGACCAACTTCGCGCCCGCGCAGACCTGGGGCCGGATGGGGTACGACCCCGCGAGCGACAACGGCGCGGAACAGTGGCGAGATGTGTACTGGTCACTCGGACAGAACCTGATCGACATGAACAACAAAGCCACCGCCGAGCAGCGCTGGGATCTGCTTGGTGTGGGGCTGATCCTGAAGGCGTGGGGTTGGCAGGTGCTGACCGATCTTCATGGCGAGATCATCGTCAAGGAAGCAATCGACCAATCGAGAACAACCTTCGATTACGACACTCAGGATTATGCGTATCAGGAGGTGCAGCGACTCCTCGATAGCGCGATCGTGTTGCTGAACAGAGCCGACGGAGCGGTCGATCCCGTCTATCTTGCCAAGGGCGACAAGATCTACAACGGCGACCGCACGAAGTGGTTGAAGCTCGCGCATGGAATGCTCGCGCTCAATCTGAATCATTATTCGAACAAAGCTTCGTACGCCCCGGCGACGGTGATCGCCGAGGTCGACAAGTCGTTCGCGAGCAACGCCGACGACGCTTTGTTGGCCTATCCCGCAACGAGCCCCGACAACGCCGACCGCAACTTCTGGGGAACGACCAGACAGAACATCCAGTTGTACAGGCAGACCCAGTTCGTGGTCAACCTGATGAACGGGACCCAGTTTGGTGGTACGCTCGACCCGCGCATGAGTCGAATGTTGTCTGCGTCGCCCGACCTCCAGTTCCGTGGACTCGATCCGAATGTCCTCGGCTTTGGCGCGCTCACAGCCGCGCAACAGCCGAACAATTTCTGGGGGTACCCCGGTTGTACCGGGGTCGGGCTGCCCAGCCGGTATATCTTCTCTGACAAATCGAAGATACCGCTGATGACCTACGCGCAGCTGCA
>JADGQR010000324.1 GCA_017881685.1 Gemmatimonadaceae bacterium
GGATAGAAGCGGCTCGAGCAATTCGACGGCGCGCTCGATCATGGTGCGGCCGACGGAGTCGAGCGGAGCTGATCCCGCGGATATCATTGCAAACCGGGCCGGATCGATGCGCCCGCTGGCGAAGTTGCCCAACGCTGCTCCCGCTTGACTCGGGCCCGAGTCAGCGGTCAGCAGGGCCTTCGCGCGCTCGAGTGTGGAGGACACTGCGAAGCGGAAGACATCGAGCTGAGGCCCGAGGGCCGAGAGCGTTGCGCTTACCTTTTCGTCAAACGGCATAATGATCGAGCTCCGCATCCAGAAGTTTCATCCGATCGCTCGCACTGACCTTCTGCACTTTGCGAATGAGGTCATAACGGGCGCGTCCTTCGTTCTTGTAGAAGAGCCCGAGGCGAATGTGGCCCATGTCCTCAGCCAGCCGTCGCGCGGCGTCGAGATCCGATGGATCGTGCTGAACACGATTCTTGTAGACCCTGTCGAGTTCCGGCGCAGTGACGCCGTCATCGTGGACGAGCAGCTCCATCATCGCCGGATTCTTTACGGCCTCTTCGTACATCCCCTGCGTGTACATCGGGCAACGCTGGAGAATTCGCACGAAGGAGAAACCGGGATGGCGGTACGCAGCTCGGAGAGTCGCGTATAGATGAGCCGGAACCCACTCGGCAGTCTGCGCCACGAACGAGACGTTCGTTGTCCCGAGTGTGGTCGTCAGCGGATTGAGCGGCGGCAGGAACGAGCCGAAAGGCTGCGTGTTCGTCTTGAATCCCTGCGGCGTGGTCGGCGACGTCTGCTTCTTCGTCAATCCGTAGATGCTGTTGTCGAGCAGCAGCGCCACCATGTTCATGTTGTAGCGGATGGCATGGATCCAGTGGGCGGCACCGATCGAGCAGCAGTCGCCATCGCCCATCACGACGAAGACGTCGAGATCGGGCCGATGAAGCTTGATGCCTGTCGCGACCGGCAATGCACGACCATGCAATCCGTGGAAGCCGTAGGTCTTCAGATAATGCGGGAACCTGCTCGAGCAGCCGATTCCGGAAACGAACATCGTCTGTTCAGGCTTCAGCTGCTCGGCTACGAGAAGCTTCTCGACCGCGGTGAGAATCGAGTGATCTCCGCAGCCTGGACACCAGCGAGCCTGGGCACCTTCGTAATCATCGAGTGCGAACTCGCGATCGTCGTCGTCGAGAACGGGGAGGATTGCGCAGTAGGTCATGACCGGGCTCCGGCTGCTGCGACCGCATCGCGTATCGCCTTGTGAATGAATCCGGGCCTCAGCGGCTCACCGGGAACGCGCGTCCAGCAGTCGACGTCACACAGCGTCTGCGCACGCAGCAGCATCGCGAGCTGTCCGCGACGCCGGTTTTCTTCGGTGATGAATGGATCGCCCACCTGGTCGCTGTAGTTGATCTCGACCGTCATCACTTTCTTGAACTTCGAGAACATCTCCTTGAGTCCCGGCTGCAGCGGCGAAAGGAATGTCAGATGCACCGACGACGCGCGAAGTCCTTCGGCTCGCGCTCTGTCGACGCCTTCCTCGATTGCGCCCTTGGTGCTGCCCCAGCCGACGACGAGTAAGTCGCCGTCCTGGTCGCCATGAATGGTGGGTCGGAGCAGCGTCTGTTGAAGGACGGCAAGCTTGCGGCTTCGCATCGTCGTCGAGTGCTGATGAATCCCGGCACCGTAAGCGACTTTGCTTCTTTCATCGTGTGACAGGCCCGTCACGGTGAACATTCCGCCTGGCTGGCCGGGAATCACGCGCGTTGACGTTCCCATCTGGTCGTCCCACTCGTAAGCGCGCTGGCCTTCTTTCACCGGCGCGAGGTCGAGCTCGGGAGCGAACCATTCTTTCTTGAGCTGCGGACGCGGGAACGGCTGAACGCCCGTCGACAGGTTCGCGTCCGAAAGAACCATCACCACCATCCTGAAGGTCTCCGCGATCTGGCGAGCCGTGACGACGGCGTGGAAGCACTCTTCAATCGTCGAAGGGGCGATCACAACTCGTGGCGCATCGCCTGGCTCGGCGAACATTGCCGCCAGGAGATCGGATTGCTCGACCTTTGTCGGCAGGCCTGTGCTCGGGCCTCCCCGCTGAACGTCTATGATGACGAGCGGAGTCTCAGTCATTACTGCCAACCCGATGAATTCGGTCTTGAGAGCGAACCCCGGACCCGACGTGATCGTGAAGGCGACCTTTCCTGAGTACGAAGCACCGATCGCTGAACCAACTGCGGCGATTTCATCCTCGGCCTGATGCAGAATGCCGCCGAATTTCGAGAACACTTCAGCGAGATAGTGAGAGACTGAAGTGGCGTGGGTGATCGGATACATCGCGCCGAACTCCATCCCCGACGCCAGTGCTCCCATGCCCAGCGCTTCGTTTCCATTCATCACGACGAGTGCTTCCGCCGGCGGATTAGTTGGAACTTCAATTCGGAAGTCGAGGTTCGCCGCGGCCCATTCCATTCCCAGGCGCAGCAGCGAGATGTTCTTGTCGTAGACTTCCTGCGATTTCTTTCTGAACGCGTAAGCGATCTGCTCTTCGATGCGCTCTACGCTTCGATTGTAGATGTACGCGAGCATCCCAAGAACGAACATGTTCTTGCCCTTCCTTGGATTCTCGTCGACGGTGAGGCACTGTTGCTCCATCGGCACTTCGATGATTCGGTACGACTGGGCTGATAGCTCAGCCAGTGCCTTGTCCCAGGCGGCCCGCGTCTCGGGATTTGGATTTGTGGCCCATGAGTTCTCGAGCAGAACAATCGCGTCGCTTGCGAGCGCGCCGAGTCTGTGCCGGCCGAGGAGAACCTGCTCGTTGAAGGCGACGACGAGATTCGTTTCGTCGCCCCAGTTGGTGATTGCATTGGTTCCGATTCTTATTCGGTTGCCGCTGGCGCCATCGGCCGTGCGGGGCGGCGGCTGGATCTCTGCGGGAATGATTTCGACTGTCCAGACTCCGTTTCCCATCTTTGCGGAGACTGCGCCGAAGATCTGGCCGCACTTCTGTGCGCCCTCTCCGGCATCAGAGACTATTTCTATAGTATGCTCCGGCCGCTGTATGACGGTCGGTGCATGTAAGGACTGCGGTTCAGCGCCAACGATTACAGCTGTCATGTCCTGACGCCTCGTTTTGCTGGAGAAAGCGGGTATAACGCAATTCTTCCCAGCGGCGACAGCATGTCAGTCAGTGATAAGGGGGAGAGTTTGTGAGGGTTTCCCTTGCGGTGCCGAAACAGACGGTCAGGGTTCGTATCCGGCACGAGCCACAGTGATGCCGCCACCATCCGTGACCTTGCGATAACCGAGGGATTTGAGCGCTCCCGCAGCGGCGGCCGATCGCGCTCCGCTCGCGCAGTAGACCAGGATCCGGCTGTCTTTGGTGATGTCACTGCGTTTCGGGACGACGTCGGCGATCTTGTGTGCCGGAATGCATGTCGCTCCTTCGAGGTGGCCCATCCAGAACTCGAGGCGTGAGCGGACGTCGACTACGAAATCGATCGGCTTGCGGCGGAAGGAAGGCATTCAGGACTCAGTCAGGGAGTAGCGCTCTCGCTTGTCATGCTGCCGACGCTTTCTGTCAGCCCTTCGAGCAGATAGTCGATCACGTCGTCGGCAGTGTAGTGGTCGCGACCCGCCAGGAACGAGGCGATGGATATCAGGTCGTCGCCGCTCGTGAGAAGCGGCGGCTCGTCCGCGGAACCAGCGCGCGGCTGTGCCTGCCCGATGTTCGCCGTCAGCGCATTGCAGAGGCATCTCCGGCCGACGGTGTCCGCTTCGAGTCCGCCTTTTCTCACGTAATCCTCGACCGGCTCGGCGGCACAGCGATAATCGGTTTTTCCGTCTTCGCGGCGATAAGCGAGGCGCAGGTAACCGAGGTCGCACTTTCGCGCGCGAGGCTTGTCTGCGCTCTCGTCTCCGGCCCAGGTGACGACCTTGAAGGGATACCCCGTTGGTGAGGCACGCGGATCGGTGATGACATCAACCTCGCCACGCGAGGCGTGATCGAGTACGTCGCGCTTGAGAAAGCTTGCGAATCCTGATTCGTCCGAGAAAGCGAAAAGGGTTCCGACCTGAATTCCAGCGGCGCCGCTCGCGAGTGCGTCGGCAAGCCGGGTTGGAGAGCCCGTACCCCCGGCCAGCCAGAATGGAAGTCCCAGCTCTTTCAGCTTTTGGAGATCCACAACGTCGCGTTCTCCGTACACGGGCTCGCCGCGCTCGTTGAGGCGCATCTCACCGCGCGGAGGCGCGTTGTGGCCTCCCGCTGTAGGCCCTTCGACGACAAAGCCCTCTACTGACCCGTTAGCCTTGCGGGCGAGGGTTGTAGCGAGCGAGTTGGCGGAGATAATGGGCAGGAATGCGGGGCGGCGAAGTGGAACGCTGGTGTCGAGTCCGAGCTCGCTCGGGTCGAACGTGAGATACTGCGGCTCGGTCGACGGCACCCCTTCGACATCGAAGCGCATCGTTGCAGCCGCATGAAGCGCGAGACTGTCGAGCACGCCGGGAATCTCTCTTGGAATTCCAGCGCCCATCAGCACGTAATCGACACCCGCCAGCATTGCACCGTAGAGCGACGCAATGTTTGGCGTCTGAACCTTGGTGAGAAGATTGACGCCTACGATTCCGTCGTGTCCTTCTTTCGCCAGATAGACTTCGACGAAATTAGCGATCACCGTAATCAGCTGTCGTTGCTTGCTGACACGCTGTCGGTACATCGGAAGAAGTCGGTATGGCTGTCCTTTGGGTCGCCCTTTCGGAAGGTAGTATTTCTCGAGGATGTCATCGACTGCGTCGCGAAGCGGAAATTGCGCCATCGCCCGGCGCATGTGTCCGCCTTCGTCGCCGTCCTGAAGTCGCCGCATGAAGACCGTATCGAGAGCCGTTCCCGAGATCACTCCGAGCTGGCCTCTCAGGGACACCGCGCGCGCGAGCTTCCAGTTCGACACAGCGACACCCATTCCGCCCTGAATGATCATTGGCAGCTTTCCGGCAGTCTTCAACTAACTCTCCATTGTTTGAGGGGACATCCAGCTTGGAGATTACGAATTGGAGAGGGGTCAGTCTGTCAGAGTTCTCCCGTTCGGTCGTGGTGAAATGCCTGACGGCGTGTTCAGCCGCCGATTATGGCGGCTTCGAGGTTGGCGGCGGCGTTTTCTTCGAAGTCACCTTCACCGCGCCAGAGCACTTTTCCGTCGCGTGAGACGAGGAGAACGCAAATCGCGTTTTCGGTGCTGATCCTGAGTGCCTTCTTGAACGGAGACTTGTCGATGTACAGCGTGATTGTCGCTTCGCGCGTTGAGCGGTCGGGAATACCGCGGGACATGCCGCCATCGATTAAGGGACGCATGAGTTTGTAGGAGCGGCTCAGCGTTGGCAGCTCATAGACACGAACACCCGAATGTCTCGATGCGATCTTCTTCAATGAAGGAGTCCACGTGTCCACATCCTTTTGCTGTTCGCGTTTGAACGCCACGAGGACGACGTTCAGCTCTCCCTCGAAATCTTTCGGGAGTCTGAAATGACGGCCCTCCAGGTTGGTTCCCTCGACCTTTGGAAACATCACTGCTGAATCGGGTGCGCCACCCGGGGACTGGTCATACCGCGCGGTTGCCTGTGCCTGTGCGGCAGCCAGAAGGACCAGAGTTGTAACCGCCAACAAAATGCCTCCGCATTTATCGACTTCATGATATAATTGCTGCCAGTCAATTCGCGTCCGACAGCAAAGGAAACCCCATGGGAATCACTGCAGGCGCTGAAAGATCGTCGACTCAATCTATACCCCGCATGGTTGGCCAGGCCCTCGGCGTCATCGCCGTAGTCTTTCTCGCGTATGAAGCGATCCACTTCTACCTGCGTGACCCTCTCCATTACATCGTCGATCCCACTGAAAAGAGTTTCGGGATCTTCTGGCCGCGGCGGCTGCCTCTCCTCATGCACATTGCCGGGGGAACAGTCGCGTTGTTCATGGGCCCGTTCCAGCTCTGGACCGGGTTGCGTGATCGTCACATGTCGATCCACCGAATCACCGGCCTCTTCTATATAGCTGGCGTTCTTCTGGGTGGATCGGTGGGGATCTACATGTCTCTCTTCACTGTTCCGCGAGCGTTCGGTATCGCGCTGTTCATGATGGCGACAACCTGGCTCCTCGCCATTGGGTTGGCTTTCCTCGCGATCAAGCGAGGGCGCATCGAAGCGCATAAGGAGTGGATGATTCGCGGGTACGTCCTCACGTTCGCTTTCGTGACGATTCGTTACATGACGGACCTGCCGATTCTAACGTTGCTCGGCCCGGCAAGGGATCCGACACTCGGTTGGCTGTGCTGGGTCGTGCCTCTCCTGATAACAGAAGTCATCCTCGAATGGCGGCGAACCCTCGGGACACAAAACCTGCACTAGCTACTTTGGACAGTTCGAATCAGCTATCGATAATCACCGGGTCGCCGATCGATACGCGACCCGGTTTTACCGTCGTACCGTAGACGCCGAGGCATGCCTGCCGCTCCTGGGCGATTGCGCGGAGTATCGCCGGGTCGCGCTCGGTCGTGTCAGGATCGACGTTGACCATCACGCAGCGCTTGTCGCGCTTGTCAACGCGCATCTGCATTTCTCCGATGCGCAGCACGGATCCTACCCAGGCATCCTCCGCATAGTCGACCTGGTCTGTCGTTTCGACCAACAGGTTGGGACGGAACCGCCTCGCGTCGAGCCGCGCGCCCGTCATCGCAGAAACCGCGTCTACGGTGCGCGTCGATATCAATGAGAGTGGCATCGTGTCGAAGATGCCGCGCCCCTGTCTGATCA
>JADGQR010000325.1 GCA_017881685.1 Gemmatimonadaceae bacterium
AATGATTCTGTCCGAACTGTGGCAAGATGACATGCAAATGCCTCGATGTCTGTCGGCGTAAGCGTGAACCCGGGTAAGCGATATCCTCACAGAAATCAGTGACCAGCGTTCGGCGCGACACGGGTAGGGTTTTCTCGCACCAATGTTGGTGCTCCCCCTGATGGAATCACCTCGCGTGCGCCGATATCCTCTGCAGGTGGGGAATCGTGGCTTCTCCAGGGAGGGAACCATGTTGAACGAAAGGCGACTTCTTGCGGGTGGAATGGTCTCGGCAATTGCGTTTGTGTGGGTCCTCATTGCGTTGGGTACGCCAAACGGCGTCTCCGATCTCCTGATATTCCTCGGCCCCGCCGTGCTTCTAGCTGTTGCGGTGGCGTGGGTCTTTTTCTCGTTTGCCGGCGATCTTTTCACATGGTCGCGCGCATTGAGAAGCGTGCTTCTCGGTGCCGCGGTGCTGACTCCCGTCCTCACCTATTTCTTCAGTGCATCGAACGACCAGAATCTGATCTCGAAGTTCCTGTTCATGATTGCGGTGGGCTGGGCGGCGAGTCTCGGCGGTGTGCTCTGGAGTCTGGCCGGTGCGACGAAGGATGCGCTGAGCGAGTGGCGTGGCGCGCGTCAGACCAACAGGTTGCGCAAGTTGTACGTACCGGCCTGAGGAGTGACAACGAGGTTCAGGCAGGAGGCAGCTGGGTGAGTCCGGGCATGGCGTCCGGAACGCCGATCTCCGCCGCCGGCTTCAGCCGACGCGTACGGTTCCATTGTTGTCGCGAGAAGTTGATCTTGTCACCGCGGTTGATCCATAGCTGAGTCGCAATGTCGTAACGCGCCAGAACGTTGTGAATCCAGTATGGCCTGTTCTCTCTCAGCCATGCTTTTTCATACTCGTCCCTGATGAGCGAATAGCCATCGCGAAGATCCTGCAGCCGCCCATTGATCCCCGTGATGTCCCCCAGGTCCCTGCTGATTGATTTGGATGTGGTGTCACTGGCGCGGGCATACATCTGCACCACCTCGTCCGCAAACTGAAACTTCATTCCGATGAAATCGATCTTCCGTGCCCCAACGGCCATCGCGTCGATTGCGTCGTGTTCGCGCACTCCTTCGTGGTCGGCTTGCGCGACGAGCACCAGCGCCGACTCGGCGAGAATGCGAACGTCGTGCGTCACCGGCCGGATCTTCTGCGCTACGAGCTTGCCCTCTTCGCTCCACGGATCGAGCCAGAAGAGATAGTCGCTGGCGTCGCCAACTCCTGCTCTGCTCAGCAGTGCATGGGCCGCGGTAAGCTTTCGCTGTGCCTGGTCGATGTAGCCAAGGGTGTCACCGTGGAATACCTGCCCGAAGCTGGAGGCAAACTGCTCGGTGCTGCTCTCTCCTTTTTGCCACGCTGCGGCAGCGCCGAAAAGCGCTCCGTACCACAGCTGATTGAAGAGCGATTCTCCATCATCGTCCCAGGAAGTATTGAGTACCCCCGTTGCGCCGAGCAGCTGGCCGTCGCGGACGAAGCGCTGGATGTTGACGAGCGCAATGGCGTTATCGGGATAAACGCGATTCCAGCTGCTCACACCGGGAGCAACCCACGTTTCCATTCCGGCGTTGCGAAATGGAGTGATGAACCGCGCGAATGACGTGTCGGTGCCGTAGTTCCACGCAACGGGAACGAGAGATTTCGGCAGCGTCTTCACCAGGTCGGGGGAATTCATCGCTACGTCACCCCAGAAAAGAAAACGTTTTCCCGTCGGGCGAAGAACAGCCTCGATCTGCTTCAGGAAATCCAGATAGACAGCGCCAATGCCTTCGGTGCGAACCCGATCTGCAGTCTGACCGCGTCCGAGCTCGAACGTCTCGTCCGCGCCAAGGTGGATGAACCGACTGGGAAAGAGCGAATCAACTTCAGCGAAGAACTGTCGAATGAGGAGAAGAGAGCCGGGCTGCCCCGGAGCCAGAACGTGACCGTGCGGCGTCTCGCCGAGCGGTGAATACAGCTCGTACTTGAGCATGTGATGCAGGTGGCCGAACGCTTCCTGCTCGGGAATGACATCTATATGGTAGCGAGCCGCGTAAGCAACGAGCTCCCGCACCTGGTCCGGCGTCATCGCGCCGCCGGGAGGGGCAGTGAGCGGATTCGATGGATAGAGGAGCGTGTGCTCGAAGTAAGGGGAATAGACGTTCACCTTGTAGGCGGCGAGCGTGCGCATCTGCTTCTTCTGGAACTCGAGCGTGGGAATCGGCCCCCGCGAAAGGTCGTCGTGGAATCCGCGATACCGCATCGCCGGCCAGTCCCTGATTGTGGCGCGCTCGAGCCGGGCTGTCATGCCTGAGCCAAGAACGAGTTGCTTGACGGTTTGCGCGCCGTAAAAGATTCCTGCCGCGGTCGATGCAATGACGGTTAGTCCGCGACCCTCGGTGACTATCGCGTAGCCCTCATCTTTCATCTCCGGGCCGACCTGGACCGAGTGCCGCCGGAGAAGATTCGCGGACGCTGAACTTTCACTTCTCAGGAAGGAGATTCGCAC
>JADGQR010000326.1 GCA_017881685.1 Gemmatimonadaceae bacterium
CCCTTTCGCATTTGCCTCGAATAATTTCGGTCTCGAGTCGTGTACCGTGAATCGAACAACGGCACAACGAACGCTGGTCAAGCTTCGCTCGAGCCTCAATAGACAAGCTCGTAATTCAGGCGGAAACCACGCCCCGGCTGCGGCAGGAAATCCTTGATAACCGAGAGATTGTCGCGGTAGAGCTTGTTGAAGACGTTGTCGCAGTGGATGCTGATGTTGTGCACAAAACGCTGCTGCGCGAAACGAAGCCCAAACCCCGCGTTAACGACGGCGTATCCAGCCGTAGGCGTGTCGCCATCTCCCAGCCGGTTTTGACTCGCCGCGAGCCGCGTCTCGATGGTCCCCATGTAAGTCCTGTCCTGATACGTCGCACGCAACAGACCTCGCAACGGTGGAATGAACGGCAACGGCACGTTCTTGCGTGTGTCTTCGGCATTCACGTAGTCGGCACTGGCGCGAAGAGCAACGTGCTGTACCGGTTGAACCGTCAGGCTCGCATCAGCTCCGTACAGCCGCGCTGATGTCGCGCCGAATTTTCGCACAGGGAAACCCTGGATCGTATCGCCTCGCAGGAACGCGTAGATGTAGTTGTGGATGTAGTTCGCGTACGGCGAAACGTCGAACGACGCGTTCGCAAAATTTCCCTTGAGAGATGCATCGACTCCGAGCCCGGTTTCGGGGCTCAGATCGGCTGTTCCGATCGAGAACGTCCCGCTCGCCGCATCCAATCCATTCGCAAATAGCTCCTGAACTGTCGGGGCGCGGAACGATCTCGCAATGCTCAGCGAGCCGGTGACCTCGGGAGTCATTTGCTGAACCCCGCCAAGTGAAGCCGTTACAGCATTCGACGTCCGCGAAACACTGAGCGTCTGGAACACCGGATCGGTCGACTCGGCAAACGGACGCGTCTGAATCTTGTTGTAGTCGTAGCGAACCCCCACCTGAAGATGCGTGTTCTCTGCCGCGAGATACTCTTCGTATGCGTAACCAGCCAATCCTGTCGTGCGCGAATTTGGGCCGAGCGGCTGGTCACCTTCGATCGTGAGATCCTCAATATCCGTCCAGAGACCCAGAGCGCCCTGAAGCTTCCCTACCGGCCGATGCAGCATCTGCAGCACACCGTTTACTTCGCGCTTGTGAAAATGGTTCGCCTGCGGATCTGAAACTCCCGTCCCATCCTGAGCCGTGGGAAATTCGGAATGGCTATAATCGTTGTAGTTCGCGTTCAGGCGAAGCTGCGTGGCGAATGCGGGCAGCCCGGAATTGAGCAGGCTGCGAAACTCGACCGTGTTTCTTTTTTGCTCGATCCTCGACGTCGTCGGTGGAACGTTCTCAAAGTCGGGATTCGGCGGAACGCCGGGGATTCCGTAATTCATTTCGAAATGTTTCGCGCCGATGCCGATTGTACCGGCTTCGTTCCGAAACGCGTAACCCGCACCCGCCTCGCTGCTTCGCTCGAACGTCTGGGGCATCTTGTCGAGATTGAACTCCGCACCGGTGCCCGGATCGGTGTAGATGCGGGCAGGAATGCGGATTTCGTCTGCATGTACGCCGCCGGCAGAAAGCCGGAAGGCCTGGTTTCCCGTGCTGTAAACGTTGTTGAAATATCCAGCCGACTCATTGCTGACGCTGTTTCCCTCTGCTCCAGCCATCCCGGAGAAGGGATGATCAGACACACGCGGAACGATATCGGTGATGACATTGACGATTCCACCAATCGTGCTCGGTCCATACAGAATCGTCGCCGGCCCTCTCACGACGTCGACCTGTGAAATCCCAAGAGCGGCAATCGGCGTCGCATGCGCGGGATCGAATGTCGCGAGATCGCCCATGCGAAGACCGTTCTCGAGAATCAGGACTTCGTTGTCGCCAAGACCGCGCAGAATCGGCCGCGATGGAGCAGAACCGTTCCTTCGGACGGTCACTCCCGGAATATCAGAGATCTTTTCGGCGAAGCTCGTGCCCGGACTGTTCTCGAGCTCGACCTGCGATCTGGAGGTGGTCGATTGATATTCTTCGTCATCCGTTCGCGCACTTGGAGAAGCGGAGACGACGACCTGCTGAAGGCGAACGGCCGATTCCGTCAGATCGAACGAAGTCGTCTCGACATCCCCTGCGAGCCGCACCGTGCGCGTTACGGATGCATAGCCGGTTTCGCTCGCAAAAATTCTGTACACTCCGCGGGGAACGCCGGAGAAACTGAACTCACCCTGAGCTCCGGTGTGCTCGATGCGATCGAGCTCGAGAAGCCGAACGGTCGCCCCGACGATCGGGCCGTTCGCGCTGCGAACGGTGCCGCTTATGGTTTGTCCCTGCACGGCCCCTGCAAAGGCAAAGATGGCCGCAACCACCAAAAGACGAATAGGAGTCATCGTGAGTCCTGCCTGGAAGTTTCAGTATGGGTACGAGCGAACACGAAAGAATGTTGGGCTAGAACCGAAGAGGGCGTAACCGACCATGCACCCCAACGTTGAATATTACGTCATCCACGTCGCTCCATCTGGGATTGCCGACGTAACGTTCAAATTATTGAACGAGCTCGATCGAGCCAGAGCCCGCAAGCGCGACGAAGACCAACTACCGTCGTAGCTTTCGTCGTACTCTATTTCTGATTAAGTGCGGCTCCGTGCGCCGTGGTATGCTTCCATAGGGAGAGCCAGGCTTTGACAATGGCACCCGGGTATCCGCACCCTCGGCCAACCCGCTCGCGTGACACGTTCTTTACACCAATCACGCAATGCTGTGACATACCAGCGACAACTTCGCCTCCATCAAACCCCCAATGGAGGAAGAGGTGAATCTTCGCTCATTCGTAACGCTGGCATTCCTGTCGGCGGTCATTCCTTTCAGTGCACAATCACAATCGGTTGACCTAACCGGCGCCGGTGCAACTTTCCCATATCCGATCTACTCGAAGTGGTTCGCCGACTATGCGGCGAACACGGGCGTGAAGATCAACTATCAGTCGATCGGCTCAGGCGGCGGAATACGCCAGCTTTCCGAGCAGACTGTTGATTTTGGTGCGTCCGATGCACCGATGAGCGACGCCGAGCTTTCCAAGGCGAAAGGCGGCGCCGTGCTGCATTTTCCGACGGTGCTCGGCGCGGTAGTGATCACCTACAATATTCCTGGGGTGTCACGCGCATTGAATCTCAGCGGTGATGTCGTCGCCGATATCTTCCTCGGCAAAATCACGAAATGGAATGACCCGCGCATCGCAAAGGAGAATCGCGGCGTTGCCCTTCCGTCATCGGACATTCTTGTCGTTCACCGGAGCGATGGCAGCGGCACGAGCTACATCTTCACCGATTACTTGACGACCGTAAGTCCGGCATGGGCGGCGGGACCAGGCAAAGGAAAGGAAGTGAATTGGCCCGTAGGACTGGGTGGAAAAGGAAACGAAGGAGTCGCCGGACAGATCAAACAGATTCCAGGTTCAATCGGATACGTCGAGCTGGCTTACGCGCGACAGAACAAGCTGTCATACGCTGCGATAAGAAATGCAGACGGCCAGTACGTCGCTCCGACGATCGAGTCCGTCACGGCAGCCGCCGATGGCGCGGTCAAGCGGCTTGGCAAGGGAACCGACTATCGCATCTCGATTGTCAACGCGGCCGGAAAGAATTCATACCCGATATCTTCGTTCACGTGGATCATCGCTTATCAGCACCAGCCCGACGCCATCAAGGGGAAGAAACTCGTCAGCTTCCTGACCTGGGCGTATCGCGATGGACAAAAGTCGGCGCCGACGCTCGATTATGCTCCGCTCCCAAAGAGCCTGATCGCGAATCTCGAATCACGTTTGAAGACCATCAAGGTGGGCGAATAAATGCGCGGACTATCCATCGCTCTTCTCTTCTCGCTTGCGCTACCCGGGGTAATCAGCGCGCAGAATGCGAAACCGGATTCGCCGAGCAGCCCCGACTCGGCCAAGCCGGCTGCCAAACCTGCGCCTGCCCCGGCCCCGGCGCTCAATTTCTCGGGCGTCGTCTTCGGCAACTATCAGTATCATGGCGAAGCAGCGAGCAAGGGTCAGAACAAGTTTGATGTAGAGCGCGCTTACCTCACTTTCAGAATGCCGGCCGGCGATCGCGCGAGCATCCGTGTCACCGGCGATCTGTTTCAACAGACGAGCTCGACCAACAACGCCGACGCGTATTACAAGGGTTGGATATTGCGAGCCAAATACGCGTACCTGCAGTACGACTATCTACAGGCGAAGACGAGCGCCGACTGGTCTGCTGTAGCCAGGATCGGTCTCGTCCACACGATGTTCATCGACCACGAAGAAAACTTCTGGCCGAGGTTTCTGACGAATGTTCCCGTGGAGCGCGCCGGATATTTTTCGTCGGCCGACGCTGGCGTCGCCACCATCGTGACGATTCCTGATAAGTTTGGAGAGCTTTACGCAGCGGTTACGAACGGTCCCGGATACGCCTCGCGCGAAACAGACCGCTTCAAGGATTATCAGGCGCGGCTGACTCTCACGCCTCTCGGCAAAAG
>JADGQR010000007.1 GCA_017881685.1 Gemmatimonadaceae bacterium
CGCCGGCCGAGCCATGGGGAACGTGGTACTACGACAACTGGCGGTTCTGGGGCATTACGGCGAACGGTGGTAACGGGCCGTTCACGATGATGACCGTCGTGGAAAACGACATGCTTGCGGCAGAGGGTTATCTGCGGACTGGAAATATTCCGGCGGCGGCGGCTCTCATCGACAAGAGCAGAGTACGCGCTGGTCTGCCTGGCGTTACGGGCATGACGAGTCTTACCGCTGCAGTGCCGGGCGGCAACTCCTGTGTGCCGAGAGTTCCAGTTGCGCCGAACTACACGTCAACCGCATGCGGCAACATCTTCGAAGCAATGAAGTGGGAGAAACGTGTCGAGACCAGCTTCACGAGTTATGCGCAGTGGTTCATCGACTCGCGCGGATGGGGCGATCTGGTCCAGGGAACGGCGCTCGAATGGCCAATTCCTTATCAGGAGCTCTTCGCGAGAGTTCGTCCGAGCTATACGACTTCCGCGAAAGCGGCAAAGGGTACGTACGGCTTCTAGTAGAATGATTCGCGCTGTTTTCACCTCGATGGGTTGTTCTGCAGAAGCGGGTGACGTTGGTGCAGGGAGCGGAGCACATTCGCTTCCTGCGGCCAGCCGCCGGCGGATTGCTGGAGCCGCAATGCTCGTGTTTCTGTCCGGGTTCACGTCCGGGTGCTACACGGTCACTCCTCTGCAGACGGCGCCCGTTCCAGGTACCACGCTTGTCATGGATCTGAACGATCGTGGCAGAGTGGCGCTTGGTCCGAGCATCGGTTCAGCAGCAACGCAGGTCGAGGGAGTACTTCAATCAAAAACGGATTCTGCCTACGTGCTTGCAGTGACGCAGGTGGGATACCTGAACGGTCAGAGCAACAGATGGACGAACGAACCGCTGACAATTCAGTCCGATCTCGTGAGGGAGCTGCGCCAGAGAAGTTTCTCGCGCAGTCGCACCGCCCTCGCAGCGGGAATAGGGATCGGGGCGTTGGCCGCATTCATCGCGACTCGCGCTTTGCTTGGATCCGGAAATCAGACCGATAAGGGTCCGATCGATCCTGGAGGAGGCGCTGGTCAGTAGCTCGAACGTACGAAAGTCTGTCGCAAATCAACGATCCGGTTTTTCAACGCTTTTTTAGGGAGTCCTGCTAATGCGTTTTTCTCGTCTCGCAATTCTATGTCTTGGCATCGGCGCCGTCGTCGGCTGCCGAGCCAGCGATGTAAGCGATCCGACGCTGCCGGCGATCGGCGGCGTACGCTTCATCAACGCAGTCGCCGATACTGGCGCTGTCGACATCCGCATGATCGACCAGGTCGAATTCTCGGCCGTCGGCAATGCGATGACCTTCCGAACCGGCACCGAGCACCAGCCGACGGAAGCCAAGGCTCGACACCTTCGCGTGTTCCCGACCAGCACCAATCCGGCGATCACGTCGAATTATCTCCTGGACACGACTATCACGATTACGGCGAACAGTCGTCAAACACTGCTTCTCGTCGGCAGTGCAAGAACCAAGAGCACGCTAAAGTTTGTCGTGATCAACGACAATCCGACAACGCCTGCAGCCGGGCAGATCGGGGTTCGCGTCGTCAATGCATCATCCGGCGCGATCAATGGATACGTGGTCGCCGACACCACAGTTGCCATCGCTGATCCCGCCACAGCCGCAAACGTGGGCGCAATTGGCGCATCAGCGTACGTGCTGAGACCGATGGGCAGTGCAGCGCTGCGTGTCACCGACGTTGGATCAACCAAGGTGAATGTATCCGCCCCAGGACCTGTCGCTGCCGCACCACTCTCGGGTGAGCTACCGGCAGCCGGTGTGAACAGCGAGAAGACGGTGTTTTCGGTTTACTACTTTCCGCGCTCGGTTGCTGGTAGCACGGCGCCTCAGTCGGCTGCCTTCCTCGTTCCAGGCCTAGTCTGGTTCGTCGATCACAATCCGGCTGACAAGTAGTCGCTAAGCTCCAGCAGTATCGAAGCGCACCCTCTGCGAACGCAGAGGGTGCGCTTTAGTTTTGTGGTACCTGTAACACCTGCAACCTGAAAGAGCGGAGAACCAAACTCTGTTACGATCGCGAAAGAAAATCTGGGCTCTGGCGATCGTCGTCGTCATCGTCGGCATCTCCCTCACTCCCACGGCGTGCTACCTCAGCCGCGGCGCGTGGGAGGAAGGCAAGATCCTCGCACGTCGACAGCCCATTGCGAGGCTTGTCGCCGACACGCACACGGATCCAGTCGTAAGACAGAAGCTCGCTCTGGTTCTCGCGGCGAGGCAATACGCGAAGGATTCGATCAAGCTCAGAACGAAAGACAGCTTTACTACCTACTCGAAGCTCGACCACGATACTCTCGTACTTGTGTTGTCTGCTGCGTACAGAGACAGACTCGAAGCATATACGTGGTGGTTTCCGATCGTCGGTCGCGTTCCCTACAAGGGGTATTTCGACTTCGATGCGGCGAAGGCCGCTGCCAGGTCATTTCGCGACGACGGATACGATGTTGTCCTCCGGCCATCGGCCGCGTTCAGCACTCTCGGGTTCTTCAACGATCCGCTGACCAGCACGACGTTGGCGATAGACAGCCTCGACCTCGCGAACACCGTGATTCACGAGACGACGCACAACACGTTCTATGCGCCAGGCCAGGCGGCATTCAACGAATCATTTGCGAGCTTCGTGGGTGCGCGTGGGGCGGCTGCTTTCTTCAGATCGCGAGGCGAGCCAGTGGCGGCCGCAAAGGTTGACGCCGAGTGGGAAGACGAGAAAGTGTTGGGCGAATTCTGGACGAGACTCGCCGCGTCGCTCGACTCGGCGTACGCCGCACATCCCGACAGCAAGCAGGCGAGAATCGCCGCGCGTGATACGGTTTATCTGGAGGCGCGCAGGGCTCTGATCAGCGATATCGCGCCCCGGCTCAAGACCATCGGACCATTCTATGCGCAGCGAGTTCAGCTCGACAACGCAGCGCTGCTGGCGCGCCGTGTTTACGCAAAGAATCTGGATCTCTTCGATCGGGTGTACGCACTGGAGAATAGAGATCTCAAGCGGACGATCGGACGGATTATCTCGCTTGCCAAGTCGTACAAGACCGATCCGTACCTGGGAATCAGGACCTGGGTCGGTCGATTTGCGGGAGCCGCGCCCGGAAGCTGAATCTTCCCGAGGTGATGGGAATACTCGGTCAATGAGCGTCGGACGTGGGCGGCGTATCTGACCGGACATTTACTATTGACTGACGATTTTCTTACAGCTAGTATTCCCCCCAACTAAGCGGGTCTGCTACCTCTCCGGCCGGCCTTTACTGACGGAGGTTGGGACCAGCCGCATGCTGTAAGCCGGTAATTTCTGGTCGCCGAGCTGACAGCGGGGTAGTTGGAGCTCTGCAAGGAGCTCGCGCCCGCCTAGCAACTGATGTCCTCCAAAGCTAGGTCGCTCCACATAACTGAATTGCTGGCCAACCTCCTTCATCGGCATCGGGCTCACGTCTGGTGTCAGAGCTTGCCTTCGATCGTCGGCGATTTTCGCCGGCGTTTGCAGGGCGGCGGGCAATCGCCCGTCGCCAATATTCAACCCCTTCGGGGAAAGCAGCGGAGAAGGCATGATGATTCGGTATGTTCGAATGGCCCTGTCGCTGGCCGCGTCGATTGCCATGACAATGGCGATTGCGCCGGCACAGGCAGGCGCGCAGCAGACGGCAGAGATCGACGGCCGTGTTCTGGACGCGTCGACGAAAGCGCCAATCGCGCGCGCACAGGTGCAGCTCGTTGGCACCACACGCGGCGTTACCACAGCAGAGGATGGACGGTTTCGCATCACGGGCCTGCAGCCTGGCGTTTATCAGGTGCGTGTCCTTCGCATCGGCTACTCGTCTGTCACCCAGAGCATTACCGCCGGGGCAGCAGGTGCTGCGCCGGCCGAGTTCGCGCTTTCGGCAGTTGCCGTCAAGCTCGACGAGGTCGTGACGACTGCAACCGGCGAGACGACGCGCAAGCGCGAGCAGGGGAACATCGTAGGAACATTGACTCCGGAGCCCGCCAAACTCGCCAACGCAGGCAACGTCAGCCAGCTTCTGACTGGCCGCGTCCCGGGAGTCGACATTGCGACCCCAGGCGGCACGATCGGATCGAGCGCGCGCGTTCGCATTCGAGGCGCCAGCTCGTTGTCGCTGTCAAATGACCCTCTTCTGATCATTGATGGAATCCGGGTCGAGAACGGCACCGCGTCTTCGACCATCGGTGTCGGCGGCCAGATTCCATCGCGTTTCAACGACATCAATCCGGAAGACATCGAGAAGATCGACATTCTGAAAGGACCGGCGGCTGGTGCGCTTTACGGAACCGCGGCGGCGAATGGAGTCATCCAGATCACCACCAAGCGCGGCCGTCCCGGCAAGACCCGGTTCACGGTGTTCGGAGAAACGGGAACCATCAAGGATGAAACCGTGTTTCCGTCGAACTACGCGTGGGTTGGGAAAACGACTGCCGGAGCCCGGACCACCAACTGCAACCTCGACAATCAGACCCGCAGCCTGTGCACGCCGAATCCGGACTCCCTCGTCAGCTTCAATCCGCTCGTGGCGTACAGTCCGTTCATCACCGGCCAGCGCGGCGCGTACGGAATGAGCGCGGTCGGCGGCAATGACCGAGTGAACTTCTATATCGGCGGCAACTACGATCGGCAGCAGGGAGTATTCACCGCAAATACCGACCAGCGAGTTGGCGGCCGCATGAATCTCACGGCACAGCTGCTCGACAACTGGAACATTCAGGTCGGCACGAATTACCTTGCCGATCACCTGCGGCTGCCGCAGAACGACAATGACGTTCTCGGCATCGTCTCATCAGGTCTGCTCGGAAGTGCGTTCGACGACTCAGTCACCAAAACATGTCCTTCGACAGGTTGCGCGCACGGATATCTTAACGGTCAGATCCCGCAAGCTCTCGAAGCCGTCTGGTTTACGCGACAGGACATCCAGCGTTTCCAGAACAGCATTACTACCAATTACCAGCCGTTGCAGTGGCTAAAGGCCAGCGGGACATTTGGGCTCGATTACCTCGGCCGCTATGACAACGAGATCATTCCGCCTGCCTCTGTGTTCTTCGGCTCGCTGCCTGATGGTCAACGGTCGTCAAATCCGTATTCGATCTATAACTACACGGCGCAGGAAGGTCTGACCGCGACATGGTCTCCGACTCAGGAGATTGTGACCACCACGACTGCCGGCAGCGGATTCAACAAGGCACTCGTCAGAGGCACCCAGGCGTTCGGCGCCAAGCTGCTGGGCGGAACGTCATCACTCAGCGGTACGACAGCGCGATTCGCAGTGGCGGAGGCAAACACCGATAACAAGACGCTCGGATTCTTCCTGCAGGAAGAGGTGGGCTGGAGAGACCGGCTGTTCGTCAACGCAGCCGTCCGAAATGACAAGAACAGCGCTTTCGGGCAGAACTTCGGATCGATCACCTATCCGTCGTACGGCGCTTCCTGGGTCGTCAGCGAGGAGCCGTTCTTCCCGAAGACGAATCTGCTGAGCTCGCTGCGCCTCCGTGCATCGAACGGACGCTCCGGACGCCAGCCGAACTTCCGTGACGCCATCACTTTCTTCAACGCGACGACCGTTACCGTCGGCGGGACCGACGTCCCCGGTATCGCCATCGGTGGAACCGGCAACATTGCGCTTCGTCCGGAGAAATCGACCGAGACGGAGCTCGGCTTTGACGCGGGATTCATTGGCCAGCGCGTGAATCTCGAGTACACGCATTACAAGAAGTCGACTGACGATCTGCTCATTGCAGTTCCGCTGGCGCCGTCACTCGGCCTCAGCAACAGTCAGTTCCAGAACCTTGGACACGTGGAGAACAGCGGCAACGAGCTGTCGCTCAACGCGAACGTCGTGGACACGCAGCCGTTCGAGTTCAGTCTCGTTGCGACCGCTTCGACGAACAACAACCTGCTCACGACTCTCGGCTTCATCCCGGGAACGACGACGCCGGTTCCGCCGATCATCGTCTCTACGCAGCAGAAGCACGTCGCCGGCTATCCGCTTGGTGGTTTCTGGCAGAAGTCGATCACGTTCGCGGATGCGAACGGGGACGGGATAATTGCGCGAAGTGAGATCAAGCTGAGCGACACTGCCGTGTTTCTCGGGAATCCACTGCCGAAGAAGGAGTACTCTCTCTCCCCAACGGTCACGATCTTCAAGTTGTTGAGGATCTCGGCGCTCATCGACCACAAGGGCGACTTCAAGCAGTTTGACAATACGCGCAGGTTCCACTGCAGCTTCAGCACGTGTCAGGAGTCATTCGACAAGACGCAGCCGTTGGCCGATCAGGCCGCAGCCGTGGCGATCGCGCTTGGTACCGATGCGGGCTACATCGAGAACGCGGACTTCACCAAGCTTCGCGAGCTCTCGTTTACGATCATTGCGCCAGATCACCTGGCTCACAGCCTTGGTTTTCAGAACATCGACTTCACCGTCGCAGGACGTAATCTGAAAACCTGGACCAACTACAAGGGCTTTGATCCGGAAGTGAATTCTACGGCCGGAAATAACTTCGCCACTTCGGACTTTCTCACGCTGCCGCCGTCGCGAACATGGACGGGCCGAATAAATGTCACTTTCTAACCTTTACCGACCGGGAGACCAATCAATGCAGAATAGACGTTCCGCCCGCCGGTATTCGAGCCGACTGGGCATTTTCACCACGCTCGCCGCATGCGCAAGCATCTCGCTGAGCGGTTGCGACACCAACAAGGTTCTGGCTGTACAGGATCCGGACGTGGCAAGACCGGTAGCGCTCGATGCTCCGTCCGCGTTGCCGGCGCTCAGAGCGGGCGCGATCGGTGCTTTCGGTCTCGCCTACAACGGCCCGATTGCCGACGAAGAGCAGGTTGACCTGTCGGGATCTCTTGGCGACGAGTTATTAAACACCGAGACGTTCCC
>JADGQR010000327.1 GCA_017881685.1 Gemmatimonadaceae bacterium
TCAGGCTCGGACGGAATGCGACGTAGCTCATCTGAGCCGTATCGCGTGTGTCCTGATACATCGTCCAGAGACGCTCGTCGCTCAGATAAACTTCGGAAGCGATCTGCTCGAACAGCTTCTCGCGCGGAATCTGGTCGCGATAGTACGCCTCGAGCTGCAGGAGAATGCCTTGCTGTCTTGCCGCGGGACTGGCAAGGAAGCGCTGATATTTCTCCGGATCGAACCGGCCGTCCGTCTGAAGCTCCGGGCTCTGCGCGAGCTGCGGTGGCGGTGCGTACTTCGCGGCTTCGGCAATCTCGTCGTTCGTGACGCGGATGTCGCGACGCTTGTACTCCTGACGAAGGAGAGCGTCGCTCACCAGTTGCTCGAACGCCTGGTCGGCAAGGCTGCGGCGGTCGTCGAGACTTACGCTGCGGCCGGTCTGTTGCGTGGTCTGTTGTTCGAGCTGCGCGGTCGCGTTGAACCACGTCGTCGCAAGGATTTCGTCACAAGTTCTCGGGTTCAGTATGAACCCCAGGAACTTTGTGCAATTGATCTCTGCAACTGTGGTTGAACTCGTAACGCGCGCTGTTCCCAGCAGGCCGGATGTCTCAGCAAGCAGAAATCCCCCGACAAATGCAACGACGAGGAAGATCCAGATATACTTTGCGGAGCTCCGCATGGATTGTAACACGGGGCTTTACTCCTGACGGACACAAGAAAAAATGCAGTTAGCCGATTGGCGTACAGCCTCCAAAAGTACCGGCTCAGCAGGCGTAAAAGCAAGCGACGCAGTGACTTCCTGCGATTGACGCCCGTCGTTCTCACAGCGTATCTTCAGCCGTTCTGTCCCGATAGAAGCAGGGGCGGCACAAATACGAGGTTCATTGATGCAAGGCTCAGCGCGGATCGACGAGCTCAGGCAAAAATTCCATGAAAATCCCCGCCGCTATTTCGCTCCGTTAGCAAACGAGTATCGAAAGGCGGGCGATCCGGAACAGGCAATCGCGATCTGCAGGGCACACCTCGCGCAGCAGCCCGCACACATGAGCGGTCACGTCGTTTATGCTCAGGCACTTTACGATGCCGGCAGACTCGATGAATCTCGCGTTGTTTTCGAGAAGGCACTTTCCCTCGATCCCGACAACGCGATCGTCCTTCGCCAGCTCGGTGACATATCCAGGCATCGCGGCGACACCGCCGAAGCGAAGCACTGGTACTCAAGGGCCCTCGAAGCCGATCCGAACAGCCGGGAGATCGCGGCCTATATCGCCGAGCTCACCGAGCCACTGACCGAGCCGCTGACCGAGGCCGGGGAGCCGCTTGCGCCGACTGAGCCCGTCCGTGAAGCGGCGGCAGAGCCCGAGCACGAGGAGCGGCCAGCTGAAGCGAGCGAGCCAGCCGCTGCGAAGGTTGAAGAAACCGCTTCAGCCGAGGCCGAAGAAGCAACCCCCGTTGCAGAGGTTGAAGAAACTGCTCCGGTTGAGGCCGAAGAAGTAACCCCCGCTGCAGAGGTTGAAGAACCCGCTGCGCCAGCGGCCGAAGAAGCGACTCCGGACAGTGGCCCAATTGAGGCTGCGGCGTCGGAAGGTCACGAGTTGCCAGCCGATGCTGGCGATTTCTCTCTCGCAATCGATGAGTTCGCGATCGAAGCGCAGGACGTCGAGGTCCCGCTCGGCGAACCTTCACGCGAGCCAGAGGTGGCCGCGCACGAACAGGCGCCGGCTCAAGCCCCGACGGTGGCAGACGATTTCGAATTCACAGTAGACGACGACTTACCCGCCGAGAACGAAGAGGAATTCACCCCGTTGCCGATATCATCTGGCTCGCCGTTCGTCACGAGAACGATGGCCGACCTCTACGCGCGTCAGGGCTACCACGAGCAGGCGCTGGAGGTCTATCGGCAGCTGGCCGATGCCAACCCGAACGATTCGGAGATCGCTGAGCGAATTCGCGAGCTATCGCCGGTTGAGGTTCCTGCAGAGCAGCCGCCTGCGGAAGTGGTCGCCAAAATAACGGGGAACGAGTTCGCGGAACCCCATGACCTGAACGGGCACATCGGATTCAACGCCGCCGAGGGCATCTCCGGGGAACTTTCTGCGTCCGCTGAACCCTCGGAGTCTGTTGAGCCGCTGGAATCGGCCCAACCTTCGGAGCCGCCGGTCCACTTCACTGAAGCGGAGCTTGGTGCCGGCGACGAATGGGACACCGATTCATGGGCGGCGGGCTTTTCGGCCGACGAAGTCGTTCCTTTCGACTTTGTTGCGTCGAACGCCGTGGAGGAGACAACCACTTTCGAAGCGCCTGCCGAGCCAGAGACGGTGGACGCGTCACAGCTTGAAGCGATTACCCCTGAGCGAGTCGGCGAAGCGTCGACAGACAGTGGCGCGGAGGCAAGCCCTCCCGGGCACGTCGAGGAGACTGCAGCGCCGGCCACACTGGCACTCGAAGAGAGTGCGCCCGAGCCAGTGGCAGAGGTCGCAGCAACGCCTCCGACAGAACCGGCATCACTTCCCGAGAGACCCGACGAATCCCTTACGGCTGAGATCGAGCACACCGGTGAATTTGCCGCTGCTCCACTCCCACCGGGCGTCCTGAACGAGACCCGCGAGGAAATCCAGGCAGTCGAGGTTTTCGCCGCTCATCATCCTGAGGAAGTCGCAGAGAAGGACGAATACGAGCCGGAGCCTGAGCCTGAAACCGAGCACTTCGTCGCGTACTCGCCCCAGCCGCCCGAAGAGGAGGACCTCCCTCATTACAAGCCACCCGGACCAACAATCCGGGAGTTCTTCGCCACTCTCGGAGCCCGCCGTCCTCCCGAAAGCGGATCGGCCGCGTCGTTCACCGCGCACGCCATGGTTCCTGAAATCGATGCACTACCAGAAGTCGATGACATGGCCGAGTGGCACGATGAAGAAAGCCTTCCTGAATCAGCGCCAGAAGAGGCACGGCCTGTCGACGAATTTCCACACGTATCGGACGCGTTTGCCAATCTCTTTCCTGATTCGCCGATCAGCGAAGAAGACACGAGAGCGGCATTCGCATTGAGTGGAGCGCTGAGCAGTCAGCCGGCGCCAAACGTGATGCTTACCGATCTTCCGCCAACCACGCCTGCACCTGCATCAAGCGCTTCGGCGCTCGAGGTTCCGCAGGCAGCGCAGGAGTCGGCAGAGGACATCCGGCGATTCCGTGAATGGCTCGACGGCCTGGCGGATTCGTGAGGATCGCGGTCATCAACGGTCCCAATCTAAATCTGCTGGGAACTCGCGAGCCTGAGCTCTACGGATCGACGACACTGGCGCAAATCGAGCAGCGCCTCACGACGCTCGCGAGGGATCTCGGTACCGAGGTGACGTTCTCTCAATTCAATGGAGAGGGTCAGATCGTCGACGCGATTCATGCGCTGAAAGGAAAAGCCGATGGACTTCTGCTCAACGCCGGCGCGTATTCGCACACGAGTCTCGCCATTCGTGACGCTCTTGCCGGCGTTGCAATCCCCTTCGTGGAAGTACATCTGACGAACATCTACGCACGAGAGCCCGAGCGACGAAAATCGGCACTGGCTGAAGCCGCAACGGCAGTCATCTGCGGGTTCGGAGCCGACAGCTACGATCTCGCTCTTCGCGGACTTGTCTCGAAACTCAAAAACAATGGCTGACCGCCGCCGCGATCGACTGGCCGCCCTCGGAGCGCGGCTCCAGGCCGAGAAGATTGATGCACTTCTTCTCACGAGTCTGCCGAATATTCGATATCTGACTGGCTTCTCCGGGTCGAGCGCGCTCGTCCTGGCAACACCGTCAGAGCTTCGCCTGATAACCGATTTCCGTTACGAAACGCAGGTCGCGGACGAAGTCGGCGATCTTGCTCAGGTGCGAATCGAGCCGGTGAGTCTCTGGACGGGCCTGTGGGACATGCTTCAGAAACTCCCGTCTATCGAGATGATCGGGTTCGAATCGGCGCATCTCCTGCATCGGGATTTTCAGCGACTTCTCAACGATGGGTCTCGATGGCAATGGCGGCCTCAGCTGAACCTTGTCGAGGATCTGCGGGAAGCAAAGGATGAAGACGAGGTTGCGCTGATTGTCGAAGCGGGGACGATCGCAACGAATGCACTTTCGAGAACGCTTCCGGCCATACACGTGGGAATGACTGAGCTCGAGGTCGCCGGGGTTCTCGAAAAGGCACTTCGCGACGAAGGAAGTGAAGAAGCTCCGTTTCCCCCGATCGTCGCTTCCGGACCGCGCTCGGCCCTGCCTCATGCGCGGGCGTCGTCCCGGGTGGTTCAAAGCGGCGAGTTTCTTTTGATCGATTTCGGGGCGCAGCATGGTGGCTATTGCTCGGACGTGACCCGCACGTTCGTAATGGGTGAGCCTACGCCCGAGCAACGCGACATTTTTGCGATTGTGCGCGACGCAAACCACATCGCGGCACATTCCATCAAGGCCGGAATGACCGGTGCCGCTGCCGACGGGCTCGCTCGGAGCTACATTGAGCGTTGCGGATACGGTGAGGCGTTCGGGCACAGTCTCGGTCATGGACTTGGACTCGAAGTGCATGAGGCGCCTCGTCTTGCGCGCACCGCGGAAGCGGCTTTGAGGGCTGGCTCGGTTGTTACGATCGAGCCTGGGATTTACCGGCCGGGGTGGGGAGGCGTCCGTATAGAGGACGACGTCCATCTCTCAGCGAATGGTCCGCAGATTCTTACGAACTTTTCCCGGGAGTTAATAGAGGTCGCATGACACACCCATTACCCATCGAGCGTGGAGCGGCTGGCGTGCGCTTTCTGCAATGCCCGCAGGAAATCAGCGAATGATCGACCTGCGATTCGTAAAGAAACTCGTCGACATGATTGACGCGTCGTCTGTCGATTCCATCGAGATCTCATCCGACAAAGGGATGAAGATTCGAATATCCAAGACCTCGCAGCAGCGTGCGACGGTCCAGCTTGGCGCGCCGATGCAGATGGCGCAGATGGCTGCGGCACCAGCTGCGCCGGCCGCACCGCCCACCGACGCTGTAAGTGCAAAGGAAGCGGCCGCCGCAAAAGCCGAGATGGCGAAGTCGCGCTGGCTCGAGGTGAAGTCGCCGATGGTCGGGACCTACTACTCCGCGCCGGAGCCCGGCGCGAAGCCGTATCTCGCGGTCGGAGATCGAATCTCGAAAGGTCAGATCCTCTGCATCATCGAGGCGATGAAGATCATGAACGAGATCGAATCGGAGTTTGATGGAGTGGTAAAGGAAATTCTCGCCCAGAACGCGCACCCTGTCGAATACGGACAGGTGCTTTTCCGTATCGATACAAATGGCTGACCTGGTTTCCGAAGCGCGCCCGTCCTTGAGCGGCGCCGCGTTCGACTACCGCACCGTTCTGCGACAGATGCTCGAGCAGAACGCTTCCGATCTTCATTTGAAGGTCGGATGCGCGCCGACGCTGCGCGTCAACGGCGAGCTTCGCACGCTCGAGATGTCACCGATGCGATCGGACGACATGAAGGCGCTTGCAGAGCAGATCATGCCGACGAAGCGCCAGAAGGAATTCGCCGAGATCAAGGAGGCGGATTTTGCGCTTGGCGTTCCCGGAATCGGTCGTTTTCGCGTGAACGCTTACCAGCAGCGCGGAACGATCGCTTACGCGTTTCGAATCGTGCCGTTCCAGGCGCACACGATTTCGGAACTGAATCTTCCGGCAGTCCTCGAGCAGATTGCGCTCAAGCCGCGCGGGCTCGTGCTGGTCACGGGAATCACCGGCTCCGGCAAGTCGACGGCGCTGGCGGCAATGATTCAGTACATCAATCAGAACAAGGCCGCGAACGTCATCACGATCGAAGACCCGATCGAGTTCCTGCACCGGGACAACAAGGCGCACATCAATCAGCGCGAAGTCGGCACCGACACGGCGAGCTTCGCGCAGGCGCTCCGTCGAGTTTTGCGTCAGGATCCGGACATTCTTCTCGTCGGCGAAATTCGAGATCTCGATACGCTCGACACTGCGATGAAGGCCGCCGACACGGGGCACCTCGTTTTCTCGACGCTTCACACAACCGACGCGACGCAGACTATCAACCGCATCATGTCGTTCTACCCGCCGCACCAGCAGTCGGAAGTTCGATTCCTGCTCGCGAGCGCGCTCGAAGCTGTTGTCTCATTGCGACTTGTTCCACGCGCGGACAAGCCGGGCCGCGTGCCGGCAGCTGAAATCCTGATGAACACTGCCGCGGTGCGTGAGAACATCCGCGACATGTCGAAATCGCTGAACATTCCCGACCTCATCGCGGAAGGCACAGTTCAATACGGCATGCAGAGCTTCGACCAGTCGTTGATGAACTGGTACAAGAAAGGCGTCATCTCCTATGAGAACGCACTTTACTACGCAACGAATCCGAGCGAGTTCGCGCTTCGCATTCAGGGCGTCGCAGGTGCCAGCGATACCACGTGGGACAACATCAGCCAGGACGTGACCGCCTGACGGTCGCCGAGAAATGTTCAAGAAAGTCCTGATCGCGAATCGCGGAGAGATCGCTCTCCGCGTGATACGCGCGTGCCGCGAGCTGGGAATCCAGACTGTCGCAGTCTACTCCGAGGCGGATAGAGAATCTCTGCACGTCCGCTTCGCCGACGACGACGTCTGCATCGGACCCGCTCCCGCTCGTGATTCCTATTTGAAGATTCCACGCATCATCGCCGCTGCGGAGATCGCCGGTGCTGACGCGATTCATCCGGGCTACGGCTTCCTCGCGGAAAACGCCGAGTTTGCCGAGACGTGCGCAGCGAGCAACATCGCGTTCATCGGTCCGACTGCTGAACAGATTCGCGTGATGGGCGACAAGGCCGCCGCGAGAAACGCGATGAAGGCCGTCGGCGTGCCTATCGTTCCAGGCACTCCCGGCGGCGTCGAAGACCCCGAAGACGCTCTTCGCTTCGCACGCGAGATTGGATTCCCTGTAATCATCAAGGCCGCGGCGGGCGGTGGCGGGAAGGGAATGCGTGTCGCGACCGAACCTGATGATTTTATTCGATCGTTTCA
>JADGQR010000328.1 GCA_017881685.1 Gemmatimonadaceae bacterium
CCAATGGCCTCGGCAATCTCGCCAGCCGCACGATCTCGATGGTCGAGCGCTACTGCGATGGCATCGTGCCGAAAGGGGATCGCAACGAGATAGACGCCGCGGACGCGAAGGATCTCGAGGCGTACCACGCGTCGATCGGCCCGAAAGGATTTCTCCTCCACGAAGCGCTCCGGGCCGTGTGGCAGACTGTCGCCCGCGCGAACGAGTACGTGGATCGCCAGGCGCCGTGGAAGCTGGCCAAGGATCCGGCGGCTCGCGGCGAGCTGGAAGGCACGCTCGCGACTGTGGTGAGACAGCTCGCGCGTCAAGCGATCTACCTCTGGCCCTTCATGCCGAACAAGGCAACGGAGCTCTGGAAGGCGCTTGGCGCGCCAGGCTCGGTAGGCGAGATGAGATTCAGCGGTCTCGAAAAGCTGAACCCCACCGGGTGGAAAGTGCAGAAAGGGCCATCGCTCTTCCCCAAGACGGAAGCAGAGGCGGAATTAGAAAAGGGTCGCCGGTGATGGCGACCCTTTTCATGCGCACGACATGCTACCGCTCGAGGCGACTGTATATCGCTATTGCACCTCCAGGGAGACCGCTGCCGAACTTGACCGTGGCCTCCCACGCCCGGTAAAGCCGAATCTCGGCTATCTGCGAGGCGGGTATGTTGCGCAACACCGAGACCGGTCCGTAAACCTGATCATCCATGAACACCATTGGCATCGAGGTCACTGTATCCCTTATGCTCGTGCGGCCGCGATATGAAAGAAAATTGCCGTGAAGCTTCCTTATTACGTCGTACGCCGAGCTTCCGCGGGACGCTTCAATCTCATCCTGGGTGATGATTTCGCGGTCCGAAGCCTGCGACGGATCCGTGTAAGGCGCGTGTGTGCACGCGGCAAGTGCAGCAATCAACAGGACCGGCAAGAGTGTGCGTTGCGGCATGTGAGGGCATCTCCAGTGTAGTGGAGCAGCTTTCCAGCGACGTTTCGTCCGGCATAATTCGAGCCTTTGAAACAAAAAGCCCGATCCGGGGCGAACCCCGAACCGGGCCTTACTGCTAATCCATCAGAATCATGGGGTGCACGCCGGGTTTACCGTCAGGCTCCTCGCGTTCAACTCTCCGCGCGGAATCGGAAGCGCCGCGTTGAAAGGGTCTGTCGCAGTCTCTGGCCTACGGAAGGTGGCGCTCAGCATCTTGTACTCTCTCAGGTCGTCTGCGCGCATCGGACCCTCGAAGAGAAGCGAGTAGCGCTTCTCGTAGAGTACGGCGTTCCGTCCATCAGAGACTGTCGCAAAAGTGGTCGGAGCCAGGCCGTAGTTCGTGCGAACCTCGTTCACGTCCAGAATTGCATTGGCAAGCTGACCAGCCTCGATCTCGGCCTGGGCACGAAGAAGTACAAGCTCTTCGTCACGCAGGATACCGAGCGGAGCATTCTGGTTGGCGGTCGTCGCCGTAGCACCTGAATACGTGATGCTGCTCGACAGGCCGAAGCCCGTTAGGACGGTGGCAGTAACGATCTTTGAGGCCCGCGTGTCACCTGCCTGTATGCTGTCCTTCAGGAGCGGGTTGAGGCGGAATTTCGAATCGGAGATGACATTCGCGGTGTTTTCCGATCCACCAGCAACGAAGGTATAGTACGGCCCCCAACTAAAGTGCGACGCGGGAACGGCGCCCGGACCCGCACCGAGAGCGGCTGTCAGCTCGGCAATCGCCGTAGCAAACAGAGCCGGTGTCGGATTAGTACGGTCGATCGCGCGATAATAGTCGACCTTGCCCTTCAGCGCACGGTTGAAAAGAATGAAGGGGGCGACCGTGCTGTAGTTGCGTCCGAAATTGGTAAATCCACTCGGAAGCACGAACGGAAACGCTGTCGCGCCGCCAGCGGTGACGAGATCGGTGTTCGCACTGTCGAGCAGGGCCGCGACGTACGTCAACACCGCGGCCTTGCACCGGATGTCGGTAACCGCGAACGGATCGTCCGTTTGGATCGTCGCGCCCACCGAGTCGTGCACTTCAATGACGCGCCACTCTTCCAACGCCTTCACGGTGCGGAAGAAGCCCTTGATAGCGCTCGCCTCGGCGGTCGAGAATTCCGACGGCGGCGCTTTGGCAAGCGCGCCGAGGAGGGTGTTTGAGGCCCGAATGGCCGTGTAGTAACCGTTCCATGAGCCGCTGCCTGAGAAACTACCGGGATCAGGATTACCGCCGAGAGTCTCCTGAACGAACCGCGGCTCAGAAGCATCGATACGGTACACATCTCGCGCCCAGATTCCGGGCTCGCCGAGATAGGAGAATACATCAGCGTTGGCCCTATCCTGCCCCAATATTCCTGTTGCCAACAGCTGCAGGGTGGAGTGATTGAGACCACCGAGCGCGTCCGCCGTTGGGTTGTCGATTGGATTCGCCACCGGGTTGTCTTTGCACGCCGCAGTGGCGACTAACGCCAATGCGAGAGCAATCGTTGAATATTGCTTCATATTGTTTTTTCGCTCGGATTAGAAAGTAGTGTTGACCGTCAGGTACCACTGACGGCTGGGCGGATACGGGGTGACGTCCTGGAACCTGCCAAGGGGCTGGTTGCCGAAGTTAGATACTTCGGGATCGAGACCCGTGTACTTCGTCCACGTCTTGAGGTTTCTGCCGCTCAGTTCAATCCTCGCGTTGTGGGCGTGCCCGTCGAACAACCTGTTCGACATTGCTGACGGAAGATCGTATCCGAGCGTCATCTCACGAATCTTTACAAAGCCCGAGTTCTCGAGCCAGACGTCAGTGCCCTTCGCAAAATCACTGAGCATCTTCCGCGCCTTGGCGGTGTCCGCGAGCGTGCCCCCACCGACGAAGTAATCATTGGTGAGGTTGACTCCCAAGCCTCCCTTTCTCCAGTCGACCAGCGAAGAAAAGTGGAAGGAGCCGAAGTTCAAATCGTTGCTGAAGCCCATCTCATAGTCGGGCGAGGCGTTGCCAACGAACGTCAGGATCCGGTTGGCCGACGGGCAGGACGTGCCAGCCGCGTTTAGCGCTGTGCACCCGTTGACTGCCTGGACGACCGTGATCAGCTGACCCTGCTGAATGAAGGCATTTCCGAAGCGGCTGCCGAATGATCCCGACGCGGGAATGAAGCCCGGCACGGGAAGCTGAGTCACCTTGCCCTTGTTGCTCGAATAGGTGGTGTTCGAGATCCATTCGAAGCCGCGGGCGGTGCGTATGGGCGTCATCGCGAGCTCGAGCTCCGTTCCGTGCGTCACGAGCTGACCGCCATTGATCGTCTGACTCGTGAACCCGGTCGACGGGGCGAGCGAGGCCGACAGAAGAAGATCGTCCGTCTGCTTCCTGAACTGTGTCGCAGAAAGACGCGCCCGTCCGCTAATGAGCGTCCAGTCGAGTCCTCCTTCCAGCTCGCTCGTGGTCTCAGGCTTGATGCCAGGTAGGCCAACGGCAGTGGATGCCCGATAGCCGGTTCTGCCATCGATAAGGATGTTCGTGAGGAAGGTATACTTTCCGCTGAGCGGCTGATTGCCCGCTCGACCATAGGCCAGACGCAATTTCAACTCGTCGGTCTTTGGCGGGAGGAATGGAAGGCGATAGGAAGCCGAGAACTTCGGGTATGCATAATACTTGAGCGCGTCCCCGTTGTTACTGGTCCGCTCGGAAGTCACGGCAGCCGTCAGAAAGAGTCTCTCGTTCAGCGTAAGAAACTCTTCCTGTCCGAAGAACGAGTTGCTCTTGACGATATCCTGCGCTTCAGTCATGAAGATCTGCGTCGCTGTCGAGACGTTGGTTACTCCCGGAAATACGCCTCGCCCGGTGTTCTCGACCACGTCGGTATTCCGGCGAACCTGGCCAAACCCGGCCGAGGTAGTCGCGCTGAAGGCGCTCGCCGAGAACTGGTGTCTCAGCACTCCGCCCAAAGTCGCGTTGAGAATGTTCGCGTCGCCTAATACGAGCGTGCCCGGATTTGCGTTGACCTGCTCGACATAGGCAGTAGCGGGGGAAATAACCTTCGAGTGATCGGAGTAACTGTCCACGCCGCCGGTCAGCGAAAAATCCAGCTTCTGACGGTCGGTGGAGATGAAGTCATAGACGGCCGACGCGCTTCCCAGCATGCGGAAGACATCTTCCGGAGTCTTGATCAGGACGGCGTTCTGGAATGGGTTGCTGGTGTTGTTGACGGCCAGACCCTTGGCAAAGCTTCCGTCCGGCTGCCGCTGCAGATCGAGGAACGATGGAGTCTGCGAGAAATTCGTGTATGGGTTGATACCCGTGTTATCGTTCCCGCTGATTCCGCGCTCGGTGAGCGAATGAATTATTTCGCTGTTTGCGCGGAGGTTAAGCCGACCGCCGAACTTCTGCCCCACGTTCGCACGAATCGACTGCTTGTTGTAGTTGTCGTTGAGGGCCAGGCCACCATCGTGCTGAACGAGGCCGGACAGATAGAAGTTGGTTCCACCCGATGACGCGCCGCGAAGAGAGGCAATCGTCTGGTAGTTGAACGGGTTCTGGCCGTAGAGCTCCTGCTGGTAGTCGTGGCACTTGTTGGTTGCCGCGCCAAAGCCCGTCGAGTCGAACCCCGCAGCGACTACCTCCGCGCCGGAGCTGAAGCAGCGGATCGCGATCTTGTTGGAGATCGCTGCGGTCCCGAATCGCTGGGTCAAGTCAAGAGTCGTCTGCCCGACCTGGCCCTGCTTTGTCGTGATGATGATCACGCCATTGGTTCCTCTCGATCCGTAGATCGAGCTGGCCGAAGGACCCTTGAGGACCTGGATGTTCTCGATGTCATTCGGGTTGAGGTCGGCCGTCCGGTTGACGCGCTGATCCTGCGTCGATCCGAAGTTGCCTCCGGCAGACGCCGTGATTGCGTTGATTCCGTTTGCGATCTGGGAGTTGTCCACGATCACGCCGTCAATGACGTACAGCGGCTGGAATGAGGCATTGATCGTCGACACTCCACGAAGCTGGACCTGCACACCACCGCCAGGAGCGCCTGAGTTCTGGGTGATTATCGCGCCCGGCACCTTTCCCTGTAGCGCGTAATCGATCGTCTGCGCAGGAACTTTGTTCAGCTTCTCGCCGGTGACCACCGTGACCGCGTTCGCCGCGTTCACACTCGATACAGTCGTCGCCGTACCTGTAACGACCTGCGTCTCGAGCTGCAGCACGTCGCGAGCAAGCGAGACATTTGCCTCGGTCTCGCCGGCAGGTACCGCCACAGTCTTCTGCGTGTAGCCGATGCGCCGGACGCGAAGCGTCGCTGGCCCATCTGGAACGTTCAGGGAGAAGCGGCCCTGATCGTCCGTGTACGTGCCGAGTGAAGTGCCAACGAGGTTGACACTCGCCGCAACGACCGGTTCGCCGCTGCCCTCAATCGTAACGCGCCCGCTGACGCGGCGCGTCTGTGCAAATGCGCTGGCGCTCACGAGCACCAGCAAAAGCAGTGAGTATACTGACGAG
>JADGQR010000329.1 GCA_017881685.1 Gemmatimonadaceae bacterium
CAGAATTCGGAGAATTCGGGGCCAGGTCTCCACACTGAACCCCACCTCCACTCGTACCTCGGCTGTCACATGGAGACCTGGCCCCATCTCGATAGCAGTGCGGATCATCGATCCGACACCGCTCGACCGAGACGCCGGGACTGCTGGACCATCTCGCCACTGGACGACGACCATCGATAGCAGCCGCTAAACGCGGCAGGGATTCGCCCGCCCATATTGACAACGCCTGCTAATGGGTGGCCCCATCTCGTTCCGGCGGTCATGTGGGAATTATGTGAAGTTCGTCGGCCGGGGGCAAATTCCAGCCGCCCAACGGCACGCTTCAGCGGCTTCGTGCCGCGCGCAGAAAGTAAAGGCAAGAGTAGCGGACGATGGCACGAAGTCCGCTGCAAGCGAGAGTTAGCCGGCCGATCGATCATCGTCCCTCCGCTTCGCTCGGCCTGTGCTCGAACACTTCTGTGTTGGCGTGCTCAGTCGTAGATGCGTTGTCCAGCACCGACGCTGATTGGGAGACTTCGGCCGCCTCGGCGATTGCTTTAGCAACGTCAACTGTGAAGGGCCGTGCGTAAACGGCTTGGTATGCGGCCAAGAACTGAGGTGTGCCTCGGAAGTCGCGGAACAACGGCCAGTCGTGATAGGCAAAGTCACCGATGAGATCGGTCTCCTTGCCGAGTCGTTTCATCACTGTCGCTGCTTCGTCGAACAGGTCGAGCAGAACCGCATGAGCAAGCTTGAATTCGGCCGCGACGGCTGACCAGTCAAGAGAATCGAGTAGCTTGGTCATATCGCTTGGCCGGCCGTCGAATTTCAGAGCGATGGCGTAGTTCACCAGTTCGATTAGGCGGTTCTCTTCTGAGGAATGCTTCTTTTGCGACACCCCGAAATCACAGATGATTTGCGCCCATTTCCACTCCTCAAATTGCAAGGCTTCATACCCGGTCTCGTCAAGATGTTTTTCGGCGACGGCAAGCTCACCTGGCGCAATTTTGCGCCAAAGTGTCTGCGCCAACTTGAATCCAACCTGAGCTGCTAACAGGCACGCGCGCGATAGGTAATCCGTCGAAATCTGCAGTTTCTCGCCGGCAGTGTTGGGAGAGGCGTACCCTTCCCTTTTGCACATCGCAAGGTACTGGTCATTGACAACACCGTCACAATGCGCGAACAGATTACGGCGCTGACTCGTCTCCACAAACTGCGGCCACGACTCGAAACCTCTTAGTTTGATATCGAATAGCTTCTCAAGCGTCTCGAACTGTTCGACATAGCTCTTCCGGCGAAAATCCTCCACACGGTCAGCTAGGATCCCCATTCTCAAGGCATCGATTGATGCCGCACTGAGGACATCCGCGAGCGGGACGTCGCCACCGAGACGATTGAACAGCTCCGGTCGTAGCGAAAACAATGCGCCGAGCAAATCGCCTGTGAAGGTGTCGTACGCACTGAACAGCCCAAGAAATAGGCTGGTCTTCAATGTCCCAGGTCTGTCTTCACGAGCGAGACGATCTACGCGTCGCGAAAGGTGCAGGAACGCGCGGATGCCAGCTCCGTGGGGCACTCCGGGTTCGTTGACGGCACCTGCTGTTTGTCTCAGCTCTTCGACGATCGAGGCTGCGTCTTGCTGCTTTTGCTGCTCAGCTATTGGAACAAAATGTTGAGCGGAGTCCTCGAGGTCGCGAACTTTCGCAACAAACCGCTTGACAGCGTTCGCGACGGGGTTGAGTCGCGCGGCCTCTGCGGCTTGTTGCCGGTTGAGTGATTGTTGTTCCACCATTCGTTTCGATCCGGTCCGGCTAACTATGTATTAAGTCTGACCCACTCCATCCACATCCAGATGAAAATCTCCAGAAGTATATATCCCCATCTGATCTTGGATATCCACGGCTCTGGCCTCGACCAGCACGCGATCCGCTCTTCAATGCCGAGTTGAATCACGGCGTGAAACGGAATCCGCCACAGCTTTGTCGCTCGATCCCACGTGCCACCTGCCGCCCGAACCTGGTGGCGCATCGCCTCTTCGGCGTATCCGACTCGCTGGAATTCGGGGCCAGGTCTCCTGGCTGACATCGCAAGGTCCAGCGATATCCCCGCTCGGCGCTGTCTACCGCTTGTAGCGACGTTCGATGAAGAGTTTCCTTTCCGAGGAGTCTTGAGCCTTCTCCGGGTATCCGTTTGTAGAGTTTCGATCCTCTTCCCCAGCGCCGAGGTAGCCTCGGTGGTATGGCACGACCTCTTCGCAACGACTTCGCCGGCGCCCTCCATCACCTCACCTCACGCGGCAACAACAAGGGCGACATCTTCCTCGACGAGGACGATCGACTGCACTTCCTCGCCCTTCTGGCCGCCACCGTGATTCGCTTCGGATGGCGTCTTTACGCCTGGGTGCTTATGACGAATCACTTCCATCTGGAAGTCGAGACGCCCGAGGCCAACCTCTCGCGCGGGATGCACTGGCTCAACACCCGCTATGTCCAGTGGTTCAACCAAAAGCACGACCGGTGCGGACACCTGTTCCAGCGGCGCTTTGAGGCCAAGCTCATCGAGAAGGAGTCCTACATGCTCGAGGTGGCCCGCTACGTGATCCTCAATCCTGTGCGTGCGCACATGGTCGCGCATCCCCAGGAGTATCGCTGGAGCAGCTATCACGCGACGGCAGGTCTGGAGCCGGTTCCCGAATGGCTCGACGCCGCGGGGCTCCTCGGAAATTTCGGCAACGACGAGAGCTCGGCCCGTGAGGAATACCGGCGGTTCGTCGACGGCGGAATCGGCATCGAGCGACGGCTCTGGGACGAGCTGCAGGGGCAGATCTATCTCGGCACGGCGGAATGGATCGATCGGATCCAGAAGATGATCGATGAACAGCCGCGGAGTGAAGAGCATCCGCGCGCGCAGCGAATGCCCGGCCGGCCCTCGATGGACGACGTGCTGGAGGCGGTGTCGGCCACGTTCGACATCAAACCTGAAGAGATCCGGCAGCGGTCGGCAACCACGGCGAGGCAGGTGGCGGCGTGGCTGGCGTTCGAAGAGGGGCTGATCCGCCAGTCGGAGATCGCAGTGGCGCTCGGAATCCGGCGCAGTCGTGTCTCTTCCCTGGTGATCGGCTGCAGGCGTGTGCGCGATGGCGATCCGCTACGC
>JADGQR010000330.1 GCA_017881685.1 Gemmatimonadaceae bacterium
AACGATTACCAGAAGATCATGGGCACTGCGTACAGCCTTAAAGCGTTCAACACGGCGTTCGTGAAGCAGGGCGGAGTTCCGGTAAAGCTGATCCGGAAGATCCTGATTCCCGGAGACACGGCGTCGGTGCTGTAGATGGCGTCTGGATTCACTGAGCGCGTTGCACCGGTTGCTTTCGTCTTGTTTGTCATCGCATGCGCAGCGGCTCCATCCAGGAGTGCTGCCGCCGTTGCGCCCACTCCGTCGTCGCGCGTGCCAGCCGATTCCGTAATCAACGAGAGGGACGTTCGACGCATTCTGTCGACTCTCGCTGCTGACTCAATGGAAGGACGGATGACCGGAACGCCGGGGGCGAATCGAGCGGCACGTTTCATAGACCGGGAGATGCGCTCGATCGGCCTCAGTCCAGCCGGCGATAGCAGCTTCTACCAGAAAGTCGCTCTAGCCATGAAAACAGTCGGTTGCTGTCGTCGTCGAACTGAGATGGTCGTTCTCGACAGCCTGGGCGCCCTGGCCGCCTATCCCGATTCCGCTCGACGAATCGGATACAACATGATCGGCGTCATTCCCGGCTCTGACCCCGTTCTCAAGGATGAGATCATCGTCATCGCATCACACTATGATCACCTCGGAATAGGCAGTCCGGTCAACGGCGATTCGATTTACAACGGCGCCGACGACGACGCTTCCGGTGTTACTGCTGTGCTCGAGATCGCTCGATCGCTCATGAGCGGCGCCCGTCCGAGAAGGACGATGGTCTTCATGACCACCACAGGCGAGGAGGAAGGCACACTCGGCACCGAGTGGTACGTCGCGCATCCAAAGTTTCCGCTGTCGAAGATGGTCGCGGAGATGGAAGTCGAGATGATCGGCAGGCCTGATTCGCTTGCGGGCGGACCGGGCAAGGGATGGCTGACTGGGTATGACCGATCGACGATGGGAGACATGCTGAAGCAGGATGGTGTTCCAATCGTCGCAGATCCGTATCCGCAAATGCGTTTCTTCGAGCGAAGCGACAACATCGTGTTCGCGCAAATGGGAATTCCCGCACACACGTTATCGAGCTACAACATGCACTCAGACTATCACGCGGTTACTGACGACGTCGATCGAATCGATTTTCCTCATGTAACGGCGGTGATTCGCGCCGGCGCGATGGCTGCCAGGCTCCTCGCTGATGGTCCTGCTCCGACCTGGAAGCAAGGGGGACAGCCGCACTAACTACAAACATCGACAGACACAGATCTCGGATGCGAGCAGTAAGGAAGTTGGGATGTGAGGACGTGCGCACGTCCTCCAGATTCAGCGGTAAGTCTCGAAGAATCCTGTCCCGCTTCCGGCAATCGGACTGCCACCGAGTCGGCCGGTGATTCGAGCGATGCCCTTCATCTGAATGAAGTAGGGTTTCGGCATCGCGGCTTCGCTTTCAGGATCGCCGCGCTCTGGCTTTGCTGTCGCGAACGGACTTCCTTCACCGACCGGACGTCGATTGTCAGTCCCGATCGCATCTTCGATGTCGAGCTCGACTCGAAGTGTGTCGGCTCCGCGAACATCCGCGAACATCGCCTTCGACGGAACACGCAGGGTCTTTCCATCGACGACAATCTCGCGGCCGTCAACGTACGTGATGTCCTGAGGCCGCATAACGGCGCGGAAGCCAAGCGAATCGACAACGTAGACGAACAACGGATTGTGCTTTCCGCCCTGCTCGGGGCCGAGCACTCTTCCATACAGGATGGTGTAAGAGCCGGCGCGCGCGGCGCCCCAGTCCCAGGTCACGCCACGCCAGACGCCCCAGTTGTGATCGTGATACGACTGCGCCGCATCGTAAGTCGAGCAGCTGCCGCTCACGCAGATCTTTCCTGAAGCATTCGCTCTCAATCCGGGCACGGTGTATCCCGAAACGAAATCGCCCGAGCTCAACGACGCGCCCGGGAAATACGCCCTCGGCGCAGGCGACACAATCAAGTCGATCGTCATCGGCGCGCCATCCTGAAGTGCATTCACCTCTGCGTGCACCGCATAATTACCATCAGGCTGAACACGCACCGTGGATTTGCCAATTGTCAGATCCGCCTTCGAGTTCGAGAACTCCACAGCCTGCCTCGGTACGAACGACGCGAACTTCCTCGAAGCTCCGCCTTCATCACGCAAAGTCACGGCGACACTGCCGCCCCATTTCTCGCTCGTCACATCACCTGCGACGATGAACGAGATGAACGCCCAGTGCTTCTTGTCAGGCGACACGACATTGAAGTAGTGCCACTCCGCCCAGCTTGCGCGATTCGCCGCGCTGTCAGGCGGCAGATGGAAATGATCGATCTCATCACGCAGCTCGGCCGGAGTCGGCGACACCCATCGGCGATCGCCGTCATCGTTCGTCCATTTCCCCGCACCGATCAACAGCGGGCCACGGAGTTCGCGTGTCTTGTCGGGAATCTCGCCGTCCGCACGCACGGGAAACTCGTATCCCTTGGTCGTCGTGAGATAGACGAGCCGTCCATCGATCTGCGGCGCAACTGCCCTCACTGACTTCACAAGCCTCGGAGACGCGAGCAGCTGATCGTATATGAACCGGCTGTGATCGATCGAGAAGAACAATCCGCCGACGCCTCCGGTCTTCATAACTTCGACGTCGAGCCCTTGCGGAAGAACGGTGATCGCTCCCCCACCGACGAGCTTTTCATCCTTCGCCTGCGTGAGAAGAGCTTCGCCAACGGAGAGCAAAACGATCATCACCGCGACGCCAACGCCGTAGCCGAAGAAAAGCAGTACCGACCGCCAGGGCCGGTAGATGATGTTGCGGAAAGCGAGAAGCCGGATCATCCGTCGACGATCAACCCATCACGCATGTGAAACCTGCGCTTCGCCGCGTGTGCGAGATCTTCGTCATGTGTCACGACGATGATCGTTGTTCCCTCGAAGTTGAGCTGCTCGAACAGCGAGATGACTTCACTGCCCGTCTTCGCATCGAGCTCGCCGGTTGGCTCGTCGGCAAGAATGATCGCCGGCCTGTTCGCGAGCGCGCGTGCGATTGCAACGCGCTGCTGCTCTCCGCCGGATAGTTGCGACGGCCGATGGTTCTCGCGGTGACCGAGTCCAACGTATGAGAGCAGCTCACGCGCTCTCACCTGGCGCTCCAGCTTCTTTCGCCCCGCCTCGGCCATCGGAAGCTCGATGTTCTCGACGGCCGTCAATGTCGGCATCAGATAGAAACGCTGAAACACGAAACCGATGTTATGAAGTCGAAAGCTCGTCGCTTCCCTGTCGCGCATTGCGCCAACGTCATGCCCGCGAATGCGGACAGTTCCGCGGGTAGGCGTGTCGATCACACCGAGCATGTTCAGGAGTGTTGACTTGCCGCAGCCCGACGGGCCGGCGATGGCGACGTAATCACCTTCACCGATATCGAACGTGACTCC
>JADGQR010000050.1 GCA_017881685.1 Gemmatimonadaceae bacterium
GCTTAGATGTGAAAAAGCGTTGGCGCGCGAGGTTTGCGTGGTGAAACGTGACGGAACGGTGTTTTCAGTGGTGTTTCCCCTTCGTTTTTCTCCTCTGCGAGCGCGCCGGCGCCGGCAAGTAGTAGTAGATCGCCAGGCGAAGATGTTGCCGTGCCTCGCGCAGCTCTGATTTAATCCGCGCCTGTAGAGCGGAGTACGCTGGACTGCTCTCAGCTCGTGCGCTCTCTGCCAGCGCGTCAGCTCGTGCAGCGCGCTCTAGTCGCTTCATGGCCAGGAGCCACGAGCTGCGGGGTTGCCCCGGCGGGTGGGCACAACGTGCTTCATGGGTGAGCGTCGAGACCCACAGCGACTTGACCGCATCAGGCCGCTACAGCAGTCCGATGGAGCGCCGAGGGCTTTGTCAGCCTATTAGGATGAGTTATGCCGCGCGACGTGACGAAAAAAGGAGCCCTGCCCGAAGGCCAGTGGGTCAGGAACGAGCTAGGGCTCTAGCCCTCGATCGATGCGCAACTCCTCCTCAGTCACCTCGTCTGGGATCTGGCCTTCAGCGTACATGTGCATGCGCCTGGGCTCAGTTTTTAGGTAGCGGTTCGCCGAGTGCTAGAATTTGTTTTCACGCGTGAATCGCGCGGCCGCTACGCGACTCGATTTGTTTTCACCGCCGCGAAGGTGCTCTGACGTTCGAGGAATCACCGAAAAATCGCGGGCCGTTCGGGCACGTCGTAATCCAGCCGAGATTGTCCCATGCGAGACTGTTCGAAGTAGTCGCTCCGGGTTTCGGCTTCCACGGAAAAAGCTTTTCGCTGAGCTCTGCGCGCGTCATCGTCACCGGCTGAGAGGGCGTCGCACTCGCGCCGCCGGTCGGAGACGGTGAAGGCGCGTTGAGGTCCGCGCGCGTCCGGTCGATGAACGTCGGATCTTCCGATGCGACATAGGCCAGCATCGCGACGACCGTCGCATTCTGCTTGAGATCGTCGAACACGATTTTGTCGAAGCTGTCGCGATTGGTGTGCTGTGTGTATGCATCGTTGTCCCACCTCACCGAGTTGAGGAGAAAGAACGGCGCTCCATAACAGGTGAAGGAGCGGTGGTCTGTATTACCGACGTACGGATGGCTCCCCGCGAAATTGGGGCGGACTTTCTCGGGCAGCATCGTGAGCCATTTGCGGAGGTGTGTGTCACCATCGGGCAGACCCGCGCCCCAAACTCTTTGAATTCGCCCTGTCCCGCCGTCTTGGTTGAATCCGGCGGCGATCGCATTGCCGATGGCTGGATGATCGAACGCGAAAGCGCGCGATCCGATCTCTCCCACTTCCTCACCTCCCCAGTGACCGACCATGATGGTGCGCTTCGGGTGCGGGTACGCGAGCTTCAGCAGGCGCATCGCTTCCATCATCAAGATCGTGCCCGTACCGTTGTCGGTCGCGCCCTCCGAGGAGTCCCACGAGTCGAGATGCGCGGAGAGAAAGATGTACTCGTTCGGCTTCTCCGTCCCGTTGATGATGCCGAACGTGTTGAACGCCGGCGAGCTTCCTGTCGGTCGTGCATCCAAGTTTACACGAAGCACTGGTCGCTGGCCGCGCTCCGTCATCCGGAAAAGAAGACCATAGTCTTCGCAACTCATCGCGATTGCGGGCGCTCGCGCGTTGTGAGTTTCGAATACAGCCCACGTGCCCCACGCTTCGCCGAATTGATCGGTCATTTTGGAGATGATGACGCCCGCCGCGCCGGCCTTTTCGAGCGCGACGCCGAGCGTGCCCGTCGGAACGCCGATGTTCATCTCGTATCCGGTCGCGTCAACCCGGGCGCCCCAGTCATGCAGTATCCGCACGATAGCGGTGTCCATGCGCGCCTTTGATTCAGGTGTCGCCATCGTCTGCCATTCGCTCTCCGGCCGGCAGCTCGGATACGCCGGCGACATGAGGACGAATTTTCCTTTCACATTCGGAAGCCAGCGTGCGAATTCCACGTTGTCCTTAACGAGCGGAAGAATCACCGTTGGAGCGGTGACGTCCGCTCCGCCCGTTCCCGGACTGAAGGCGAGCATCGTCGCCTCGAGAGATCGTAGTCGCGGCGAAACGAGATCGACGTGCGTGTGGCCGCGCTTCCATCCACGCCACGTGCCGTATTGTTCCGTTCGCGTCTCGATCCCCCAGTTGCGGTAATGTCTCATCAACCAGTCACTCGCCGCCGCGAAGCTCGCGCTGCCCGCCAATCGCGGGCCGATGGAATCCATCAGCGCTTGCGCAAGATTCTCCGTCTGCGAGCTGTCGATGCCGAGAGTTTGAAGACGCGAGAGAACCGGATCGTCGGCAGCGCTCTGAGCTCGGCAGGGAGTGAATGCAAAAAAGCAGGCGCTCAGCGCTGAAGCAGCGACGAGCAGCCTGCGAATGATGAAGTACGTCATCGGCCTAGCCTCGGGAGGGAGATGTCCTACATCGAATTGGACGGAGGCGCTTGCTGAAAGGTTTGAATGAATGTTATCAGCGCGTTCGCCCCCTCCCGCGAAGCGTAATTGCCTTTTTACGAGTGACTCACTCGGGTTTCGACTCCGGCAAAGGAGCGTCAACGCCGTCTAATTCGGGCGGCGTTTCTCGCTTCGAAGGGGGAGATAAGAACTTCTGAGCTGAATTCAATGTTCTTATGACGCATGGGCATTCCTGATTCTCCCCTAAGAACGTTCTGAGTGCGCGTCTTCACGCTTCGGCGAGCGAGCATCGTTCTAGTTCTGTGCTTATCGGTTTTTCCGTTGACATCGGGAGCGGCTCAAGAGAAAGGGGCAGACACTATTCCTTTAGGCTCCTTGACGGTGCGCGTTCGGCATCTGACCGAGCCTATCCCGGGCGCTATGATTCGCGCAGGCTCTCTGGCGACGCGAACACCGTGCGCCCAGGTTGCGCGCTATTCCCCACGGTTTAGAGAAATCGCGACATTTTCGTTGTTGTTTCCGAAAAGTGCCTGTCAGCTCCAACGTTCGTTAGATGGCGCGCGCATCGGGAGGTGTGCCTACGGCTCGCAGAAGCCGGGATCGCCATACACGAGTGGGGAATTGCTCGCAACACGATGCCAGAAGTGATCCCTCGCCAGGCGGACTTCACTCTGAGGACCACCTTTGAAACGCGCCCTCTAACGCCATTTTCCTATCATGAGACGGTCCATCCGACGGATGACGGCGGATGCATTTGTCATGAGCGCGTACTTTAACGGAGCTCGTCTGCCCGACCCAGGACGCCGGCTCTCTCCCAATCGTCCTTGGAACATGACTACCCCGCAATACTCGCGTTTTTTTGCGCTGGCAGCCCTTGTGGGCGTTGCAGCGTGTGAACGGCCGACAGGTCCAGAGCTTTTGGCAAAAATGGATCAAGCCCAGACCGATATACTCTCCGACACGACAGGTGAACGGCTGCTGAGTCGGAGGTTCGCTGGAAGTTGGGAGTTGATCAGGCTTCTACCGAACGGCCAAGTCGATCAAAATCTTGTGGCCAACATTGACGGCGGGGACCATCGCTTCAAGGCGTTCGTCTTCGAGCGCGTTGTGGTCCGCCTAGATCCACACGATGGCTACCCGTGTCCCCTCGATGAGCGATCACTTCTCGCGATCGAAGGAGGGCAGCAGGCCCTCTTTGTCCAAGGGTCTGACTTCTCCAAGGATGTGGGCGCGCTACAATGGTGCGCATCAAATCCCTACACTCAGCCACACTATGGTACTTCGCCCTTTCTCTGGATTGAGCGTCTCAGCGAAAGAGGCGTGGAGGGCATCTCCGGAACAGCTCGCATCGATGACGCAGGGAGAACAGGAGATTGCAGCTTCTTAAAGGTCAGCAATGACTTCCCCTTGAGGGTCGACTGCGAGCTTCGGGATTACACCGTCCAACTAGCAGTGCAACTGGGCTTGTTCAGGCAGGACACCGCTCCCGTTCGCGGCTCGCGACCGCGAGCATTGAGAGTCTCGTATCAGCGACTCCCGGGACTTCGCCTCGTGATTCACTGCAGCGAGAAGAATACCGGAATCGGTGGATGTGAAGCCGCGTATCCGGGTTGGCGGAATCACTAGCGCAACAGCTTGCGGAGATATGTGGTGAGGTTGCCGCCGCAAGACACTACAGGTAGTGCCGCAACTGACCTGTCCAAATCGCACTAGCCGAGCGTCGGATACTTCAATCCGCTTTACACTTGCTCCCTCACCTCACGCTTGCACGACGTGAGGTCGTTTACCGGCCTAAGCGCCGACGTTATTCAGCCACGTGCTTCGTCGAACTGTTAATTCGGGCGGAAGTGCAGGGTTCTTCAGCAGGTTGCTACACTTGCAGGACGAAATCGAGCCGTGGCCCAGCTCAGGGTCCGACTGCTGAGGCGCGATCACCGAGAATTCCCTCTTGACCGTATGTAACCTCTAGGTTACCCTGGTGTATGTAACCTACAGGTTACTCAGCACTACGCCATCAAACCTTGGGAATTCGGAGAGCGACAATGCAGTCTGGAACACCGGTAGAAATCGCGGACATATACTCGCGCAAGCGCGCCATCATCGTTGCGGCGGCGGCGATCGTATTTGTTGTGGCGCAGCTGATCGTGCGCCCGTTCATCGATGGATGGCCGGGCGCCTCCGCCCACACCTGGAGAAGCTCGATGTGGGCGCTCAACGCGATACTCCTTCTCGCATTGCTCGCGACGGGAGGTGGAATCCTCAATCGCAGGGAGATTTCGATACTCGTGAACGACGAAGTCGCGCGCAGCAACTATAGAACGTCGGTCGTGGCTGGGTTCTGGGTGGCGATGGCGACCGCAATGGGTCTCTACTTCCTGCCGACGTTTGAGAAGTTTGCCGCGGTCGGCGCGATCTACATCATCGTCACTACCAGCATTACGGCCGCGCTACTCGTATTCTCCTATCTGGAGCTTCGCGCTCATCGCGATGCGTGAGCGTCTCCACAACTGCATTCGTGAGGAGCGGGCTCGCCTGAACCTAACTCAGGCTGAGCTTGCCACGAAAGTCGACGTATCGCGCAAGACAATCAACACCGTCGAGAACGGAGTGTTCATTCCGTCGACGATTCTGGCGCTGCGGCTCGCCAAAGCCCTCGGGAAGCCGGTCGAATCGATCTTTCAGCTCGGTCCTTAATCGAAGATTAATCAGCGCTCTCGTTTATCATCCACGAATTCTACTGGCCGTTACTGTCCATTGGGTGCGCAAAAATCCGGCAGCACACGCTTACACGGCGTGAGGGTCTACCCACTGTCCGTTACTGTCCGTTGCGACCACACGCCGACAGGGCGTGAGCGCGTTACCTACTGTCCGTTACTGTCCGTTGTGTGCGCAAAAGTCCGGCATTGGGGACCGGCAGGATGCCGGCGATAGTGGCTCCTGCCCTATGAAAACCGGCTCCCCGCCGGACTTTACGTATAGGCTAACTGCGCCTGATAAGCGTGAGGTCGGTA
>JADGQR010000331.1 GCA_017881685.1 Gemmatimonadaceae bacterium
GAGGCCTCGTATCGGAAGCAGGCAGGGCTGATCGACGTTCACATCGAGCTCAACCCCGACGATCCCCGCGCCTGCGTACTCGGCGCCGTCTGCCATGCGATCATCGGCGACAAGGATCGCGCTGTTGAATTCGCCAGGCGGGCGATGCAGGTGGATCCGGACGATCCGATGTTGCTCTACAACGTCGCCTGCACATACGCACAGCTCGGAATGCCCGACGAAGCGCTCAGCGCACTCGAATCATCAGTCGAGAAAGGCTGGGGCGACAGAAACTGGATCGAGCACGACAGCGATCTCGAGACGATCAGAACTTCACCGCGCTATCAGGCCCTCGTTCAAGGCATGTAGCGCGGGTGCCGGGATTCAGCGAACTATTATTCGTTGAACCCAGAGGTATGGCGCTGTTTTCACGCCAGCAGTAACCCTGTACTCACCTGGTGATTGCGGAGTGAACTCCGCATCGAAAGTCTCGCCGACATTCAACCGCCTGATTGCCGGACCTTCCTTGCGATTTCCGATCGGCAGATCGTAGCCGTCTTTTGCACGCGGCATCCAGGTTGCCGGAATCGAATCGCGGCGGACAGCAAAGAATATCCGGTCTGCTGGGGCGATGTTGATGAATCGAAGGCGATGTGTCTTCCCGTGCTCGATCTCGAGAGGCGGCGGAAGCGAATCGCCGTTGACGAGGAACTTGTCTCCCTTGTCTCCATCCCATCCAAGCACGAATACGTGATCGGTCGAGGGGTCGTATTTCTGATCTTGTTCGAGAATCACAGCCGCACCGTACATCCCGGACGTCAGCTGCTCGAGGTCGTTGAGATGCGTGTGGTAGATGAAGGTACCCGCCCGAGGCATCGTCAGGTGCGCGACGAACGAGTCCTGCGGTGCGATCATCGGCGCGATTTTCTTCGACATTCCACTCCAGCCCGCAACACCGTCCGAATAGCTCTCGAGCTCGATCCCGTGCCAGTGAACTGACGTTGCATCATGTGCTCTGTTGATGATCGTCACTTCTGTCGGGACGTTCCGATGGAAGACCAGTATCCCTCCGGCCTTCTCGACTGAGTCAGGGGCCGGCGGCGTCGAGCCGCGCTGCAGGACATATGACATTGCGAGCGGAGTACGGCCTGTTCGCGGCTTCTCGTCGGCGAAAAGTCTAAACTTCGCGGTTTCGCTGGTGCCTGTTGTCGCGGCCACACGTGGCGAAGGATTTACGACAATTCCAACGACGAGCCCCGCCATGTGCTTGTTCGGGTCACCCTCATGCATGTGCTCTCCGCCCGTATCATCGAGCCGGGCGTCGTGGTTTACATGAAAGACAAGGTGACAATGGAACAGCCAGTTTCCCGGTCGATCGGGACTGAAGACCATCGACAGCGTCGTGAAGGCAGACATGTCTTCGGTGACCGCCATGCGCTGTCGATCAGCACTGAAGGCAGTGTCCCGGAACGCAGTGCCCTGCGACAAAGTCTTGAAATAGAAGCCGTGCAGATGCATCGGATGAGCGCGAACGCTTCCATTGATGACGCGCCAGCGAAGGCTGTCGCCGACATTGGCAGTTACTCGCTCTGTATATGGCCAGCCCTTTCCGTTAATCGCGAGCGCGTTCCGGTAATGCGTGGAGTCGATGGGCTCGCCGTAAATATTTATGACAAAAATCCTGTCATCGGTTCGGCCGTTCGGCGGATCGACTATGAGAGCGGAAGTCATCTGCTCTCGCTCGCGAATCTTCCAGTCAGTTAGTCCGGGCTCCACTGAGTACAGATACGTGCCGGGCTCGCCTGCTGCGAAAGTGAAGGTGTGGCTTGCGCCGGGCTTGATTGCTGTGCTGTCGTTGAGGCTCGGACGTGTCGCCATGCCTCTCACCCATGCTGCGGAATCGGTAAGCGAATTCCGGATCGTTGCCACGATTGTCGTCCCGGTCGGTACTCTGATGAGCGGACCTGGAACTGTCGGCGTCTTTCCTTCCTCAGCCAGGGCAGCGACATCGACGAACGGACCGTCGCTCGCTTCCGGATACCAGCCGGCCATCTGAACGACGAGCTTGATGGTCAGGGTGTCGTTGTGAAGGATTCCGGCAGGCTTCCGGTTGTCATTTGCCTCGATGACCGGCAGGGCATTCCGGGATCCTTTTGCAGTATTGGCCGAGCGATGAGGCAAAGCGCCGAGCGATACGAGCAATCCAACTGAAAGGACAACAGCTCCGCGATAATACGAAAGCATGGGCTGCCCTGATTGTGGGGAGGCAACAATCTGATAGTCATCAGCCGATCCCGCCACAGGAACATCCTTAGTCCCGTCACATAGTCGAATGCGTTAGGATGCTGTACGAACTTCAACACCGCTCCACACCGTGACCGAACTCGAAAACGCTATCCGTCTCCGTCGCACGTTCGCGATCATCAGCCATCCGGACGCCGGCAAGACAACCCTTACCGAAAAACTCCTCCTTTATGGAGGAGCGATCCACCTCGCCGGCTCCGTAAAGGCGAGGCGCGCAGCGCGCCATGCAACTTCGGACTGGATGAAGCTGGAGCAGGAGCGCGGAATCTCAGTCACGTCGAGCGTGATGCAGTTCGAGTACGACGGATACCACGTCAACCTGCTCGACACGCCAGGTCACGAAGACTTCTCCGAGGACACCTACCGAACGCTCGTCGCAGCCGACAGCGCAGTCATGCTCCTCGACAACCGTCGCGGAGTGGAAGAGCGAACCCGCCAGCTCTTCGACGTTTGCAAAAAGCGCCGGATTCCGATCTTCACCTTCGTGAACAAATGCGATCGCGCGGGCGAAGATCCACTCAAGCTGATAAGCGACGTCGAAGCAGACCTCGCCATCAAGTGTCATCCCGTCACCTGGCCAATCTTTCGCGATGGGACTTTTGTCGGCGTATACGACAGACGTCGCGCGCTGATTCATCTCTTCTCACGCGATGAAGAGCACGGCGCTCATCGCGCAGAGGTAAAAGTCGGATCGCTCGACAGCAAGGAGCTTCACGCCCTGCTAGGCCCCGAGTCACACGCGCAGCTCGTTCACGACATCACGCTGCTGGACGAGGCAGGACATCCGTTCGATCACGATGAGCTGCTCGCCGGCGAGCTGTCGCCAGTATTCTTCGGCAGCGCGCTCACCAATTTCGGCCTCGAGCCGTTCCTGAAGGAATTCCTGGAGCTCGCACCGCCGCCGCTTCCCCGCGAATCGACCATCGGAACGATTCAGCCGACCGATCCGGCGTTCACCGGATTTGTTTTCAAGATTCAGGCGAACATGGATCCCAAGCATCGCGATCGTGTCGCGTTCGTCCGTGTCTGTTCAGGAAAATTCGAAGCTGGAATGCAGGTGAATCACGTTCGCACCGGCAAACCGCTGAGACTCTCGGCGCCGCAGCAGTTCATGGCGCGCGAGCGGACGGCAATCACCGAAGCGTGGCCGGGTGACGTGATCGGTGTGATGGATCGCGGCGTGCTGCGAATCGGAGACACGTTGTCGAACGATGGAGACCTGGAGTTTCAGGGAATCCCGCGTTTTCCACCCGAGCACTTCGCGCGCGTGATTGTGAAGGATCCGATGCGCAGAAAGCAGCTCGACACGGGCCTCAGACAGCTCACCGAAGAAGGCGCGGCGCAGGTGTTCTTTACCTCCGGCACCGATACAACGAGCCCGACACCTATTGTGGGAGCGGTTGGGTTACTTCAATTCGACGTGATGCTGTTCAGGCTCGAGACGGAATACGGCGTGCCTTGCAGGTTCGAGCCGTTCGCCGGACGTTATCCGCGCTGGGTCGTCGGACCAGTGGAAGACATCGAGAGAGTTGCGCGCGGACAGGGGACAACCCTCTTGTTCGACGCAAAGGGAAATCCTCTCCTTCTCTTTCAGGATGCCTGGGCTTTGCGATGGGCGCAGGACAAGGAAAAGACTATCACGTTTCTGGAGACGGCACCGTAGACTTCCGCCTGGTGCTGGGCTTGTCCCTCACCCTGTAACCCGAGCCGCTGATCGAGCGTAGGAGTTCGCATGCAAGCCACAACAGCTCCGGTTCCGCCAGTACCACCCGCCGTCAGGCCAACAATCGTCATAACTGGTTCGGACGGCGTTCAACAGACGCTCCCGGTTCCGATGAACGGCCGCGAGGTTGCGGCTTTGCGCACGCAGAGAACAGAGCTGTCAAACCAGCTCGTCTCTGCATCGAGTCGCCGTCACGATCTTTCACAGGAGCTCAACTCGGCGCCAGCGGGTCCGAGTCGCACAGGCCTCGAGCAGCGGATCGAAGTACTGGACAAGCGCATCCTCCAGCTCGAATCCGACATCGCATCGACTGGTCGACAGCTATCCTCGGCTCCGCTCGATGTAATCGCCAGCGCGCAGGATTTTGGCGGCAACAACGACATACCCGACAATGTTGTTGCAACCGCGTTTGTCGCTCTTGTGTTGTTTCCACTGGCGATCGTATTCGCGCGCAACATGTGGAAGCGCGGAAGCAGAGCTTCGGCCACTACTCAACCGTTGGCTGGAGACGCAGGCAATCGGCTCGAAAGACTCGAGCAGGGGATGGACGCGATTGCGATAGAGATCGAGCGTGTCTCAGAAGGTCAGCGCTTCGTAACAAAACTGCTGTCGGAAGCTCAACCCGGTCGCTTGCCAATCCCCGCAGCTCAGAGCGAAGCCGCGCCCGCTCAAACATCACTCGGCTCCTAGTACTGCGACATCGTTCACGCCAGGCGTGAACGACTCAGAGCGTATCGATAAACCTGTCGATCGATTGCCCGAGTACTTCGCGGAATGACATTTCATCGCTGAAGCGTCCGGCGCGCCAGAGCAGGATATGGCCGTGTGTCATCGCCCACACGTCGTGCGCCAGATAAAGTGACTCCTCCTGGTCTCCGCCGTACTCCATGCAATCCACGACCGCTTTCCAGAGAAGGTTGAAGAGCGCCGATCTGTGTCTCGCGAAATCGTACGGAAACTTGCGGGCAACGGGACGGGGCTCGACGAACATGAGTCCGAAGAGGCTTGGATGGTCGGCGGCGAACTGGCTATAACCTTCGAGGATTTCGCGAACAATCGCGGCGGGGTCGGTAGACCTGACCGATCGAAGCCGTGAATCGAAGTTGCTGAATCCGCGCTCCGCGACCGCGTCCATCAGCTGCTTCTTGTCTTTGAAGTGATGGTACAATGCGGTTGCCGTTACGCCGACCGAGTCGCCGAGCTTGCGCATGGAGACGTCGCCGGTTCTTTCGAACTGGCTATATGCCGCCTCGATGATTCTGTCTCGTGTCGACTTAACACCGTTAACCATCGAGGTCTCAGAGAGATGAGAGGCCACAGAGAAAACCTTCGACACAGAGACCACAGAGGCCACAGAAAGGACAGATTGAGCGAAGTCACCGCTTCGATGCCTTCAACCCCAGGACGGGATCGCCTTATTGAATGGAAACCGCGGAACTGCCAGGCGGTCAGAGAGGGCTAATCCAGCGCCGCCGGTTTACCCCAATTCACTCCTGTCGTTTCTGTGGTCTCTGCGGTCTCTGCGGTCTCTGCGGTCTCTGCGGTCTCTGCAGTCTCTGCAGTCTCTGCGGTCTCTGTGTCAAAGGTAGTTAACGCTGTTAAGCATCTCAGAGAAAGTCAAGAGACTAACTCCGTGAACTCCCCAAATCGAAGATGTACACCCAGCGACCGTCGGGATTCTGGC
>JADGQR010000332.1 GCA_017881685.1 Gemmatimonadaceae bacterium
ACAGAGTTACCGCAAGGATTGCAACGAGAAGTGGCTGGGAGAGCGCGCTCATCACGATTCTGTTGATGACCGACGGCGTCTCGGGACTTAATCCGCTGGCCCGCTCCGCAGCCTCGATCTCGGCCGCTTCGTCATGGCGATCTTCAGTACTCACTGGCTTTCCGCGAACTGGAGGAACAGCGCGCCCTCGGCGACGACTTTCTCACCGACGGTCACGCCAGATGCTATCTCATAGTTCTGGCCGACGTGCGCGCCGACTGTGACGGTGCGGCGCGAGTATCTGCCCGGCGATGTTTCAATAAATACGAATGGCAGGTTCTGCTCATCCCTGAGCACAGCGGCAGCGGGAACGAGAATCCCGCTTCGCTTCAGATCGGAGTTGATCGACACTTTCACGTACATGTCGCGCTTCAGTGAGTTGTTCCGGTTGGGAACAGTTATTCGCACCGAAGTTGCGCGGCTTGCCGGATCGACGAGTGCCGCGACGTAGTCAACGCGTCCGGTGATCGGCGTCGGCATGCTGTTTGAGCTCACCGTTGCCAGCTGGCCTCTGCGAACGCTCGGCAGGTCGGCTTCGAACACATTCGCGAGCACCCACATCGTCGAGAGATCGGCGATCGTGAACGCCGGAGTACTTCCGGCCTGGAGCAGCTGGCCGGGGTTGATGTTGCGCTCGACAACGACTCCACCGATTGGCGCACGAATCGTCGCCGAGATGGCGTTGGCTGAACCGTCGGCGATGGACGCCGGATTCACGCCGAGTGAGCGAAGCTGCTCGAGTGCTGCGTCGCGATCCGCGGCGGCAGCCGCAGCATCCACCTGCGCGGACTCTACGTCGCGCCGGGCGATTGCGTCAGTCTTGAAAAGCTCGACGTCCTGGTCTGCGATGCGCTGAAGGTTTCTGTAAGTCGCCTGCGTCTTTCTGTAGTTCGCTATCGCTGCTGCGAAATCAGGCGATGCGACCGCCGCAAGTGGAGTCCCGCGCGAAACCGACGCGCCGACTTCGACAAACAGTCGCGATACAGGGCCCGAGACTGGCGACAGCACCTGAGTCGATCTGTCGCCGTTGAAGGCAACGGTACCTGTCACCTCGATGGTTGGCTGGAACAACGATTTGGTCGCAACTACGAGATGAATTCTCGATTGCTGTTGGGGTGTCACCGAGAAGGCACCCTTCGCGGTATTGGCTTCAGTCGAATCAGCAGCGACCGCGCTGTCCGGCTCCTTCTTCGAGCACGCTGCAGCGAGAACCAGCAGGAGTACGGCCGCAATTCTATTTCGCATTTGGCAGAGTCAGTGGGATGTTGGTCAGTGGTGCACCGATCGCGCGCTCGAGATCAGCTCTCGATGTATTCGCCGCGGAAAGCGCGTCTGTGTACTGGGTCTCGGCGTCGAGGAGCGTTCGTCTGGCTTCGATTACTTCGAGTGCTGACGACCCTCCGATTGCATAGCTGGCTGAAGCGGCGCGGAATGCGTCCCGCGCGGCGGGCAGAAGCTCGTCGGCGATGTAGCGGACCTGGCGAAGTGCCGCGGTTGCCGTCGCATATGTGGTCTTTACGTCCTCGCCGATTGCGGCGCGAAGATCTGTTTCTGAGGCCGCAAGCTCGCGTTCTCTCGATTGAGCCTGCGCGATGTCGCCCTTCGTGTGCTGCCAGAACAAAAGTGGAAACGGAAATGCGATACCCGTCGAGAACGCCGTCGATGGCGCTCCCGGCGTGAGATCTCGGCTAACTCCGAGGTTGAGGTCGGGAAGCCAGAATTCCTTCGATAGAGTTGTCGCTGATCCTGCCGCTTTTCGTTGCGCCGCAATGCCTGCAAGCTCAGCGCGCGACGACAGCGCAATTGGCTCGAGCTGCTCGAGCTCGGGGATTTCAGGAGGAATCGTCAGCGAATCGACGGCGACAACGGGCTGGCCAAGCGGTCTGCCGATCAGTCTGTCGAGTGCAGCCTGCGCATTCGCGATGTCGCGATTGCCGGAGATCTCATTGTTGGTTGCCTGTGCGACGTCGACTCGTGCCTTGATGACGTCGAGCCGTGGTACCATCCCGGCATCGAAGCGAGCCTGCGTCCGCTTCAGGAAATCCGATGCGAGCTGGCCGCTTTCCTTCGTGTCCGCGAGATGGCGAATGGCGACGAGCAGAGAGTCGTAAGCTTGCGATGTCGCTGCTGCGAGCTGTTGCCGAAGGGCGAGATAGTTGGCTTCGGCAGCTTTGACATCACCAGTTGCGACAGCGCCCTGCAGGCGAAGCTTTTCCGGGAAGGGAACCGTCAGACCCGCTCCGACATTTTTCGATCCTCCCGCACCTGAACGAAAGAATCCGCCCTGGTTGTCGAGCGACGCGGTTACGGATGGATCGGGAATCGCGCGCGCTGTGACGCGTGCAGCGCGAAACTGATTTGTCTGTTCGCGTGCGACAGCTAGCTGCGGATTATTGGCAAGGGCGAGCGCAACGGCCTCTGCGCGGGTGAGGCGCAGCGAATCGGGGCGTGCAGGCATCGATGACGTTTGTGCGCCAAGGGTCTTTCCCGCCGAAATTGCGGAGATTGCGACCATGCCAAGGAGAAGAAATCTCCTCATGGTTGTTCCATTGAATTTTGTTGTTGATGCTGTGCCGTCAGTGACGGACAGCGTAGTCAGTCAGCCAGCGAGAAGCGCGGGGGTGGACGCCGCGTCGATGCTAGATCCGGGCTGGAGGGGCTCGCGACTGGGTGTGCGTTCCGGCGATTGCGTGATAGGTCTCAGCCTTTTCGCGCGAAACCGTTCGTTCTGCCGAAACGAGCGTAACCCTGTCTTGCGGAAGGACTTCGGACGAGCCGAGAAGGTGCCGGGCCGCGCATGCCGAGCAGTAGGCTTCGTCGTGTGCGTGGTGAAGCTGGATTCCTTCCCGCTCGACGTGCGGGCGGGCGTCGGGTCCGTCGCGTCCTTCGATCAGAGGCGTGAGCACGAGAACGAACTGCGTGATCAAGGCCAGCAGTAATGCCGGTCTCAATAACCAGTTCCTCGGGTTCCTCGCTGAGCGCACGAAATTCATACAGCGGGAAGTCTAGCCTTGTTCCCTTTGTGATGCCAACTCGTGGTAGCCTAATTCGTCCGCCGTTTGATTGTTGAGATTGGCGCCGGTGGAACGTACATTGCGGCCCGAACGCCGACGCATGCTCACAATTGGAGTAGATCACCTGATCAAGCGCTCCAGACTTTCGCTCCTCTGTTTCGCCGTGTTCCAGCTGGCTCTGCCGGCTGCGCTCAGCGTCGGCGATTCTTACCTGGAAGCGCAGGCTGCGGCTGATCGCGCCTACTCCCATGCCGAGTCGCATGGATCTCCGCGCTGTCCTCGCGTACACAACGAGCAAACCTGCCTCATCTGCAGCTTCCTCTCGCGATTCGGCGCTACAAAACCTGAGCCCGTACAAATTCCGGCTGCCGCGTCCCAGCCATTCCCGATCGCCGCATCCGAAAGCCCGATCGAAGCGACGCGTGCCAGCGTCACCCCGGCACTTCCGCGAGCACCTCCCACCGCGTGATCCGCGTGGCGCCGAAAAATCGGCGCCCTCAAGGCGACAACTGACGTAACCCAACTGCCAGCCGCAATCGCGGAACGGCAGCGCCGTCACACATCACGCAACGGAGCAAGACATGATTCGCCGCCTTATGACCGGGGCCAGCGTTTTGTTTGGCCTGGTCATCATCCTGACACTGATCCCGCTCGCAACAGCGCGAGCTTCAAACTCTCACACGGCAAAACTCAACGCCGATGTCACGGGGACTGTCACCGACAGCGCCACGGGACGACCTCTCCCCAACGCCGAAGTCAGCGTAATGCTCGGCACACAGGTGATTCTCAACGCGAGCACCGACGCGTTTGGACGATACGCCGCACACAACCTCGCACCCGGCACGTACTCGGTGGTCGCGAGATTCATCGGCTTTCGCGCTCAACCGAAGGAAGTAGTCATCGGTGACGCGGCGACTGACTACCACGTCGATTTTTCACTCTCTCCAATCGCACTGACTCTGTCGGACGTTACCGTCACCGCAAGCTCGCCGCTGGCAATTGACACGAGAAGTGGTGACCAACGCTTCAAGCAGGACCAGTATCACGGTGCGCCGACTACGACGACCTCGCAAATCCTCCAGCAGTCGATCGCTGGCGCTGCAAGAGCTCCCACCGGCGAAGTCCATATCCGCGGGCAGCATGCCGAATACACTTACTATGTGGACGGCGTACCGGTGCCAGCAGGAATTTCAGGCAGCCTGAACGAGCTCTTCGATCCGTCGGTCGTAAGCCAGATCGACTTCAAGACCGGCGGATGGGACGCCGAGTTTGGAAACAAGAACGCGGCGGTCGTCGACGTCTCGACGCGCATTCCGACAGGCGGTTTTCACGCGCAGGCAGCGACGTACGCCGGATCGTTCAACACTAACGGACAATCGTTGAGCGCAAGCAGCAATGCCGGGCGATTCGGGTTCTTTCTGTCTGGAGCGCGTCAATCGACAGACATGCGAAGGGAGCCGGTTGTCTTCGATGTCGCGAATAACGAAGTGGTGAATTTCCACAATCACGGCACCGATCTTTTCGGTTTTGCAAAGCTTCAGTACACGCCTAGCCTGAATGACGTCGTAAATCTCGAGGTGAATCAGTCGGGCACCACCTTCCAGGTTCCTTTCGACAGCACGGGCGGGGTCGCGCAGAACGACAAACAGCGCGACACAAACGGATTCATCAACCTCGGCTGGAGACACCAGTTCGCCGCTCCCGACGTGAACGCCGCCAGTGAGCGAGTCGGGAGAGAGGTTAGCGCCTCGGAGTTATTCGTTGGCGGATTCTTCAGAAATGGAAGTCTGAAATACACGCCTGGCTCTACCGACGACCCCCAGTTCGTCTTCTTTCCCGATACGGTCAACACCTACAACCTGGAGGAGGACCGCAACTTCACGACGTACGGCGTGAAGGCCGACTACACGATTCATCCGGCGCGTGAAGTCGAATTGAAATTCGGAACGCTGAGCTCCGCCACGCGTGGTCATGAGAATTTCGTCACGACTGCGCAAGACGGCAGCAAGGGACCTGCCTCGAATTCCGACCTGAAGGGATGGGACGCGAGCGGATACGGCCAGATCGCGTACTCGCCGTCGGAAATGTTCGAGCTGCGGACCGGCGTGCGTTACGATGCGCACAATGCGCCCTTCGCCGGAACGCGATCGCAAGTGAGCCCGCGTATCCGTCTCAATTTCTTTGCGGGGCCGGCAACTACGCTGTACGCGTATTATGGCCGCCTCTTTCTGCCGACAAACGTCGAAGACCTTCGTGCAATCACGAGTGTCGCGCAGGAAGGAGTCGTTACGTCACCCACGCTTCCTGAACGCGACAACTTCTACGAAGCGGGAATCGTGCACCGTTTTCCGTTCGGTCTCGTTTCGAAGTTTTCAGGCTACTACAAGCAGAGCACTCCCGGCATCGACGACAACACGGTTCCAGGTTCCGCCATCGTGACGTCGGTGAACATCGACAAGGTGTACATCACCGGCATTGAAACCGTTCAGGAGATCAAGCCACCGGGTCCGCTTTCAGGATACATCAACATCGCCTTGAACCACGCATACGGACGAGGCCCGATAACAGGCGGCTTCTTCCCGACGGACGCTCCGGCAGGAAACTTCGATCTCGACCACGATCAGCGTTTGAGTGGCGTAGCGTCAGCGACATACGCACTGCGAAACTTCTTTTCGAGTCTCACCGGCACGTATGGATCGGGCCTGACGAATGGTGTCGATCCGGCTGATTGTGGCTGCGCCTACGGAACGGGCCTGTTCGACTTCAACAAGGGCATCAAGGTTCCGTCGAGTTTCGTTCTTCAGGGAAGTGCGGGGTACTCGATCGCGGTGGGTAACGCCGTTGTGAGGCCGAAGATTTACGTCGACAATCTTCTCGACAAGAAGTATTTGCTGAAGGGAGCATTCTTCAGTGGGGCTTCAGTCGGCCGGCCGAGATCGTTTCAGGCTCGGGTTAGCATCGCGTTCTAAAGCCTCGAAGCCGGAGGGCGCGGAGAACTCCGCGTTCTCTGGCTTCAGACGCCGAGTGTTGTCTCAGGACTCAGGCCTTTAGTGTGCCCGCAGCCACTCGAGCGGGTCAACTGCAGGTCCGCCACGCCTGATCTCGAAGTGAAGGTGAGCGGGCAGGGAAGGATCAGTCGCGCCGACAGTCCCGATGTCCTCGCCCTTCGTCACGCGCTCGCCCTTGGTCACCTGGATTCTGCTCAACGAGCCATACACCGAGTAGTCGCCGCCGCCATGCTGAACGATGACAGTATTTCCGTACGTTCCCATCACGTCCGCCAACACCACCTGACCCGCCGACACCGATTTCACTTCTGTACCGGCGCTCGCAGCGATGCCGATGCCGTTCCAGCGCGTCGTCGTATTGTTGGGATTCACGACGCGTCCAAAGCGATAGATGATCGCGCCTTCCACGGGCCAGTCGAGCTTGCCGTAATCACTCGTGCGAATCGAGCTTGGTGCCGATGGAGCCGCATTAGGCCGTCCCGCCGCTCTTCTGCGCGCGGCTTCGAAACCTTCGATGACATTATTGAGCCGGGCTTCACTCTTGGCGAGCTCCGCGAGCCGATTCTTTGTTTTCTTCGCATCCTGCTGCGCCTTGGCCAGACTCTGCTGGCGATTTGCCTCCAGCACTTTCAGCCGTTCGGCCTCCTGCGCCTTGTCGACACGGTTTTGCTCCACGCCGTTCTGAAGTGAGACGAGCTGTCGCCGCTGGCCGATGATCTGCGATCGCAGCTGGTCCACGCGCCTGACGACTGTTCTGTCACGCTGCGCCAGCAGATGCAGATACTTGTATCGCGCGACGAGATCTCCGAAAGATTTTGCCGACAGCATCACTTCGAACGTGAACAGCGGACCGCGCTTGTAAATCTCCACAAGCCGCTTTCGGAGAACCGCCTGCTTGATCTGAACTTCGTCCTGCGCACGAACGAGATTCGCGGTCGTGTGCTCGACTTCGCCGTTGAGCGTAGTGAGCTGCTGATCGAGAGACTTCACCACGCGAACGGTCGCATCGTGCTGGCGGTCGATGTTCGTGACTTCTTCGCTGATGTCGTGGACTTTCGTCTGAAGTCCCTTCATTCGCTTCTGAAGGTCCTCTCGCTCCCGGCGAATCTTTGCGAGCTCAGCCTGCTGCGCCCGAAGCTTCGCTTCTCCGGAATCCGTTTGCGCCGGAAGCCGGCCTGCCAGCATCATCGCCGCGAGCGCGGCAAGAAAGACGCGTCTCAAATTCTGCGCAGGTGGCTCCATACGGAGGTCGCGCTGCCGAGTACGCCGATGAGCGCGCCGCAGAGAATGCCGATGACGATGAGTCGCGGATCGAAAAAGACGAGCTTGATGAACCGCGTATCGATCGCGCGGTAGGCGATCCACGTGAAGAGAAGCGCAAGCAGTCCGCCGACGATTCCCTTCACGAAACCGTCGATCAGGAAGGGAGCGCGTACGAATCCGTCAGTCGCACCGACGAGTCGCATGATGGAGATCTCGCGCGCACGAGCGAGCACCGATACACGAATCGTCGCAGCGATGATGATGATCGAGACCGCCGCGAACGCGAGGCCCAGTCCGAGTCCCGTCCCGGCAGCGATTGTCCGCAGGCGATACAGCTTCGTGACCCACTCCTCGCCATACCGTATATCATCGACGAACTGATACGTCTTCACACGCTCGGCCACCGCCTTCACGGTTTCAGGATCGCGGAGACCTGCACGCAGGTGAATATCGAGCGAGGCTGGAAGCATCGCTTCCTCGAACACGTCGCTGAACTCGCTCATGTCCTTCTTCGCGCGCTCGAGCGCCTGCTCCTGGGACACGTAGTCAACTCGCGCGACTTCCGGAAAAGCGCTGATGTCACCCATCGCGGCGGATATGGCGTCTGCTGAAGTGCCGTCGGACACGAATGCGCGGATCTCGACGCGTTCCTCGACGCCTCTCAGCGCCTGGCGGATGTTGACCGCAACGAGCGCGAACAATCCAAACGCGAACAGAGAGAACGCGATCGTGATGATGCCGAGTATGCTGAGGAGGGGCGCCCGGCGGCTTGCGTTGAAGGCTTCGCGAACTGCAAGCATCTATTTCGGCTCCGGCGGCGCAGCGGGCCAGTTGCCCTCGTTGGGGCCGCCAATCGCAGGCTGGCCAATGAGCGGCGTGTATCGCGTCTCAGGCGGTGGCGTCTCCGCGGAATCGAAGACGACCCGGCCGTGATTGAGCTCGATCGTTCGCGCGTCGTCAGCCTTGCGAACGATCTCGAGATCGTGAGTCGCCATGATCACCGACGTTCCCGTCGCGTTGATGTCGCGGAGCAGCTGGATGATTCCGCGCGTTGCTCGCTCGTCGAGATTTCCTGTCGGCTCGTCGGCGAGAATGAAATACGGATCGTTCACGAGAGCACGCGCGATAGCAACCCGCTGTTGTTCTCCCCCCGACAACTGTCTTGGAAGCTGGGACGCCTTCGACGCGAGACCAACCTGCGTGAGCACCCGCGTGACGCGCTGAGGAATTGCCGCTGGATGCGCGCCGGTGACTTCGAGCGCGAACGCGACGTTTTGTTCAGCCGTGCGATCTTCGAGAAGACGGAAATCCTGAAACACGATTCCCAGTTTTCGCCGAAGCTGGGCGATTTCCTTTCGCGTCGCGGAGTTTGACTGGATCCCGTTGACCCACACTTCCCCGTGCGACGGTTTCTCCTCCATATAGAGGAGCTTGAGGATAGTTGTCTTCCCGGAGCCGCTCGGCCCGATGAGAAAGACGAACTCGCCGCGTTTTACCTGGAACGTGACGTGACTCAAGGCTACACGGGTTCGCGTGTACTCCTTTGCGACGTCCTGAAGTCGGATCATGCTGTCCTACTGTAGGGCTTGTGCGATGTCGGCGATGATGTCGTCCGCGCTCTCGATGCCGATGCTCAGACGAATGAAGCCGTCAGGAATGCCGATTGCCGCACGCTCCTCGCTCGTCATGTGCGCGTGGGAGCTGTACCGCGGCTCGACGACGAGCGAGTCGGCGCCGCCAAGGCTCGACGCGTGCGTGATCAGCTTGAGCCGGCTGATGAAGCGGTCCGCCGCTTCGGCCCCGCCAGAAAGCTCGATCGACATCAGTCCGCCGAATCCATCCATCATCTTCTTCGCAAGTGCGTGATCCGGGTGACTGCTGAGTCCGGCATAGTGAACCTTTCGTATCTCGGGACGCTTCTGACACCATTCGGCAATCTTCAGAGCGTTTTCGTTGCTTCTTCTTACGCGAACATCGAGAGTCTTGAGTCCGCGCTCGAGCAGCCAGCATGCAAATGGATCGGGAGCCTGTCCCCATACCATCATCTTGTGGCGGACTTCCTCTATGTAGGACGCCGTGCCGGCGACCGCGCCACAAAGAATGTCACCGTGTCCGTTGAGATATTTCGTCGCCGAGTGAATGACCACGTCCGCACCGTGTTCGATCGGCCGCGAATTGATCGGGCTCGCGAGCGTCGAATCGACGACGAGAGCGACGCCCTGAGTCTTCGCGAGAATCGCCAGCTGATGCAGGTCGATCACGCGAGACGACGGATTCACCGGCGACTCCACGAAGATGACCCGCGTGTTCTGACGAATCGTGTTGCGCCACACGCGCCTCTCATCCGGATTCGCGAAGCTCACCTCGATTCCCATCTGAACGAACTCTTCGGTGAAAAGCTTTCGCGTTCCGCCGTAGATCCACGAGCTCGAGAGCAGGTGATCGCCCGGGCGAAGCAGAGCGAGGAGCGCGCACGCCGTCGCGCCCATGCCGCTCGAAAGCACGAGAGCAGCTTCGGCTCCCTCGAGCATCGCGATGCGTTTTTGAACTACCTCTTCGTTCGGCGTGTTGCCGTAACGAGTGTAGCGCAGCCCGTCAGCCGTGTTCGGATACTGGACGAAGTTGACCGACTGAACGAGAGGCAACGCTACAGGCTCGCCCGCTTTCGGATGCGGCGAGCCACCGTGTACGGTGATCGTCGCGCGACTCTGCGGTTTGGGCTTCTTCGCGCCGGCCATCAGGCGAAATGCCGGCCGTTCAACGGCGAATCAGTGTCTGGTCTCGACACAGTCACATACTCGCTATGCGCGACGCCCGCGATATCGCGAAGAAAAACATTGCCTTCCGGAATCGTGTCGTCGATCTGAAGCTCTGCAAGCTCGCTTCGCCGGGGACCGCTTACCCACACGAGCTCGCCTTCATGAATCAGGCGAATGCGTGCTTCGAACGCGCGCATGCGCACGAGAGGCCCACGCTCCGTGTCGCCCTTCTTTGTCGATACGTATGTAATGACGAAAAGCTGTGGGCGATAATTGCTGCCCAGGTTTGGCCGGACATCCGGCAGCCGCATGTGTTTCACGAAACCTCCACTCCTGATCCACCGGAGGCGCTTCCATCGTCAGCGAGCAATCCACCGGGATTTCTTCCGGCGGTCGCGCCTCTTACTGGAGAATACCCGCTCTCCTGACGAATGATCAGACGGCGACGCCACAGCGTTTCAAGAATCCGCTCGGCCGTTTCCTTCGGGACACCGGTAGCAATTGCGAAATCAGCCGGAAGAGCGGAGCCCATCTCGCAGATCTTCTCCCATGCGCGGCGCTGCTCTCCGTCTATGTCGCCCATGAGCTTTGGCGCTCCATCGGCGAGCTGAGTGATGAGCGCGAGATTGTGGCGCTCGAGAACTGACTCGATTGCGTCCATGTGCGACTCACTCATTCCGTAGAACACGAAATAGACCTCGCGGCGCGGGATGTCGACGCTGACATACTGCATCAACAGCTTTGCCACGATCTCGTCTGCGCACGAAAAGTCGAGCAGCCCGACGTGCGAGAAATCGAGAACCGCGAGTGACTTGTCTCCGATCTCGTCGAGATGATGCTCGATGCCGATTCGAACCGCCGCACCTGTCGGGCGCGTCACGAGGTTCGAGTAGAGGTCGCAAACGCTTCGTTTGAGAACCGAGCTTACGTCGATATGACTGATCATTCGCCCGCCATTCTTTCCGGAATCGTAAGCTGTACCTGCGCGCCGGGGAAAAATGCGAGATCCTTCTTCAGCGGAACGTCTTCGTCCCAGGCGGGGACCACAGCAATTCGCGCGGTGCCGCTGCGGATGCTCAGCTTTCCATCCCATTGCCCGATGAACTTCTTAACGCCCGCGAGTCCCTGGCCGCGGCCGGGATCGCGAAAGCGGGTTACTCCACGCATGACTGTCTCCTCGAGGGCCATTCCGTCATCCCACCGGTCGGTGGGACGCGGACCCTGTGAGCTCTCGAGGGATTTCCTGAAACCCATTCCTGCATCGCACACCGCGATGACGACCACCCAGCGTCCGAGACGCTGCTGCCACTTGTAAGCCTGAACCGCGACCCATCCGCCGGTTCCTGCGTGCTCGATGACGTTCTGGCAGACTTCTGAAAGCGCCATCGTGAACCGCATTGTGACTTTCGACTCGAGGTGCAGCTTTTCCTGGAGGATCGCCTGCGAGCGGGTCTGAATGTTCGTGACGACTGTGTGAATGTCCTGCGTCTGCGAGATCGGCGTAACTTCGAGGAGAACGCTCGACTCGGAGCCCGATCGCGCGCGCTGTGGTCTTCCGGAAATGTCGTAGAGACCTTCGGCGTGCTTGAAAAAGCTCGCTCTGTTCCAGTATGAGGCCGTGTCTTCGAGATCGGGAATCGCGAGCGTCGGACGTTCGAGACGCGTCTGCGCGACTGTCAGCAGTGCCGTCAGGCCGTAAGGCGATGCCCACCGGGTCCGCCGGCAGTCGATGACGACTTTTTCATCGGGAGGCAGCGGGGCAAGCTGATCGAAGATCTGCTCGAAGGTATGGTCGTCGAGTGAAGATGGCGCGCTGATGATGGTCGTCACTTGACGCTCAATTCTCCTCTCAGGTATTGCGCGAGCCCGGCGGCTCCGCGGTGGTCGACATTGCGCGCCGCGGCAGCCCCGGCCACGGTCATCGCTGAGCGAATGTCTTCTCCAGCAAGGAGACGAGAGAAATATGTTGCTCCCCAGACATCTCCGCACCCCGTAGGATCGCCTCCTTTGAGGTCTCGTGCAGCCACAGCGGGCACGAGCTCCGTTCTGATTGCCCCAGCGACCGGTCCGAGCCGCCCTCGGCCCAGATCGGAAAGCTTCTGGAAGCCAGGCTCCGCAAAATAGACGACTCCGCGTGACCCCAGAGTCACAATCAGCACTTTGACGCCTGACGCGGTCGCCATAGCCGCAAGGGCAAGCGGGTCGGGAGCCATCATCGACATCTCGTCCTCGTTTACCTGCACGACGTCGAAGCAGCGAAACCACTCGGGAGCATTGTGGAGGGGCTGAAGTGTTCTGATCCCGTCCGGCTGGCGCGCGAGCAGGAGCGAGTGCATGTCGCAGTAGATCGGACCCCTGAAGTGAGCACGAATGAGCTGCGCCGTCTCCAGATCGAGCTCGAACCCGCTGATCAGGTTTATGTACAGCGCATCGAGATCAGCGAGTAGTGGCTTGAGTCCGAGCCAGCTCCAGCCGGGTACGCCGCCGCTCATTCGCTCGCACCTGCGCTCGGTGCTCTGGTAGTGAAGCGAAACGCGATTGTTACGGTGCGGCACTTCAATTGGACCCGCGTCCGGGGCGATCTTCCCGAAATCCCTGAGGAAATCACGAGCGCGCGGCGCAAGATCGTACCCGACTTTGGCGATCGGGGCGAATTCCCAATCGTCAGGAAGTGCAGCTTCAAGTCCTCCGAGCGCGTACGTGATGCCGCCCCATTCCTCGACTGGCGCATCGTGCGGATCGCGGCCGAGAATCACGTCCCAGACAAAGCTCCCGATCACGCCCACGCGCTTTCGCCGGGCGGAGGAACGCACGGTCGGGGAGTTGGGCGATTGCACGGGATTATTCAGGGTCTGACCTCATTCATTCTGCTGGGCGCAGCATTAGGATGCAGTTGGCAGTATAAGCAGTATAAGAGTACGCTCTCGTCCCAAAAAAATCGCGGGGTTGCGCCGTATCATTGCTTGTTGCAGATGCCACGGGCTTCGTGAGACAAACCCACAGAAAAGTGCTCCGTCGCTCAATTCTTCTCACTGGCTGTGTTGCAGCCGTCGCCTGTGTTGGGAATCCGAAACCGGTCGTCGAAACGACGCCTCCCGGGAAACCGAAGCTTGTCGTCCTGATCGTCGCCGATCAGCTGCGTGAAGATCTGCTGGACCAGTACGGCGATCTGTTCACCGGCGGCTTCAAGCGGCTCCGCGTGCAGGGACACTCGTATGTGAATGCAACGCATGAGCACGCGGTTACGGAAACCGCTCCCGGTCATGCCACTCTGGCGACCGGCGTCTATCCGAGCCGCCACGGAATCGTGTGGAACGAGTGGTACACGAAGCAGAATGGAAAGTGGGTTCAGGTGACGAACATCTCCGATTCCACCGAGAAGATCGTCGGTCTGCCAGGCGCCTCCGGGTTCTCTCCGCGAAATGTCATGCGGGACGGGCTCGCAGACTGGATTCTGGCTGCGAATCCGCATTCGATCGTCGCGTCGGTGTCAGGCAAGGATCGCGGGGCGATTCAGCCTGTGGCCCATGCGAAGGGTTACGTCTACTGGTTCGATCGAGGCGCTGGCAAGTTCGTTACGTCGACGTACTATCGCACGGTCGATCCTGACTGGATCACGACGTTCAACGACAATCTTCAGCAGCGTTTCCGCTCGGACTCTGTGTGGTCGTCGAACGTCCCGCAGTCGTTCCTCGCGCGTAGCGACAAGGACACGGTTGCGACAGAGGGTGATGGAACGCACACGGCGTTTCCGCACACATACGGCTCGGAAAGCACGTCGATGGGTTACTGGTGGTGGTGGTCGGCAACGCCTGACCTCGACGTTGCAACGATCGACCTCGCCCAGACGATGGTCACTTCGCTTGGACTCGGCCGCGACGACATCCCCGATTTCCTGAACGTTTCGGCGTCGGCTACTGACCGCGTTGGACACGAGTATGGTCCGGACAGCAGGGAACAGCTCGACAATCTCCTGCGCCTCGACAAGGAATTGGGTTCTTTCTTCGACTTCCTCGACAGGACGGTCGGAAAGAATCAGTGGACTGTGATGCTGACGGCCGATCACGGTGTGCTCGACAGTCCCGAAGATCTGCAGGCGCGCGGCGAGTACGGTCATCGTCTCACGGCCGCTGACCGGGCGAAGCTCGATTCACTCCGTCAGGAGGCAGATCGATCGACTGATCCTGCCGCCGCCGCGATAAAACTCCGCGACGATCTGAAAAAGCTGCCTATCGTCGCAGATGCGTGGACGCACCAGCAGCTCGCCACTGAACAGCCGGCCGATTCATTCGAGGTTATGCAGCAGCATTCGATGTGGCCAGGCCGTGAAGCCGGAATGTTCAGCCGCGAAGGAGTTGAACTGCGGTTTGTCCCCGGTGTAATCGCGAACGTTCGCGGAACCACTCACGGGACGTCGTACTTCTACGACCGTCACGTGCCGATGATCTTCATGGGCGCCGGAATCGCACCCGGCCGGGATTCATCTCACGCAGCGACCGTGGACTTCGCGCCCACCTTCGCGAGAATACTCGGGATTCCCTATCCGAACGATCTAGATGGGCATCCGCTTTCTGCTGTGTCCTCGCACTAGCTGTGGCCAAATAACGATCTGCCCGCCGAAAAGACCTGCTCGAAGCGCAACAACCCGGCGCTAGAGATCCCCAAGCGTCTGTGCGCGGAACGTCGCGACCGCCCCAACAACTCCAGCCGATAACGGAAGCGCTCCCGGCACAATCCGGCACGCGTCGACCGACGGCTTGAACGCTCTCCGCCGAACCTCCGCCCTGATTGGATCGAACAGCTGATCTCCGGCCTGGGTCACTCCGCCGGCGATGACGAACGTATCCGGATTGAAGATGTTGATGAGGTTGGATATTCCGACACCCAGGAAGTGCGCGGTATCACGAACGACTTCCAGCGCCGCTGCATCCCCGCGCTTCGATGCCTCGAATACGGTCTGAGCGGTGATCCGCGTCAAATCGCCCTCCACCAGCATTGGCAGGATCGAATCATCGGTCCCCTCGAGCAGCTCACGCGCACGCGTCGCGATCGCGGGGCCCGACGCATACGCTTCGAGACAGCCGTAATTGCCGCATTTGCAGCGACGGCCGTTCGCGTCGATCGTCGTGTGGCCGATCTCTCCCGCGGCATCCGACGCGCCGTGATACAGCTTTCCCTCGAGAATCAATCCGCCGCCGATGCCTGTGCCGATGGTCATTGCGACGACGTTGCGGCCGCCCTTTGCCGCGCCGATCCACCACTCGCCGAGCGTCGCGCAGTTGGCGTCGTTGTCGAGTGTAGCGGGCAAGTGTACCCGCTTCGACACTTCATCTCGCAGCGGGAAGTCGCGCCATCCGAGGTTGGGTGTGACGATGACGACACCACGCGCTCTGTCGAGCGGACCGGGCGATCCGATTCCAACCCCGAGAAAATCGCTGCGCTCGGCGCCGGTTTCCCGCCGAGTCTGAGCGATCACTTCTTCGACGAGGGCCGCAATGCGGTCGACCACCGCCTCCGCTCCCCCTTCGGCGAGAGTCGGAATCATTTGCATCGCGATTTCGCGAGTACCGTCTATTGGCATCGCGCCGGCGGCGATGTTGGTGCCGCCCAAATCGATTCCGACGATGAACTGCTCTCGTACCGTCAAACAGAGCTCACTTGAGAGAGGGTTTGCGTGAGGAGACCGAACACGTCGGCCGAAGAAAGTTCGCGCATGCAGCGCCAATGTCCAAGCGGGCACTTTTGCGGACCGTGTCTGTCGCATGGTCTGCATGCGAGTCCCTGCTTTCCCGCAACGCGGGAATTTGGGGCGAGAGGGCCGAATCCGAACTCGGGAATGGTCGGGCCAAACGTCGTTACAGTCGGCGTGTTCATCGCCGACGCGAGATGCTGTGGGGCCGAGTCATTCGTCACCAGTGCGACGGCTCTGCCGATAAGTGCAGCCGATGCGAGAATGCCAAGGCGGCCGGCGGCGTTCGCCGCGCAGCCGTCAGGAAGCTGCGAGACGATCGCGTCGCCGATTGCGACGTCAGCGCCGCCGCCAACTACTACGACGTTGAAATCCTTAGCGATTCGAACCGCAAGCTCAGGGTAGAACGGCCAGCGCTTCGTCGCCCAGACGCTGCCAGGCGCGAGAGTGATGAAGGGCCGCGAGATGTCGGCGATCTGGTCGCGAACCACCTGTCCCGCAATGCGATCGTCGTCAGGAGTGGGGAAGAGCGACGGAGTGATCTGTTCGCGCGTCGGCTCGTTTTCTGATTCCGGATTCGCAAGCCACCACAATCGTTCAGCGTGATGACGATCGGAGCGGTACTCGACGCGCTCCGTGTAGAATCGACGCCCCTCAGACGTATTGAATCCGACGCGACGCTTCACACCGGCAGCCGTGACCAGCATCGCACTGCGAAATGAGCCCTGCGCCAGATACGCGGAGGAGTATCCAGAGTCACTTCCAGTCAGTGGAGCAGATGCTTCCGCAGATCCGTAGAATCCCGCGTGCCGAATTCGGCCGACGGTTCTTCCGAAACCAACGAGTCCGCTGTCGCACTCCCGGCGATCGTACACAATCAGATTTCTGATCGCCGGATTGTTGCTGAGAATCATCCCGCCGTCGGGAGTGGTGAGAACATCCACCGGCCCGCGGCTCGCCAACTCTCTGATGAGCGGCGTAGTGAGGACGATGTCCCCGAGAAAGCTCGTCTGGACGACCAGCGAGCTCACGCCTTAATCCACCTGTAACACTGCGAGGAAAGCTTCCTGCGGGATCTCCACCGATCCCACCTGCTTCATTCTCTTCTTTCCTTCCTTCTGCTTCTCGAGAAGCTTTCGCTTTCGCGAGATGTCACCGCCGTAACACTTGGCGAGCACGTCCTTACGCAACGGCTTTACCGTTGTGCGCGCGATGATCTTCTGTCCGATCGCGGCCTGGATGATCACTTCGAACAACTGCCTCGGGATGAGCTCCTTCAGCTTGTCGGCGATCTTCCGGCCCCACTCGTACGCCTTGTCCTTGTGGATGATCACCGAGAAAGCGTCGACTGGCTCGCCATTTATGAGCATATCGAGCTTCACGAGATCGCTCTGACGATACTCGAGCATCTCGTAGTCGAGCGATGCGTATCCACGGCTGATTGTCTTCAGCCGATCAAAGAAATCGAGAATGATTTCGCCAAGCGGAAATTCCCAGTCGAATTCGACACGCGCCTGGTCGAGGTAAGTCATGTTCCTGTACACGCCGCGACGCTCGGTGCCGAGTGTCATGATCGGACCGATGTAATCGGCGGGCGCCATGATGCGCGCCTTCACGTAAGGCTCTTCGACGTAATCGATCACCGTTGCTGAAGGCATCTTCGAAGGATTTTCGATCAGCTGCATCGATCCATCTGTGCGATAGACCTTATACTCCACACTCGGCACGGTGGTAACGAGGTCCAGCTCGTACTCGCGCTCGAGGCGCTCCTGCACGATCTCCATGTGCAGCAGACCGAGGAACCCACAGCGGAATCCGAATCCGAGTGCTGTGGACGTTTCAGGCTCGTACTGGAGGGAAGCGTCGTTGAGCTGCAGCTTTTCCAGCGCGTCGCGCAGCGTCTCGTACTGCTGCGTGTCCGTCGGATAGATACCGGCGAACACGAACGACCTGACGTCGCGATATCCAGGGAGCGGCACCGTGGCGTGATTCGTCGCGTCGAAAATCGTGTCGCCTGCTCGCGTTTCCTTCACCGAGCGCACGTTCGCGACGACGTATCCGACTTCGCCGGGACCAAGCTCGGTCGTTTTCACCTGGCGCAGCTGGTTGTATCCGACCTCAGCGACTTCGTAAACCGATTCGCTTGCGCCGAACGTGATCTTCGTTCCGACCTTGATCGTCCCGTCAACGACTCGAACACTTGGAATGGCGCCGCGATACCGATCGTAGTACGAATCGTAGATCAGTGCGCGAAGCGGGCCGTTCGCATCGCCCTTTGGCGGCGGAACCTTTTTGATGACCTGCTCGAGGAGCTCGGGAATTCCCAATCCTTCCTTGGCGCTGACGAGAAGGATGTCCTCGGGATCGACGCCAAGCAGATCGCAGACTTCCTGCTTTCTCTTTTCCGGTTCAGCTCCCGGAAGGTCGATTTTGTTGAGAACCGGAATGATCTCGAGACCCGCGTCGAGCGCGAGAAAGAGATTCGACAGAGTCTGAGCCTGGATTCCCTGCGATGCGTCGACGACGAGAATCGCACCTTCGCATGCGGCAAGGGAGCGTGAGACTTCATAAGTGAAGTCCACGTGGCCCGGGGTGTCGATGAGGTTGAGCTCGTAAGGCGTTCCATCGCTGGCCGTGTAGGTCATCCGCACGGCGTTGAGCTTGATGGTGATGCCGCGCTCGCGCTCGAGATCGAGGGTGTCGAGCACCTGCGCCTTCATTTCTCTTTTGGCCACCATGCCCGTTGCTTCGATCAGTCGGTCCGCGAGCGTGGACTTTCCGTGATCGATGTGCGCAACGATGCAGAAATTGCGAATATGGTCGAGGTTCAAACTGATTCCGGTGAGGCGATTCCAGTGTATCGGGAGCAACCATGAAATATAAACTCCGCACCCTGATCACCCGCCGCTTTCCGAGAGATCGCCTGTTGGTTTTCCGGTTGTTTCTCTATGTTGGCTGTGATGGCGGCTCCAGCACCTGATCTGACTCACGATCGGCTTCCGGCCCTTGACGGCCTGCGCGGTTTCGCCGCGCTCTTCGTCGTGTTACTCCATATGACGATGCAGGTCCAGTCGTCCTCTCTGCCTGCGCTAGCCATAAAAAGAGTCTTCTCGCTTGGATGGACCGGAGTCGATCTCTTTTTCGTGCTCTCCGGTTTTCTCATCACGGGACTGCTCGTCGATGCGAAAGGGAGCACAAACTACTTTCGAGTTTTCTACGCCAGGCGAATGCTTCGCATTCTGCCGCTCTACTATGTCGCGCTGATAGTGCTTTTTGGCATGCCGATGCTCGTCAATCTGCCGCAGAATCTCGTCGTCGCGTGGCACGATCAGCTCTGGTTCTGGTTCTACCTCCAGAATTTTCACTGGCTCGGCGACAACTTCGCGGGCTGGACGGGACACCTCTGGAGTCTCGCGATCGAGGAACAATTCTATCTCGTCTGGCCGTTGATAATCTTCCTGGCTTCGAGAAAGCAGGCGCTATGGGTGTGCCTTGGCTGCTTGCTGCTCGCGGTTGGATATCGCACCTATGCGTTGAATACGGTGCCGCGACTCGACACGTACTACTTCACCCAGGCTCGCCTCGATGGGCTGGCGATTGGATCGGCAATCGCCCTGCTCATCGCTGAGCCCGGATGGATGTCGCGGCTGCGAAAGATGAGTCCAATGATCGCGCCGGTTGCCGCACTGGTTTTCGGCATCGTCACTTTCAATGCGCTTGGACTTCGACATCGGTTCGCGCCGGTGATTTACACGTCCATCGACCTTGTGTACGCAAGCGTGCTGGTGGTCGCACTCAGCGACACTCCGTCGAACGTTGCCCGAATTCTCAGGTCGCGCTTTCTGAGATTCTATGGTCGCTACAGTTACGCGCTCTACGTGATACACGTTCCCGCCATGAGCGTCATGTCGCATTTCCTGATCAGGCCGGACAAGCTGTCACTTGGTGGAAATGGTCTGATCGGCGAGCTGCTCTACATCGCAATCGTGCTTCCCGTCGTCACGTTGCTCGCGTGGCTGAGCTGGCATGTGCTCGAGAAGCATTTCCTCAAGCTCAAGCGACACTTCGTGTACGACAGAGCGACCCGAAAAGAAGAGGCGTCGCTTTTGGCGACGCCTCTCGTGGCAAAGTGATTCTCGAGCCCTAGTGGTCGTTGTCCTTGGCTACCGGAGTTGCCGTTTGTCTTGGCGCCGGCGCCGGCTGTGCCTGCCTCGGCTCATTTCTCACTTCGACTCTTGCCGGCGTAACAGGCTGCGGTCGCGGCTCGGCGCGTTGTTCGACACGAGGCTCGGGGCGATACACCGGAACCGGTCGCTCCACGGGCTGCCGCTCGACCGGCTGGCGATAGACCGGCTCAGTGCGAGTTGGCGACGAGTAGACGCGTGGCTCCTGATATACCGGCGCGTTGTTGACTGTTGAACCAGACCGGTCTCGCGGTGTGACCTGTCTGGCCATTCTTTCACGACGAGCCGCAAGCGCCGCTTCCTCTGCCGAATTGTTCGGCGGCAACCGTCCCTCAGTAACTTCGGGCTCCGTTGGGGCACCGTGAACGAGCGGATCTCCAATCACCGGGTGGATTTTCTTGCCGGCGTAGTTCGGTCGCGACGGCGCCGGAGTGTTGGGCGTCGGTGCACGAGGCTGAGATACTATGTAAGGACCGTAATAACCGGGATAATAATTGTTATACCGACAGTACGACGTGTAGCGAAGTCCGAACGCAGAAAGGCACGAGTCGTAGTAATCGTCGTACGTGTTGTATTCGTAGCGCGACGCGTACCTGCTCCTGACGCCATCGTTGTAAACCTCGTACGACACGTAATCGAGCGAGAAGTCGGACGACGCGTTGAGAGTGCGATCCACGAATCTGCGAACGATCTCAAACGGATCCCCATAACGGCCGTCGTTGGCCAGTCTGCCGATGCTCCACTCTCCACCCGACGCGTAGTAGTCGTAGTTGAATTTGTCCCACGATGCGATCGCGAAGACGAATCCGATTCCGCGTGATTCTTCAACCTGGAAGCGGTTGTCATTCGAGAGATAAAGGGGAACACGGTCGTTGACGAGCTGATTGGGCGAGTAGGGCTTCTGCTCGCGTGGACGGCGTGGATAGAGAACAGTGAGCTGGCCATCGCTCGTGATACGAACAATAGTCACATACGCGCCGGCTTCGGTCACGAAGTGAGGAGCTATTCGGTCGCCGATGCGGTAGATGGCCTGATCAAGCCAGAGGTCGAGCTGTGGCGCGTTGTCGGATTCCCGAGGCGAATAAACCCGGATCCCATCACTCTGGGCCGGAAGCACGGAGGCCATCGCGGCCAGCAGGACGGCCGACGCGGTTGCGATGCCAACTCTCATAAAATGCTCCTGTGTTACGCGGGTAACTACCCCGCGCCATACAAGTACTATACCTTGCGCGCAGTGTCATTGCCAGCACTTCTAGAGGCGATCCAGGCAGTTCCCGAATTCGGGCAGCTTGTCTCGGCACTTCCTCCG
>JADGQR010000333.1 GCA_017881685.1 Gemmatimonadaceae bacterium
AGGAGATCAACTACCCGTCGTATCTCGCGCTGGACGAGCTGCTTCAGCTGCAGCGACCGCGGTCGAGCCCGGAACATCCCGACGAGCTTCTATTTATCATCGTTCATCAAGCGAGTGAGCTGTGGTTCAAGCTCATTCTGCACGAGCTCGAAGCGCTTCATGCACGGCTCGAGGAAAACGATACACTCGGAGCTCTCGGCTCTGTAAAGCGGGTAAATGCGCTCGTTAGAATCGTCACCTCGCAGTTGAATGCGCTCGAGACACTTCCTCCCCAGCGCTTCGCCCAGTTTCGGGGCTACCTCGGCACATCGAGCGGCTCGCAAAGCGTGCAATTTCGTGCGATCGAGGCCTTGTCAGGCCTGCGCGACGCGCACTTCATTCAAGTGCTCGAGGAGCACGGCGCAATTCATCCGCTGATCCAGGCCGCGCTCGACCGTCCGTCGCTCCAGGAGCAGTTCAACCAGGTGCTGGCCCGACACTCCGTGACTCTCGAACAGGTCTACGCTGAGGAACATCAGCGGCCGCTTCAGATGCTGGCCGAAGGGCTCCTGGAATATGAGCAGGGCTTCGCAATGTGGCGTTTCCTGCATGTCCAGCTCGTCGAGCGGATCATCGGACCCAACACCGGCGGGACCGGAGGAACGCTGGGGACCCGCTATCTCCAGCGTACGGTATCCCGGAGGTTCTTCCCGGACCTCTGGGCGGTCAGGGCTCAGTTCTTCAAGGGGTAGTTCTCGGTTTTCAGTTGGTTCCCCGACAGTTAACTTCATGCTCGTGAAGCCGCCGCCGATCTACCTCGACCACGCCGCGACCACCCCCGTCAGGGAGGAGGTCTTCGAAGCCATGCGCCCCTTCTTCGGGCCTCGCTTTGGCAACCCGTCGAGCACCCATCGATGGGGCCGCGAGGCCCGCGCTGCGCTTGACGAAGCGAGAGAGCGGGTCGCCAGGTGCCTCGGCGCGAGGCCGGATGAGGTCTGTTTCACTTCCGGCGGCACCGAAGCCGACAACCTTGCCATCCTGGGCGCCTGGCGCGCTGTGAAGGATGCAGGCCGGAATGCCATCGTGACGACGCCGATCGAGCACAAGGCAATCCTCGGTGCGGTTCACCAGGCTGCTGCCGAAGGGGCCGAGGAGCGCTTCCTCGACGTCGATTCAAAGGGGCTCGTCGTCAGCGATTCCTTCGATAAGCTGGTCGATGACGCCGTTGCCGTCTGCTCAGTGATGTGGGTCAACAACGAAGTCGGAACGATTCAGTCGATTCCGGAGTTTTCTGACCGCGCGAAGGCGAAAGGCGCCGTGATGCACACTGACGCTGTTCAGGCCTTTGGAAAAGTGGAGATCGACGCGGCATCTCAGACGTTTGACCTGCTTTCCATTTCCGGACACAAGATCGGAGCGCCGAAGGGAATCGGCGCGCTGTTCATTCGCCGCGGAACGCATCTTCAGCCGTTGATGCATGGCGGCAGTCAGGATCGCGGCCGCCGGCCCGGCACCGAGAACGTGGCAATGGCAGTGGGACTCGCCACAGCGGCCGAGCTGACCATGGCGGAACACGAGTTCGAAGGCAAGCGGCTTCAGGCGATGCGCGACCGGCTGGAGGCAGCGATCATGGCGCGAATTCCGGACGCCGTGATTCACGGCCGCGGCGCACCACGCGCACCGCATATCCTGAACGTCTCGGTTCCTGGCACAGACAGCGAGTCGCTTCTCATGGCGCTCGATCTGAAGGGCATTGCGGCGTCTGGCGGATCCGCCTGCCAGAGCGGGAGCATTTCGCCTTCGCATGTTCTGCTGGCGATGGGAGTGCGTCCTGATCTCGCGTCTGGCGCAATCAGAATGAGCCTCGGCTCGTTGACGACCGACGAGTCAATTGATCGTGTTGCCGAAGTCTTTCCGGCTCTCGTCGAGAAGGCGCGCGAGCTCGCCAACGCGAGCTGAGACGAAGAACATGAAGGAGAGAGTTCTTGTCGCCATGTCGGGCGGCGTCGATTCGTCGGTCGCGGCAGCGCTTCTCGTCGAGCAGGGTTACGACGTCGTTGGCGCAACGATGAAGCTGTTCTGTCACGGCGACGATGTTCCTGATCGTCCGTGCTGCTCTCTGGATTCCGTGAATGACGCCAGGCGTGTTTGCGAGACGCTTGGAGTTCCGCATTACGTCATCAATCTCGAGAGCCGTTTTGGCCATGACGTCGTCGATGACTTCGTCAGCGAATACGCTCGCGGTCGCACGCCGATTCCGTGCGTTCGCTGCAACACGTTCACGAAGTTCCGCGATCTGGTGAAGAAGGCGGACTCGATCGATGCACGCTGGATCGCGACAGGTCATTACGCCAGGGTCGCGAATGGCGAGCTGCTTCGCGGCGCTGACGACAACAAGGACCAGACCTATTTCCTGTGGGGAATCGATCGGTCAGTGTTGTCTCGCATGCTTCTGCCTGTCGGTGATTCGACGAAGGCAGAGACGCGTGCCCTTGCACGAAAGCTTGGATTGTCAGTCGTTTCTGAGAAGCCTGAGAGTCAGGAGATCTGTTTCGTTCCTGACGGCGATTACATGAAGATTCTCCGTCAGCGACTTTCGCCCGATGCGCCTGCATTATCGCCAGGACCGATCGTAACATCCGATGGCCAGTACATCGCGGAGCACGGAGGGTTTGCTCGCTACACAATCGGGCAGCGCCGCGGTGTGCCGGGCGGTTTCCGCATTCCGATGTACGTGGTGGGCATTCGGCCCGAGGATCGCGCAGTCGTCATCGGCCCGCGCGAAGAATTGCTCGGGAGCGGCGTGATCGCGCGCGAAGTCAATTGGCTCAGTGATTCTCCGACGGTCGGTTCGCAAGTCCAGGTGCGAGTCCGTCATCGCGCGCGACTCGCGGCTGGCGAGCTCATTCGAAATGAAGCCGGAGAGATCGAGATCGCGCTCGACGAGCCAGTGTCGGCAATCACTCCCGGACAGTCAATCGTTCTGTACGACGGACAGAGAGTGCTGGGCGGAGGCATTATCGAATCGGCGGCCCGGCCGATCAGAAGCGCGCTCCCCATTCTCGCGGCCTGACGGCTCAGAATGTTTTCGCGGGGAGTTAACGCTCCCACATGTCCTGACATCATAGATCAGGATGACAAGCGCACAAGTTTTCTTCACCGACATCGAACGACCGGCAGTGAATAGCGTCGACGCTGTTCGCCAGCTCGACAGCGTTATTGGGCTCGCGAAAACGGGAAACCCGGAAGCATTTACTCAGCTTGTCAGGTCGCTTCAGCAAACCGTGTTTCGGTGGGCACTCACGTTCGCGCGTGACCGTGATGATGCCGACGAGATCACACAGGAAACGTTCGTGCAGGTTCATCGAAAGCTCGAGCAATTCCGGGGCGAATCATCGCTCGAGGGCTGGGTCTACGGAATAACGAGAAGCATCGCGCTCGAGAGAAGCCGGAAGACAAAACGACGCACGCTTCTTTCAGTCGCGTCACTTCCGGGAATCGACAGCGTTTACAACACTGATCCGGGCGCGCGCGTGGACCGGCAGCGAGTTGCCGACTACATCCGCCATTTCTTTCTCGAGCTCCCTCCACGTCAACGGGAAGTATTCGACCTCGTCGATCTCCAGGGCTTTGACCCTGTCGAAGTAGCCGACCTCACGGGAATCAAGGCGGCGACAGTGCGTGGCAATCTCTTCAAGGCGCGAGCGGCGATTCGCGCTCACCTGTTAGCCGTGCACCCTGCATGGAGTGAGTTAGGCAGATGACAGCGTGTGCCCAGTGCCTCAGCGAGCTGTCCACCATGCGCATGACCGACATGCGCGCCGGTTCCCAGGTGGCGCTCCATTGCCAATCGTGTCCGGGGTGCGCCGGTGTTGCTCACGAGATTGCGTACGCCGAGCGGAGACTAGCGACCGCGTTGTCAGAGGCGCGCTCGGGATTCACGCCGGAGCAGTTGTCATTCAGCGCGCTCGATCGATCTGAATGGCTGAGAAGAAGGCAAATCGGAAAGTGGATCAGCGGGTTCCTCGCGATCGCGGGCTGCGTCACGTTCTGGTTTTTCATGCAGGACGTCTTCATCCCAAGGGTCGATCCGGGCAAAACGCTTCCAATCCAGACCGTCACGCTGCGGTGCCTGACATCGGAGCAGGCGTCGGAGCTTGCCACCCCGTACCTGCGCGCAAACGGAAGCGCGATCTACCAGACGAAAGGATTCAAGGCGATTACGATCAGAGGCCAGGCAAAAGAAGCGCTGGAGGCCTCGATGAAGATCAGGGAGCTTGACGATGCGGCTCGATGCGGGATTGCCGATCCGCCAGCTACCGCGCAAAAAGCAACTACTCCTACTTCGAACGATATACCAAAAAAGGATTGAGCGGTGTTCCCTTCCACCACTCCTTCACGTTGTCATTTCTGTTGACCGCGAGATGAAGATGCGGCGCGTTCGGACTCGTGTCACCAGTCGATCCAACGAAGCCGATGATCTCGCCTCTGGTCAGGCGATCGCCTTCCTGGAGTCCCGGCTTGTAGCTGTCGAGGTGCCCGTACATGAGCACGTAGCGATTACTCGGATCCGACGCATAGATCGTCAGTCCGCCGGCAACGCTGTTATGAAATTTCAGCAACACGCCAGACAAGGCTGAGCGAACTGGCGTGTTTCGAGCCGCCATGATGTCCAGCGCTTCATGCCTGCGTGTGCCGCCGTCGCGTGCCTCATCGAAGCTGTCGACGAGATCTTTCGCGGCAACTCCCGCAACGGGAATCATCGGGCCTTCACTCCTGAGAGCATCGAGGTCCGCTGGAACGACCGGCGGATAAGCGGAGCCTGTGCCTCCGGGCAACACGACGCTTGCAGGAGGCGAAGCTGCGGC
>JADGQR010000334.1 GCA_017881685.1 Gemmatimonadaceae bacterium
AGCCGCTGCTCATCATTGCAGAGGACATCGAAGGCGAGGCACTCGCGACGCTCGTCGTGAACAAGCTCCGTGGAACGCTGCGTGTCGCAGCAGTCAAGGCTCCCGGCTTTGGCGATCGCCGCAAGGCGATGCTGCAGGACATCGCGATCCTCACCGGTGGACAGGTGATTTCGGAAGAAGTCGGTTTCAAGCTCGAGAACGCTGTCATCACTGACCTTGGAAAGGCGAAGCGTATCGTCGTCGACAAGGACAACACCACGCTGATCGATGGCGCTGGTGAGGATGACAAGATTCAGGGCCGTATCAAGGAGATCAAGGCGGCCGTCGAGAAGACGACGTCAGACTACGATAAGGAGAAGCTGCAGGAGCGCCTGGCGAAGATTGCCGGCGGTGTTGCGGTCATCAACGTCGGCGCAGCAACCGAGAGCGAGATGAAGGAAAAGAAGGCTCGCGTCGAGGATGCACTGCACGCAACGCGCGCAGCGGTCGAGGAAGGAATCGTCCCCGGCGGCGGTGTCGCACTTGTTCGCGCACAGAAGGCGCTCAAGACGCTCAAGCTGGATGACAGCGACGAGCAGATCGGCGTTGGCATCATCAGCCGCGCGATCGAAGAGCCCATTCGCATGATCGTTCAGAATGCGGGCGGCGAAGGCTCGATCGTGATCGAGAAGGTTCGCAACTCCAAGGAAGCGAACTTTGGTTACAACGCTCTGACTGACGAGTACGAGAACCTGGTCGAGGCCGGTGTCATCGATCCGACCAAGGTGACGCGCACTGCGCTTCAGAACGCCGCGTCGATCGCGGGACTTCTGCTCACGACGGAAGCAATTATCGTCGAGAAGAAGGAGCCGCAGAACAATGCTGGTGCCGGCGGCCCTCCGGGCGGCGGCATGGGCGGAATGTACTAGGCAACATCGTTGCTTACGAAGAAAAAGAGGGAGCCGAAATGGCTCCCTCTTTTTCTTCGCTAACCGCTGACTGCTGACCGCTATCGCTAAACGGATGGAACGTGCTTTGCACTTAAGGACTATCATACATAACCCGAACGACAAGGAAAGCGCGTAATGCGTGCAGTCATAAAAGCAGCTGTGATTCTGGGAACAATTTCGGTCGCGACGCTGGCGGCTCCGGATCTGAGTGCGACGGGCAGGCAGCCTGATGGGCAGCCGTCGATTATCGCCGACCTCAGCGATAAGCAGCTCACCCTCAAGCTGGGCGATTCGGTCGTACAGACCTACTACATTGCCATCGGCCAGGACGACTATCCAACTCCAACCGGCGACTTCACGATTCGCAAGCTGACGTGGAACCCGCGCTGGGTTCCGCCACCGGGCGCGAAGTGGGCGAGGAACAAAACAGCCAAAGGACCGGGAAATCCGGCCAATCCGATGAAGGTCGTGAAGATCTTCTTCAAGGACCCGGACTATTACATCCACGGTACCGACGACGCCGAGAGCATCGGGTCTGCCGCGTCACATGGCTGCCTGCGCATGGATCCCGACGACGTGATCGAGGTCGGAAAGTGGGTGATGGAGAACGGCGGCTCTCCGCAGGAAGAGAACTGGTTCCTTCGAATTCTGCATTCGCGGCGAGAAGAGAAGGTCATCTATCTCTCGCAGCCGATTCCGATCAAGGTCGTTGCCTGACGGGTTTGACACAGAGACCACAGAGACCACAGAGCAGGCGGGATCGAGAGGCATTCGGATGGGAAATGCATGTCGATTCCTCAGATCCATGGATTTGGGGTTAAACGACGGGAGGGGGGCCCATTGTCATGATGCACTCGAAATGGCTTTCCGTAGTTCAACCCCAAAAAGGAAAAGCCTGGGAAGGAGAGAATCTCACGCTTCCCAGGCCTCTTTCGTCGTCTCTGTGGTCTCTGTGGTCTCTGTGGTCTCTGTGGTCTCTGTGGTCTCTGTGGTCTCTGTGGTCTCTGTGTCGATAGCAGTTCCGGAGCCAACGCAACGAAATCATATTCGGGAATGATCTCAAACACGTTTCTTGGAAAGTCCCGCTATTATCTCGCGACTGAGTATCCGTCGAAGATTCGCCTCGCCATCCAGGATCTCTCGTACGAGGACGTCTGGCGACGGGCGAATGAACAATCGAACAGCATCGGAAATCTGGTCGTTCATCTCGCCGGAAACGTTCGGGAGTGGATCGTCTCGGGAATTGGCGGGGAAGGAAATCACCGTGACCGTGCTTCTGAGTTCGCGATGCGCGACGGGCCGCAGATTCCCGAGCTGCTCGCTCTGCTCGGCGCGGCGGTGCACGAGGCCGACCGCGTAATGTTCTCGCTCGACGAAAACGATCTCGAGCGCCAGTGCACAATCCAGGGACGCGAGACAAACGTGCTCGCGGCGATCTACCACGTCGTCGAACACTTCTCGATGCACACGGGACAGATCATTCTGCTCGCCAAGATTTACGCGCCCGGCGGAACACGCTTCTACGACGACGCAAATGGAAAAGCCGTTCCGCTCTGGGGCGGGAACGAAGGAATGCGCTCACGATAAATCGGCCGTTGTCCGGGGGGGGGTGAGCGAGTTGCGAAGGCGCCTGCAGCGTCACAGTATCAACCGCCCCCTCAGCGCTGGAAAACTGCACAACCGGAACTTCTCAATGTCAGCAAAGACGATTCTCGCCGCTCTGTTGTTCGTCGGGTCCAGTACGCTCACAGCCCAGGCACCAGTGAGCGGCGCGTTCGTCTCGACTCTCGGTGTCGACACAGCTGCTGTAGAACGGTACACGCGCACACGGGACAAGCTTGAAGGCGATATCCTCCTCAGGTATCCGCGAGTGAGAATCATTCACTATGTCGCCGACCTCGCAGGCCGCCGGTTCAAGGGGATGTCCCTCGTGACCCGGCGTGTCGATCCCGATCCGGCGTCACCACCGTTATTCTCGATGGTCACCTTGATCGGTGATACGGCCGCAACAGTGGAGATTCAGCGCGCCGGAAGGCCTGACTCCGCGAACAGCGGGCGACGAACCTACCATTCAGTGAGAATTGCGCCCGCCGTTCCGTCGTCACCGCCTTCGTTTGCGATATATGAGCAAATGCTCGCGTTCGGTCCGCCAACTGCGGCTGAGAGTGTCATTGTCACCACAATCAGCGGAACCGCCGGACCCAATCCAACCATCTCAATGACCCGGCATGGAAGAGATTCCGTGTACTTCAACAGCAGCTTCTTTCCCGGATGGATCGAGCGTGCAAGCGTGGATGCGTCGGGCCGCATCACGGGAATCGATGCAACCATGACGACGGTCAAGACGCTCACGCGCCGAGCCGGTGACGTTGATTTGGATGCTCTCGCGAAGTCGTGGGCAGCGGTCGAAGCAGCGAGAGGAATCGCAGGCCAGATGTCACCGCCAGACACAGTTCGTGCGCTCATCGGAGGCGCGAATATCGAAGTAGCCTACAGTCGTCCATTCCGTCGCGGCCGGACAATCTTCGGCAACGTCGTTCCGTGGAATCAGGTCTGGCGCACCGGAGCAAATGCGGCGACCCAGCTCACAACGTCTGCTGATCTGATAATCGGGAGCACCGTTCTTCCAGCCGGGAAATACACGTTGTGGTCGCTGCCAACTTTGACGGGCTCGAAGCTCATCATCAACAGTCAGACCGGACAGTGGGGAACCGATTACAACGTGAGCAGGGACTTCGGCCGATTCGATCTGACTCAGACTATCCTTCAGAAGCCCGTGGAAGAGTTCACGTTCAGCATTGTTCCTCAGGGCAACCTTGGAGTCTTGAAATTCTCCTGGGACGATCGCGAATACTCCATCCCCTTCCGCGTGAAGTAGTTCATCTTTAGCCCTTCGTGGTCGCCTTGATCGCAATCAACGGTGCCCGATGACGCGGCTTTGCTGAATCCATGGGAAATTGACAAGATCTCCGCTCGACCTCGATGAGGTGACGATGCAGCGGCTCGGGTATCGGGTCACCGACATTGTCGCCCATCACCTCGCGACGCTTCGCGATGAGCCAGTTATCGCATCCGCCCCGCGCGCACAGCTGAATGCGTCGCTTGGAAGCATACCGCCGCGGCAAGGCAGTGATTTCGAGGCGCTGATCGGCACTCTCGAGCAGAGTGTGTTCCCGTATCATGCGCGCGAGCCACATCCTGGGTTTCTCGCGTATGTGCCGAGCTGCCCGACTTTCCCGGCGGTCGTCGGTGACTGGATCGCAACCGGATACAATTTCTTCGCGGGGGTCTGGCCGGTTGCAGCCGGACCAAACCAGATCGAGATGGTCGTCCTCGAATGGTTTCGGCAGTGGATGGGAATGCCGGAAGGATCGAGCGGAGTTCTCACGTCCGGAGGTTCCGGCGCAAACCTGACAGCTCTCGTTGCAGCCCGGCACAAGGCGATCGAGAAGGGAAGCGACATCCGCAAGCTGACTGTCTACGCATCCGCGCAGGCACACTCGTCGGTGGTTCGCGCGGCGTGGATCGCAGGTATCGCGCGCGACAACGTTCGGACAGTCGCGATGGATGATCTCTTCCGCATCGATGTTGCGGATCTGAAGCGCGTCGTCGCAAAGGATCGCGCTGCCGGTCTCGAGCCGTTCGTCGTCGTCGCGAGTGCCGGCACAACCAACACAGGGTCCGTCGATCCGCTGAACGATCTGGCCGATTACTGCGGAAGCGAATCGCTGTGGCTGCATGTTGACGCTGCATACGCCGGATTCGCTGCACTGAGCGAAGAAGGTAAGGCAATGCTCAGAGGCATCGAGCGCGCCGACAGTCTCACACTCGACCCGCACAAATGGCTGTTCGTTCCATTCGAGTGTGGATGCGTGATGGTTCGCGATCCTGCTGTCCTGAGCGATGCCTTTCGCATCATGCCGGAATATCTAAAGGACGTCGAGCCGGGAGAGGAGGAAGTCAACTTCGCCGATCGCGGCGAGCAGCTCACTCGCTACTCGCGCGCTCTCAAGATCTGGATGTCGGTGAGCTATTTCGGGACCGACGTGATTCGCTCCGAGATCGACGCCGCGATGGATCGCGCGCGACTGCTCGAATCGCTCGTTGCGCAATCGCGTGACTTCGAGAGTCTGTGTCCAGCTCAATTCGGAATTTTCTGCTTCAGGGCGAGGCCCAAAGGGATCGCTGAGGGCGCTTTCGACGGGCTGAATGAGCGAATCAACGCGAAGGTGGTGTCTGAAGGGAGATTCCTGATTTCCTCGACACGCCTGCACGGAAACTTCTCGCTTAGAATGTGCACACTTGGCTTCAGAACTACCGACGACGACATTCGCGAGCTGTTCGCGGCGCTCGAGCGCGCCCTCGCTTCCGAGCTGAGCTAGCGGGCCATTACCGCGCGAATCGCTTCGCGCGTTTGCAGCAGCTCGCCCGGCCGGCGAATCAGTACGGAATCGTCAGGGGCAAGCTCGGCAATTCCGTTGTGCGCGCGGATTTCCTTGTCGCGCCGGATTCTTTTTCTGATCTCGTGGTTACGCTTCCACTTCTGCGAATCCACGTACGGACGCTCATGGTAGAGATGCAGGCATGGAGTACGGTGGCGGACCTGCTTGCCCTTCATGCCGGCGTTGATCAGCCTCTCGCCAAGCGCGCGATCGAGGCCGCCGTAGGCCATGTCGATATCGAAGCCGTTGACCGACATGATCGCTGAACGCCACGTCGATGAATTGTGTCCGTTCCACGTTCTGCGCGTAGGAGTGACCACGTCGAGCAGGGCTGGAATGGTCGGGCCACGCAGCAGTCGAAGAGCCCGCTTGCCCGGATGCCAGCCGAGCGCGCGAAGTCTGAATGCCTCCATTGCGCGTCCGGATCTGATTTCCTCGACAGTGATCGAGAGACTGGCTTCGCGCGGAAGCTTTATGTAGCCGCCCGATAGAAAACAGCCTGGTGTGGCCAGGCGCGTGTGCGTCTCGACGAAGTCATCTCGCGGAATGCAGTCGCCGTCGGAAAAGATGAAGTAATCACTTTCGGCGGCGACGACCGCGCGATTGAGGATTTCCGTTTTTCGAAAGCCAATGTCCTCATGCCAGACATGCAGCACGCGGAGGTTCGTCGCCGCGGCGACGCGGTCGATCACTTCTATGGTAGCCGGGCCGGAGCCGTCATCAGCGATGATGAGCTCGAAGTCGGCGTTCTTCTGGCAGGCGTAGCCCCACATGACTTTTTCCAGCTGCTCCGGCTGGTTGTAAGTCGTGATGATAGCGGAGAC
>JADGQR010000335.1 GCA_017881685.1 Gemmatimonadaceae bacterium
AATCGGCTCGACGGCTTCTGAAGCAGGCGGCATTGATGCACACGCGGCGGTTACGCCCGTCAGAGTCAACAGGGCAAGTGCTCGCACAGTTTTCGAAGCGATCAGGAGTTTTTGTGTCAACTTTTTTGGCGGCCCGATTATAGCGGAGAACCAGGGAATGCTGACAAGACGAATTGGCTCCCTCGAAGTATCGGTGGTCGGACTGGGTTGCAACAACTTCGGCCGCCGCCTGGACCTCGAAGGCACCACCAAAGTAGTAGATGCCGCGCTCAATGAGGGAATCAATTTCTTCGACACGGCAGACATTTACGGCTCAACGAAGAGCGAAGAGTACCTCGGCAAGGCGCTCGGCAAGCGGCGCGAGGACGTCATCGTCGCGACGAAATTCGGCATGAAAGTCGACGAAAAGCGGCGCGGCGCGCATCCCGATTACGTCCTGCGAGCAGCAGAGGACAGCCTCCGCCGACTCGGCACCGACTATATCGACCTTTACCAGCTTCATGAGCCCGACAGCACGGTCCCGATCGGCGACACACTCGAAGCGCTCGACAAGCTCGTTCGGGAGGGAAAAGTCAGAGAGATTGGTTGCTCGAATTTCACGGTCGCTCAGCTACGCGAGGCAGATGCGGCGGCGAAGCCCATGGCGGCGCATTTCGCCAGCGTACAGAACGAGTACAGCCTCTTCCACCGGCAGCCCGAGCTCGACGTTCTGCCCGAATGCGGCTCCAGCGGAATGGCGTTCCTTCCCTACTTTCCGCTCGCGAACGGCTTGTTGACCGGCAAGTACAGAAAAGGCCAGCCGGCGCCTGAAGGCAGCCGCATTGGATCAGGCTGGCACGGGGAGCTGTTCACGCCCGAAAACCTCGACGTAGTCGAGCATCTCATCGAATTCGCGAAGGGGTTCGATCGAACAATTCTCGATCTGGCCTTCTCGTGGCTTCTGACCAGGCCGATGGTGGCGTCGGTAATCGCGGGAGCGACGTCAGCCGATCAGGTTCGGGCCAACGCAAGTGCGGGAACGTGGCACCTGAGCGATCTGGATCTCGATAAGATCAACTCAATCGCTCGGGTGAATGCGACTTTGAGCTAGGCCAGTTTGACCAGGGCCGAGTTCCACTGCTGGGTGTCTTCGTCTTCCTTGTACATCGTGTCGACGTCGACGACGACATTTGCGCCCTGGCGCGCGATCGCGAGACGATCCATGCCGCGGGTTGCGCGACCGGAGATGAAATCCCCCTTCGGATCATACTTCGAGTGATGTTTCGGGCACTGGAACTGTTTGTCCTGATCGTTCCATCTCAGCGCCGTTCTCTGGTGCGGGCATGAGAGGTTGAACGCGTAGACCGCATTCTGGTAGCGAGCGAGAATCACCTCGTTGTCGCGATCGATCTGCACGATGTCTGTCGCAGGAATTGCGTACGTGACGCCCGTTTTTCCGCGCGCGACTGCCTTGACCATGCTCACCGGCATCGCCGATGCCGATCGCGCCAGACCAAACGTGGCCATCACAGCCGCAACGCCGAATGCAGAGTCACGAAGGAAATCGCGCCGGCTCGACACGAGAGGGCAGCTCACGCAGTTGTCGTGAGTATTGTCTTGTTCCTTATTCATCACAAAGATCTCTGTTGGCAGTGAGTTTTGAGGATCAGGCGACGTTGACGAGTGTTATTCCCGCGACGAGCGTAGCCGACCAAAGCACCAGACTTGAAATAGCGTTGAATCTCAATCGGCTCCACAGACTGGTCGAAGCCTCACCATCAGTCGACCGCCGCAGAGCCGTCTCCGTACTTTGCAGTAATACACCGTTTACAAGAAGAAGAGCCACGAATACGAGCTTTACCCACAATGCAGGCGATGCAATGAACGTCTTCAGGTCCGAAGTCAGCATCGCAACGCCGGTAATGAACGAAATCGTCAGTGCGATCAGCACCGGCCGATGTACCGCATTGAGATCGATCAGGTGTTGCCGGCGCTGCTCGATATTCTCTCCTCTGAGCAGCAGCGTGGTTCGATCTGCCGCTACGGCGAGTCCGCCACCGAAAAGCATAGCCAGCAGATGAATTGCAGTGACGCCCGTCGAGAGTGCGACTGAATCGCTATAGACCTGCTTCCACGGCGCAAAAAGCTGCTCGATGGCCTGTAAAGTGAGAAACATGTTTCTGATTGAAGTTCGGTGAGTCGGATACCCGTCGTCAGTTCATTCAAGAAGCTGGCCGTTTGGCAACATCAACTCCTCATACGCATTAGACACGCGAGATGTTAGTTACCCGCATGCCATAACGGCTGAGTCAGGCGACTACTGACAGGGAATCAGCCTAGTGGCCCGTGCGCTCGACTGTGGTGCCAGTGAAATTCTCCGTGCTCAAATCCTTTGACGCGAGAGAACTCACGTAGGCAGTGAGCATCCAGATCTGATCGTTCGAGATGCGTCCGCCCCACGACGGCATTCCGTCCGGACGGCCTTCAGCGATCGATTCGAAAACCTCTCCCGAAGATCCTCCGAAGTGCCAGCGACCATCCTGAAAGCTCGGCCCCATCGCACCCGAGCCGTCAGCCCCATGGCAATCGATGCAGTTGTAGGCGATGAACAGCTGCGACCCAGTGGAGATTGCCTTCTTGTCGCCTTCGTACGGATTGCGAAGGTTCAGGAATTTGCCGGCGAGGGGAAATCCAACGGCGAAGTTTTCGTCGTGCTGCACGAAACGAAGGCTGTCGCCTCCATCGGCGTACCCTGACTTCGTCGCCCGAGGAGAAGGAATCAGCGATTGGCGCGCAGGATCGGGAGGCGCTGCATTCGAATCACGGCACGAAGTGCCGAAGAGCAGTAGCGATGTCGCAGTGATCGCTGACAATGCAGCTCGAAGTTTTCTCATAATGAGAACACGAAGAGTTCGCCTCCCCAGCTCGTCCATCTCGAAAGATCAGGCAGCGTCGTACCTCTTTCTCTTACGTCATACGGCAGATTCGCCGCCACATCACCGGCGATAAGAAGTCCCATGTCGCCGCCGACACCGGCATAGATCGCGACATACTGTTTTCCATCTGGACCTGTATACGTCACCGGATTTCCAACGACACCCGATCCGACTTTGAATTTCCAGAGAAGCTTTCCGGTTCGCGCGTCCGCAGCCTTGAACCATCCGTCGAGCGTTCCATAGAACACGACTCCGCCCGACGTGACCAATGCTCCGCCCCACACAGGATATGGCTCCTTGATTCCCCACACTTTCTTTCCAGTCGTCGCGTCCCACGCCATGAACTCACCGCGATATCCACCGGGCCCGCCTTTCTCCGGCGCGTTCGCTCCAATAAACGGAGTTCCGGCGATGTACGTCACTCGACGCGATTGAAAATCCATGCAGAGGTTGTTGGTCGGCACATAGAACAATCCAGTCTGCGGCGAAAACGCAGCAGGCTGCTGATTCTTTCCGCCCTCGAGACTTGGACAGATGTCGGTGATGTTCTTCCCCTCTGAGGGCATTTTCGGCGGGAGTGCCTTCGGACGCCCCGTCGTCAGATCGATTCCCGTCGCCCAGTTCATCGGCACGAACGGTTCGGCCAGAAGTATTTCTCCAGTCGCGCGATCGATCGTGTACTCGAATCCATTTCGATCGAAGTGGACGAGAACGTTCCGTGTTTTCCCCTTGATCGGCAGATCGACGAGAATGTTCTCGTTCACCGCGTCGTAATCCCACAGATCATGCGGTGATGTCTGAACTGCCCACACCATCTCACCCGTGTCCGCATCTCGCGCGAGAATCGACGCTGTCCATTTGTTGTCGCCGAGTCGCTGGTCCTGGTTCCAGGGTCCGGGGTTGCTCGTGCCGTGGTAGATGAGATTGAGCTTGGGGTCATAGGAGATCCATCCCCACACGGCGCCGCCGCCGGTTTTCCATGTATCTCCGGGCCAGGAAGTGGCGCCGAGATCCTTTCCGCGATCATGCGCATAGAACGTTTTGAACTTCGGTCCGACCTTCACGTCCTTGTCTGGTCCGATGTTGTATGCGCGCCAGACTTCACGTCCGGTTGCCACATCGAGCGCTGCGATCCATCCGCGTACACCCATTTCTCCGCCGCTCGACCCAACAATGACTTTGTTCTTCACGACGATCGGTGCCATCGTGATCGTCTCGCCTTTCGTCAGATCGCCCATCTTCGTCCGCCAGAGCTGCTTTCCTGTTGCAGCGTCGAGCGCGATGGTATGACCGTCGAGCAGGTTGTAGAAAATCCTTCCGTCGGCGTACGCCGCGCCGCGATTCACAACGTCGCAGCACGCGCGTCCAGCCGCCTGCTGTGCGTTGTCAGGCCTGAATTTCCATTTCAGCGGCTGGCCTTCCTGAGTGAGATCGATAGCGTACGCGACGTTCGGATACGGCGTGATAACGTACATCGTGTTGCCGACAACCAGCGGTTGTCCTTCGTGGCCTCGAAGCACGCCGGTCGAGAAAGCCCACGATACGTGGAGGTTCGCTACGTTGGCCGGCGTGATCGACGAGAGCTCACTGTAGCGGGAGCTCGAGTAGTCGCCGGCCGGCATTTGCCATTCGCCTGCCGGACCGGCGTGCGGAACTGCGATTGTTGCCCCGCTTACCGTGTGCAGAGACGATTGATCCGTCGATGCGCTCGTTGAGTCTGACGGTTTCTTTTCGCCCCTTGAGCATGCAATCGCAACAGCGGCGATGAACACTGAAAGCGTCCTCAACGGAATCGTCATTTCGCCGGCCGGTCAGGAATGACGTAGTCCTGTGCAGCGATCGCCACCCATGTGCCGTTCTTGTTCATCCATGTGTCTGTGAAGCGATATCGGGTGGTAAACGGTCCTTTATTGCCACGCGAGTTCACGACGAGGATTCCCGTAACGACTGCTACCTGGCCGAAGTCATGGACGTGCATGTCTTCGTTGTGGGCCGATTCTACCTTGTCGCCGCTGGTCATCACTCCATGAATGACCTCTTCGCGTGACATGATCGTTGCGTCTTCCGTATAGATGAACTTCGGATCAGTGAGACGCTTGAAGATCATGGAGTCCCGTTTCACGAGACCCCTGGTCCAGTCATTTTCAAGCCTGATGAGAGCTCGCTCGGTCGCAGTCGGTGATTGAGGCGACGAACGCTGCGCTTTTGCAACTCCGGCGAACAGGACCGCTGACAATATCAGGCAGAGCGCTACGGAAATTCTTCGCATCGATGTCTCCGGACCTTCGAGGTCTCCGAAAATACTCTACCGGGTAGTGAGTCGCTGGAACTGCCTCCAGTGCTCCATCCCTTCGCGGAGGTGAAGGGCGAGCACTGAATGGTTGCCGGGCGTTCCTTCCTGCCTGAGTCTTTGTGCGGCCGACCGCCTGGATTCGCGTTCGTCCTGGTGGAAGAGGGCTGCGACGTGACGAACTCTGCCGACGTTTGAATCGTGCAGGATCAGGAAAAAACCGTTCTTGCTGATCGGGTTGATCTCGTAGGCGTTTTCGATCGCCGAAAACATTCGGACGTCTGCGACGCGCTCGAGGCGGCGCTGGCGGTCGTCGCGTAGAACTCCGCCCATGAGTTCCCCGGGAAGCGGAACCAATCCTCTGGACACCACGTGCGCCGGGACCCAGAACGCACGTGGCATTGCTGTCTGTCGCGCCCATCTCGCAAGACGCATCGAGTCGATCGACGGGAATCTCTCGAGCAGCCACGCGACGTCCCAACCGGCGCGCAAACCGTGAGAGAACACGTGCGCACTCGAGTGAACGAGTGCGTGAAGGATCATTCCTTCCGGATCGAGGGTCGAAAGTGACTTGAGATGCGGAAGGGGCCGAGCTCGGCGAAGCATCGCAGTCTCCGGCAGTCCCCAGAACGACGGCATGATGCCAGTGTGAATCTCCACCTGCACGCCATTGAACATCACAGGCGCCAGATGATGTGGTCCGGTTCGCTCGGCCGCAGCGGTGCCGGTAAACCCGGAGGCCAAGAGAGCGGCTCTCAATTCGGAAGCGCGCGCCGACGAGACGAATACATCGATATCGCCCGCGCTGCGGCGGTCGAGCGTTCCCGGATTGTCCTGGTCGAGAGCCAGTATCGCTCCGCCCTTGAGGAGCACTCCTGTCTCGCTCATCGATTCGAGAGCATCGTTCAGGCGTCGAAGGATTTCGCGCTGCGAGAGATCGTGCAGACCTTCCGTCAGCGCAGCGCGATTCAGTCGCTCGATGAAGAATGACGGCGCGAATTTCTTCAATGCTTCGCGGGAGAGCATCGGGACCAGCGCCCGCGCGACTCCGCACTGAGTCAGATATGCGGTCGCACGATTCCAGTCGAAGTCGGCTCGTCCGATGATCGCCTCGGCATTTGCATCGAAGCGGTCGACCTGGCCGGCGGCGGCGTCCATCCAGAGACGCGCCACGCCGATTCCGTTGGCGTACTCGATACCGATCGCGTGCTGTTGAGCACCGGACGTGATGACCATCCGTCGTGCGGCCAGAATCGCCTGATGCTTCGGAGCAGCGAGACGCTCTCGCAGAACAGCCACCGCTGCGGGATTCGTGTTGATATCGATGCACAGATCGCACAGGCCTGAATGATGGGTGCGAATTCCAAGCTCTCGTGCAACGCCGGCGTTCTCGAGCTCTTGAAGAAGTCGCTCAGGACCTGCCCGCCGGATTGTCTCGAGAATCGGATCCGTAGCGTGTCGTTGAAGCAGCTCGCTGACTGGACTCTTGTGGAGGGAGCCGATTACGAGCGGTGAGTTCTCATTCAAAAAATACGCAGGCCCGTTGCAGGCCGTGATTCGTCCGTCGTCGGTAACGGCTGGAACGCAGCAGGCTGTGCAGTATCCCGACGTCAGTCCTCTGAGCTCGGCGATTGGCAGCTCGCGCGCGCGTCCGATTTCCTGCACATCATAGAAGCGCATCTTCAATTGATGCTGCTTCTCGAACGGTGCGATGATGCTCGCGATCTCGGGATCGTTCGCGACACGCGTGATGTTGATATTCAGCGGAATGTTGAACCACTCTGCTGCGCGGGCGATGTTGAGGGCCGGTTCGGGTCCCTGGAATTTTGCGTGGTATCTGTCGTAGCTGATCGTCAGCCGGCGAAGTCCGGCACGCTTCAATGCCGCGACCGTGCGCCATGCGGTCGACTGGCGCTTACCCCAGAAACCGTTGCTCGACATTGTCGAGAGCATGCCCCGTTTTTTTGCGACACGCAGCAAATCGAACACGAGCTTCTCGCGAATCATCGGCTCGCCGCCGGTGATCTGTATCGACTGAATACCGGCGTCGGCGAGGGAATGGAGAACCTCGATCAGCTCTTCACGCGTTGGCTCTTCCCTGATCTTCGGGCCGCTTTGTACGCTGCAATGGGCGCATGTCATGTTGCAGCGCCGCGTGAGCATGACCGCGACGCCCCGTGCGGGCTCTATGCTTCCCGCATCGCGTGTGCAGCTCGTTTCCCGCTCAGCCGATTGCATTCTCTACCGCGTTCACCATCGATTGAAGATCACCGCGCCCAAGATCGAACGCGGGAACCTGTTCGAGCAAGGGGGTGATGCGCCGCAGTCCATCCACGAATGGAAGCGTCCGGACGTTGAACGAGTATGGGAGCAGGGAGAGTGACGCTTTCGCCGGATTGAGGGCGTGAATTTCCGCAGCGCCAACTGAGGCTTCGCGGCGCGAGAGAAAGAAAACCCCCGACAAAGGTGTCACTCTCGCCTTCTCGTGGCCGGTCAGCTCATGTGGATGGAAGAACAATCCCTTGCTCGTCTCTATGCACGATGGAGTGGCCACGATATCGATCCACAGGGATTCGCCAACGAGATCCTTGCTCTCGAAACGCAGTGAGACCCTGCGTGGCGCCGGCGATGCTGTGCATGCAATCGTGTCGATGAACACGAGATCGTCTGACATCAGCGACCAGCCTCTGCGCCACAGAGCCGTCGCGAGCGTGGATTTCCCCGCGAACGACGGACCGACGATCGCGATTCCCTTTCCATCTCTCGACAGAAGCGCGGCATGAACGGCGATCGCATCGGGGGCATTGTTGAGCAGCCAATCCAGGGCATCCTGCTCGATGTGGAGAAGAGCGATCTCGCGGGTTTCAGCGCGGCTGGGAATCATCGACGACGTTTCCGACACGCCGCTTACGATCCACGCTTCGGTATCGTCTAGCGGGTGCTCGATCGTCCAGCAGCGAGTTGTCATGTCAGTCGCTACTGGAGATTGCACGGAAAAAACTCCCTGTGCCATCTCCAGAAGCTTGCGGTCTGACGATTTCATCTCGAACACAAATCCGAGCTCGGACCATCTGACGAGCGTTTGCTCCGATGGTCCGAGATCGTATGCTGTCTCCGAAGTTCTTCGCGAGACAGCGGTCATCCGGCTAGTTGATGAGGGTGCTTGGACCTTGGACTCCAGCGTATGCGACTTCACGCTCGAGTCCTTCGCGGCTCACCACTTCCTCAATCGCCGGGGCCTGATAATCGGTCTGATTCTCCGATGCCGAGTTGACTGCCTCGAGCCTTTCTTTTGTCATCGTCAATTCCTCCAGAGGTTTCACCAATTGCCGTTGTCGCTGACGTGCTGCGTTTCGGAGTCTAGTCAGCGGCGAATAGCGCGTCAAACGGCAAAACGAGCGCCCGCTGGCGGGAACCTTACGCGATCCTAACGTTCGGGCAATTGAACAGGGGCCCGGGAAGTCCGATCTTCCTGCACGCTGACACGGCGAATCTCGCGCATCCGCCCGAGAAAGCATCCTCCATTGGAGCCCGGCATGCTGATTCCTGTTCTGGCCTTTCTATCCACGATGAGCGCCGTTGCGGCGAAGCCGGTGGATACCGCAGTCACGAAAGCGGCGGTGCTCGCCGCCGATCAGGCTCTTGCCGATCGCGCTCAAAAGGATGGCCCCAAGACATTTCTCGAGAGCCTCGATCCTTCAGCAGCGGTGCTTTTTCCGGGGCAGCCAATTCTTCGCGGACGCGCGAAGTCGGAGAAGGCTTTCATGGCGCGATACGCTTCGCCATCGTCGTATTCATGGAGGCCGGTGCACGCCGTCGCCAGCACAGATGGACGGTTCGGCTGCACGATGGGTTTTTCGCGGTTCACGAATGCGTCGGACACTGCACACGTCGATAAGAAAGGCACGTATCTCACCTGCTGGCAGCTCGGCGCCGATCACAAGTGGCCCGCCTTTGCGAAGCTCGGCTTCCTTCCCGACGGTCCAGGCCCGGCCTTCGTCCACTACGCCGCGAGCGACGCCGTAATGCTCGGCGGCAGCCAATTCCCGCACGGCCTGACTGGAATCGCTGCCGCGTTCGATGGATTCCCTGCCGACCAGGTAATCAGGTGGGATCCGATGCGCTCATTCGGAGCTGGCTCGGGCGGGCTCGTCTATACCGCCGGCTACTCAACGAGCGGCCCGCGCGATAAGAAGGCGGGACCGGCCCAGCTGAACAAGTACATGACAGTCTGGCGCCAGAATCCCGACGGTCGCTGGGTGTACATCTTCGACTTGGGGACTTCACGGATGTAGTGTCTTGACTTTCTCTGCTGTGCTTAACAGCGTTAACTACCTTCGACACAGAGACCACAGAGACCACAGAAACGACGGGAGTGAATTGGGGTAAACCGGCAGCGCTGGATTAGCCCTCTCTGACCGCCTGGCAGTTCTGCGGTTTCCATTCAAAAAGGCGATCCCGTCCTGGGGTTGAAGGCATCGAAGCGGTGACTTCGCTCAATCTGTCCTTTCTGTGGTCTCTGTGGTCTCTGTGTCGAAGGTTTTCTCTGTGGCCTCTCATCTCTCTGAGACCTCGATGGTTAACAGTGTTAAGCCGACACGCGACCGGATCATCGAAGCGGCCTATGGCCAATTCGAGAAAACGGGCGACGTCTCCATGCGCAAGGTCGGCGACTCGGTC
>JADGQR010000008.1 GCA_017881685.1 Gemmatimonadaceae bacterium
CCCGGTCGTACAGTCCGTAGAACGTGTCCTTGTACGGAGCTATCGTGCCGTTCATCGGATATCCGGCCGCGATGCCGTCGCTGATGCGAAGCGTGAACGTTGCATCAGGCGGAAGCGAAGTTCCGTAAACAGCAAACAATGCCCGGCCAAGTTTCTCGGTGTTTGCGGCGATGACGGCATTGAGTCGGTCGGCGTGCGATTGTACCTCACGGTTGATGACGTCGATCTTTCGCGCAAGAACGATCATTGGGTCGGTTGAAGCCGCTACGGCCGCATCTCCGCCATCGATAAGCGATTTACGAAACGCGGGATCCCCAATTCGTGTTCCGCCGACAAGATCGGCTGCGGCCTGGTCCGGAGTCTTTCCACCGAGAGCCGCCACAAGAAATGGATCGTTCGGTGAGAGCTCGGCTTTCGCCGCTTTTAATTGCGCTGCGATCGCGAGTCGCTCGTACGCCGTGTCGATCGCCACAGGATTCAGCAGCGATGCACGAATGGCAGCTGCAGCATTGCCACGATACGCCGCAAGTCGCTGCGCATCCGGCAGCTCGGCCTCGTGTGCGACGCGCACAAGCTGTCCACTCATGTTCAGGAGTCGCGAGCCGCCACCTGCGAAGGCAAGACCGTAGCTGCGATAACGACGTTGTGCATCGAAAGTCGCGAGCTCCTGCTGTGCAGAAGCGATGGCATCGTAGATCCCGCCGTACTGGCTCGACATCTTCGGGTCGGCGGCGATGCGAGCGCGGAACTCCCGCTCGAACGCACGCTTTGCCGCCATGTACGCGGTGTCCGTCAGGCCCGACCTGTATCCCGTCACGGCCTTTCGGGAATTCTCGAGTCCGAAGACATTGTTCTGATAGCGCCGAGTCGCGGATGGATCGATGCGAGCGGCGGCATGATACGTGTCGAGTGCGCGCTGGTATCCTCCGAGCTGCGCGGGATAACCGACGTCGCGAAGGAATTCCATTTGCGCGACTGTCAGCAGCCGGCCCGTCGATCCCGGGTTGCCAACGATGAATACCGGCTCGCCCTCTGCTGCACCCGATTTGCTGAACCGGAAATAGTTCGGCGCTGCGAATGGCTTGCCGTCGACGTAGACGCGCATTATGCCGGCGTCGAAGTCGAACCGTGGATACGTGAAGTTGTCGGGATCTCCGCCAAAGTCCGCAGAAGCCTCTTCAGGAGCGAAGACCAGCCGCACGTCATCGAACCGGCGATAGCGATAGACGGAGTAGATACCACCCTGATAGAGGGACACGACCTGACAGGTGAGATGCGTCTGCTGGGCGCACTCTGTTTGAATCTGCCCGATGATCGCAGACCTCTGCGTCGCAGCGACGTCAGCGACGGGTGACGTAACCGCCGCATTGACACGCGCAGTCACATTCTCGATGGACTCGAGCTGGTCGACATGCATGCCCGGACATTTTTTCTCCTCCTGCATGCTCTTCGCGGCAAACCCGGTCTCGATATAGTTCGTGTCCTTCGGCGACACCTGGTCGGCGCAATCTCTGACGCAGTGATGATTCGTCAGGACCAGTCCTTTGGATGAAACGAAGGACGAAGAACAGTTCGGGGTTCGAATCGACGCTAGGCGCGCGTTGTCCAGCCACGCCTGATCAGGCGTAAAACCGTAAGTTTTTTTCCAGTACTCGAGCGGCGGGGCATCAAAGGTCCACATCGTACCGAATTCAGGCCTGTAGCCGACCGGGCTGAGCGTCACCGGAACGGGTGCGCCTGCAGAGTTCGAGGATGTGGTGGTTGTTGCGGCGGGCGTACACGCTGCAAAGACGACACTGACAGCAGCCAGCAGAACGAGGCGCACGCTTGTCATCGATTTCCTTGGGCGGGTGTGAGGTGGCGTAGACTTACGAATCACCCGCCCAACTTTCAAGCACCTCGCGGCTTCCGACACCTTGGGCTGCATCAGCTCAACTCGTGAATCTCTCGAGAACCTGCGCTTCCAGCGCTTCCTTGAGAGGCTCGAGCTCGAGCTTCTCGAGAACGTCAGCCGCGAACGCATACGTCAAAAGACGACGCGCCTGAGACGTGCCAATTCCCCTGCTCCGCATGTAAAACAGCGCCGTCTCGTCGAGACGGCCGACGGTTGCACCGTGCGTGCATTTCACGTCGTCGGCAAAAATCTCGAGCTGAGGCTTCGTGTCGACTCTCGCCTGATCCGACAGCAGAAGATTGTTGTTGCTCTGCTTGCCGTCTGTCTTCTGCGCTTCCGGGTGAACGTAGACCTTTCCGTTGAATACGCCGTGCGAGCGGCCGTCGAGAATTCCCTTGTACAGCTCGTGACTTGGACAGTTCGGCGCAACGTGCTCGATGCGGGTCTGATGATCTACGTGCTGCTTTCCATCGACCATGTAGAGACCGTTCAGCACTGCCTCGGCGGCATCGCCTGCGAGCGTCGTATAGACGTTCGTCCGCGAAAGCTCGGCCCCTGTCGCAAAGGAGAACGACTCATACCTGCTGTCGCGCGCCTGATGCACCTGAAGTGTGCCGACATGGAAGGCGTTCTGGCTTTCGCGCTGCAGCTTGTAATGACTGAGCCGAGCACCGTCAGCGACAAACACTTCGGTCACCGCGTTCGTGAAATACACGTCGGCACCGACAGCAACGAAGCTCTCGATGATCGTCGCCTGCGAATGACGCTCCGCGAAAACAAGGTTGTGCGGATGCGTCGCCGCCTGCTCAGCCCCTGCATCAGAAACAAAAACGAGATGAATGGGCTTCTCGACAACCGTATCGGCCGCGAGCCGAATCACCGCTCCGTCGATAGCGAATGCCGCATTCAACGCGGTGAATGTTCCGCTCTCCGGCGTCGCGAGCTTTGAGAAATGGCGCTTGATGAGGTCCGTGTCTCCCTCGATCTCAGACGCGAGACTCGTGATCGTGAGTCCTGCCGGGAGTCCTTGTGACGGAGCTGCGAGGCGGCCGTTCACGAAGACAACGGTGTGCCAGTCCTGGCCATACTCGATGCGCGCCAGCGCCTCACTCGAAACCGCCGCACCTTTCTTCGCTGGCTGAAACTTGTGCTCGGCCACAGGCGCGATGTTCGTGAAATGCCAGTCCTCGTTCTTCATCGACGGAAAGCCGCCGGACTCAAACGTGTCCATGGCTGAGCGACGCATCGAGCGAAGCCACTGTGGCTCGCTCGACGATTTGTCGGCCTCGTCGAAATCCCGGCGATAGGCTTCGATGGAAGCCCTCGGAGAATTCTCGGAGCTTATCGCGTCTGCCACCATCATTCCGACCTTAGTGAGCGCGTCTACTGCTTCGCTCACGCAGCTGCTCCGGGAATCCAGTCGTAGCCGCGTTCTTCCAGCTCGAGCGCGAGCTCCTTGCCACCCGACTTCACGATTCGTCCGTGCGCGAGCACATGCACGCGATCGGGAATGATGTAGTTGAGCAGACGCTGGTAGTGCGTCACTACTATCGTTGCGTTGTCGGGGCGGCGAAGGGCATTCACGCCGTTGGCGACGACCTTGAGCGCATCGATGTCGAGTCCTGAGTCAGTCTCGTCGAGAATCGCGAGACGCGGCTCGAGAACCGCCATCTGAAGAATTTCGTTCCGCTTCTTCTCTCCACCGGAGAATCCCGTATTCACCGAGCGATTCATCATCGCCTGATCCATCTCGACGATCTTCGTCTTCTCTTCCATCAGATCGAGAAACTCGAGTGGGTCGAGCTCCGGCATTCCCTTCGCCTTCCTGATCTCGTTGTAGGCCGAGCGGAGGAAGTACGCGTTGGTTACTCCGGGGATTTCGATGGGGTACTGGAACGCCAGGAAGATTCCTTCCTGCGCGCGAACTTCAGGATCCATCTCCAGAAGATTTCGACCGTCATATAGCACGGTGCCTTGAGTCACCTCATAGGCCGGGTGGCCGGCGAGCACCTGCGCGAGCGTGCTCTTGCCCGAGCCATTGGGACCCATGACGGCATGGATCTCACCGGCCTGCACCGAGAGATCGATACCGCGAAGGATTTCCTTGTCACCGATGTTGGCGTGGAGATTTCTTATTTCTAACACTAGTTCTTTCCCGTTTATTGATTGCGCAGCGGTTTTTGTGCTTGGACGATTCCTTTCACTCGGACACGCTACCTGCTGCCTGCTAAAGTGCTGCCTGCTTAACTGCAACTGCGGGACACAGCGCAACCATTTTCCTGCTTTTTGGCAGGTAGCCGCCAGGCAGGCAGCAGGTAGCGTGTCCGATTGCGACGACAGATCGGCGCGCAGGCTTGTTCGACTACCCTACCGACCCCTCGAGCGTGATGCCCAGCAATTGCTGCGCTTCTACCGCAAACTCCATCGGCAGATTCTGAAACACTTCACGACAGAATCCCGAAACAATCATCGACACCGCATGCTCGGCGCTCAGTCCCCTCTGCTTGCAATAGAAGATCTGGTCTTCACCGATCTTTGACGTCGAAGCCTCGTGCTCCAGTGTCGCAGTGTTGTTCTGGACTTCGATGTACGGGAAAGTGTGCGCTCCGCACTGATTGCCGATCAGCATCGAGTCGCACTGCGTGTAGTTGCGTGCGTTCGTCGCGCGCGGGAGGATCTTCACCTGTCCGCGATAGCTGTTGTTGCCGTGACCGGCCGAGATTCCCTTCGAGACGATGTTGCTCTTCGTGTTCTTCCCGATGTGGATCATCTTCGTTCCGGTATCGGCCTGCTGGTGGTTGTTCACCACGGCCACCGAGTAGAACTCACCGGTAGAGTTGTCGCCCTGAAGAATCACGCTTGGATACTTCCAGGTGATCGCCGAGCCCGTCTCGACCTGCGTCCATGAGATTTTGGAGTTCACGCCAGCGCACTTGCCGCGCTTCGTCACGAAGTTGAAGATGCCGCCTTTGCCTTCCGAGTCGCCCGCGTACCAGTTCTGGACCGTCGAGTACTTCACCGACGCGTTATCGAGCGCAATCAGCTCGACAACTGCCGCATGAAGCTGGTTCGTGTCGCGTCGCGGAGCGGTGCAGCCTTCGAGGTAGCTCACTGATGCGCCCTCGTCGGCGATGATCAGCGTCCGCTCGAACTGGCCGGTGTCGGCACTGTTGATTCTGAAATAGGTCGACAGCTCCATCGGGCATTTCACGCCCTTCGGCACATAGCAGAACGACCCATCGCTGAAGACGGCCGCGTTCAATGCTGCATAGAAGTTGTCGCTGTGCGGAACGACGGTGCCCAGATATCGCTCGACCAGCTCGGGATGGTTCTGAACCGCTTCACCGAACGAGCAGAACACGATCCCATATTTCGACAGCTCCTCCTTCATCGTCGTGCCGACGGAAACGCTGTCGAAAATCGCATCGACCGCGACTCCCGCGAGCTTTTTCTGCTCGTTTAGCGAGATTCCAAGCTTCTCGTATGCGCGAAGCAGCTCTGGATCGACTTCATCGAGGCTTTGAAGAGGCTTGACGCTCTTCGGGGCCGAGTAGTAGATGATGTTCTGGTAGTCGATCGGCTCGTAGTGAAGATTGCCCCAGTGGGGCTCCTTCATCGTTAGCCAGCGGCGGTAGGCCTTGAGTCGCCATTCCAGCATGAAAGCCGGCTCGTTCTTCTTGCTCGAGATCAATCGAATGACATCTTCACTCAGACCGCGTCCAATTGAGTCGGTCTCGACATCTGTCACGAAGCCGTAAGCGTACTCTTTATTGACTAATGATTCTATGGCCGAGCTCATGCTAACTCCTTGGCGTTACAGCACTTCGTGACGTAGATTGAATCCTAAGTAAACTTGTCGGGATAGTCAACGTAATGGGACTTGAGAACGGTTTTGAGGCGGTTGCCTCGGTCAATCAGATTCCCTCCGAGGGAGTGCTGGCTGTCGTGCGATCCGACGGCCAGCGGATTTGCCTGATCCGGAGCTGCGGGCGGGTCTCAGCCGTTGCCGACAACTGCACGCATCAGGATTTCGAAATGGCCCTTGGCGATGTTCTGCCTGATGGGAGCATTCAGTGTGCCTGGCATGGCGCGAGGTTCGATTGTGTGACCGGGGCCGTGAGACAGGGACCGGCGACTGATCCGCTGCCCGTGTTCGAAGTACGGCTGGAAGGAGACGAAGTGCTCGTCGGTCCGTTGTCGGAGCGACAGGGGCCGGGTCATGCTCCGTGCGTCCGGACTATCGCGGGACAGGAATTATGAGTCGCAGGTCTGATTTTCCACTGCTGGTCGCGAATCCGGGCCTCCATTATCTGGATTCTGCCGCAACGTCTCAGAAGCCGTCGGTGGTTCTCGACGCGCTCCGCAATTTCTATGAGACGGCCAATGCGAATCCGCATCGCGGCGCGTACGCCCTTTCAGTTGCCGCAACCGACGCTTACGACGGCGCTCGGCAAAAAGTCGCCGGGTTCGTTGGGGTGGCTGACCCGGACTGCCTCATATTCACGAGGGGAACCACAGAGTCGCTGAATCTCATAGCGACGTCGTGGGGCCGCACGAATCTCGAGGCTGGCGATGAGATAATCGTTACGGCGCTCGATCATCACGCGAATTTCGTCCCGTGGCAGCAGCTTGCGATATCCGTCGGCGCGACGCTCAGGATCTGCGAGATTACCAGCGAAGGACGGCTCGATCTCGACTGTTTTGCGCAGTTCCTGTCCCCGAAGACAAAGCTCGTCGCAGTCGGCCATGTCTCAAACGCTCTTGGAACGATCAATCCGATCAAGGAAATCGTCGCGATGGTTCGTGAGAGGACTGACGCGGTGATCGTCTGCGACGGAGCCCAGGGCGTACCGCATCTTCGCGTCGGATTCGACGAGCTCGGCGTCGATTTCTATGCGTTCAGCGGCCACAAGATGTGCGGACCGATGGGAATTGGCGGCTTGATTGGAAAACGGGAGCTGCTCGAAGCGATGCCGCCGTACCAGATGGGCGGCGACATGGTCGAGTTCGTTTACGACGACAGGACCACATGGAACGTCCTGCCCCACAAGTTCGAAGCGGGCACTCCGAACGCGGCCGATGCGGTGGGATTGGCGGCAGCAGTCGGATATCTCGAAGGAATCGGAATGGACGAAGTTCTCAGGCACGAGCGAAGCCTCGTGGCTGAGGCGTCCGAGCGATTGTCGCAGATCGAGGGTATCACGATCTACGGTCCCCCCGCCGCCGAGCGAAGCGGGGTCGTCAGCTTCACCCTCGGCGACGTTCATCCGCACGATCTTGCTACCATTCTGGATGGCGATGGTATCTGCATAAGGGCGGGAAACCATTGCGCTCAGCCGTTGATGCGGCGGCTCGATGTCAGCGCTACAGCGCGGGCATCGTTCTATGTTTACAATGAAAAGAGTGATATCGACGCGCTCGTCGAGGGTGTATTGAAGGCAAAGGAGATTTTTGGACATGCCGTCGTCTGACCGATCGGCGCAGATCGGTGCGCTTTACCAGGAGATGATCCTGGATCATTACCGCCGCCCTCGAAACAAGGGCGAGCTGGAGCGCGCAGATGAGTCGGTACTGATGAAGAATCCTCTTTGCGGCGACGAGATCGGAGTTCAGGTGCGGTTTGACGGCGATGTCGTGAGCGACCTCAGCTTTTCGGGCAGAGGATGCTCGATCTCGCAGGCATCTGCGTCGATGATGACGCAGCTCGTGAAGGGAAAGAAGCTCGAGGAAGTCGAAGCGCTTCGCTCAAAATTTCGAGACATGGTGATGGGTGACGCGCAGGCGGCAGACGATTCGGCTCTCGGATCCGCTCGTGCCTTGAGTGGTGTGTGCAAGTTCCCCGCGAGAGTGAAGTGTGCGCTTCTCGCGTGGAATGCTCTCGAGACCGCGTTGGCAAAGCGAACCGAGTAGAACGGACAACCGGGCCGATGAAATCATTCTCATTGGTTCGTTTCATATCGGTCGCTGCGGCGGCACTCCTTCTTTTCGCCCGTCCTGCAACCCCTCAGCAACCAAACGACGCGGCGGCCGCGCACAAGAAAGCGGTGCGTGCGCAGAGCGATTTCGAGCTTTACCGGCGCCAGAGTCTTCCGATTCGTGCCGTCGATGCGGAACAACACATCTGCGATGCACGAATTGGCCGATTCTGCCAGTGGAATTCGATCGACGACACTATTCCGCCGGCGGAGCCTCGCGGAATAAGGAAAGCACGTGCTGCGCTGCTGAAATCGCTCGAAAATCTTGCGACTCGAGCGCCGCACGATGGATGGATCGCCGGACAGCGAGTGCGATACCTGCTCGAAGCGGGCAATGACTCGGCTGCTGTCGCTGTCGCCCGCTCGTGTTCCGCCGAGGAGTGGTGGTGTGCCGCATTGCTCGGTCTGACGCTTCATGAGAAGGGGATGGGACTCGCTGCAGATTCGGCGTTCAGCCACGCGCTCGCGACGATGCCGGCTGATGAGCGGTGTAAGTGGACCGACATGTCGCTTGTCCTGAACGCCGCTCAGCGAAAGCGGTTTGGGCCTGTCGGTTGCGGGCGGAACGAGCAACTTGCCGCCCGGCTGTGGTGGCTGGCCGATCCGTTCCTCGCGATTCCCGGTAACGACAGGCAGGCGGAGCATTACTCGCGGAACACCATGGCGCTCATTCTTCAGCCGACAAGGATCGTCTACGACCTAAGATGGGCTGATGATCTGCGGGAAATGGTAGTCCGTTACGGCTGGGCGCGGTACTGGACGCGAGGACCGGGGTCGGTGCTCGATCCTTACAACGGTGCTGTGTCGGGTCATGAGGCGACACCGAACTATCACTTCATTCCTGCGTCGTGGAGGGTGGATTCGCTCCCGTCGATCACGTTCGATCTGGATCAGGATCGTTCGGCCGAGCGTTATGCGCCGCCGGTTGCGAGCAGGTTGAAGGAGCTGGATCCTCAGATAGCGATGTTCAGGCGCGGCGATTCGGTCGAAGTAGTCGCAGGCTATGACGTCACAAGTGACAGCGGTCTGGATTCAGCGGGAGTGTCGGCGTCGCTTGTTCTGGCGCCTGACGAGAATTCGATACCTGCGGTCGTGTCGACGATTGGTCCCAAAGGGGCGCTGACACTTCGCGCTGATTCGCGTCCCCAGCTGTTGAGCCTGGAAGTATTGAGGTCCGACACTCGGCATGCGGGTTGGAAGCGAGCTGGCGTCTGGCTCGCGCCGAAGGCGCCGGGAACTGTGGCGTTGTCCGACGTTCTCATGTTCGACCCCGGGACTTATGAAGTGCGTGAGCTTTCGCAGGCGATTCCGACAGCGCTTGGGAGCAATGTCGCATCACGCGCGAAGCTTGGTATTTACTGGGAAGTGTACGGATTGGCACACGCTGACAGTGCGTTGCCGATGTCGTTGACGCTGACTCGCATTGCTCAGGGTCCGCTGGAGCGTATTGGCGAGGCGATGGGAGTGACGCCAAGAACGAATCCTTTGAGTATCTCGTGGCGCGAGAGTCCGGCACTTGGAAGTATCACGACGCGATCGGTGGTTCTCGATCTGACGTTGATTCCGCGGGGGAAATATTCCCTGCGTGTCGAGGCGACTCCCGCAAGTCAGCCGCCGGCTTCAACTACTCGGATAATCGAGATCAGGTAGTGTCGCTGCATTCCGCTCGGGGACCTGGAACACGATAGAAACAGATTAAACAGTCTCTCCAGGAATCGATCTCGACGAATAAAAGAGAAGCGTTCCAATTACGAGCGCACTCGCGTACCCGTAAGGAAGACCGTTCGCGACGACGCCCGTCGCGACAACGATGAAGAAGTCGCGCTTGTTGCCGGCTTCAGTCTTCGCGAAGAGCATGAGAGCGACGCCTTCGAAGAAGAGCAGTACTCCGAGAACGGGCAGCGGGAAGACCTGAACTACCTGCTGAAATCCGGAAGCGAAGAACAAGCCGAGAATCACGAACAACGATCCGTAGATGATTATCGATCCTCCCGTTCGCGCCCCAAATGTGTAGTGCCCTACGAGGCCGCCGGATCCATGGCAAGTCGGCACGCCTCCGAAAAAAGGATTCACGATATTCATCGCGGCGTACGTAAAGCTCAATTTTCGAACGCCGATCTTTCTTTCGGGGAAGAGATCCTCTGCTGCCTGGCGAGTGGCGAGAACTGAATTCCCAAGAGACAGGGGTATCTGCGGAATCGCGAGAAGTGTGAATCCCGCGATCATGCTGTCGAGCGACACAGGTCTTACCCGAGGCAGTGTAAATCCGGCCGCACCCGCGAGATCGTGCGGACTCAGCTTGAACACGAACGCGTAGACAATTCCAAGAGCAATGACGATCAGCGCCGGAGGAAATCGGCGGTTGCCCAGCAGCGCAACGATTATCACGAACGAAATCGCGGCGAGGATGTATCCGCTCATCCCATCCGCCTGCACATAATCCTTCAAGGCGAGAAGGGAGAGCTGAATTCCCAGTCCGAGCTGGAGACCGCGCACGACAGGCCGGGGAACTACCAGGGCAAGCCAGGTTATGGCGCCAGTTGCGGCGAGGACGAGCATCACTATTCCGATCGCGAGTCCTCCGCCGTATAGAATCTCCGGCGCGATCTTCTGAGTGATCACCAGCACGGCGACAGCCTTGAGTGGCTGAACCGGCATCGGCATCCCGTAGGTCAACGCCGTTATGTACTGCATCAGGCCGAACATCACGAGCACGCTCGAGCTGTGAAGCCCGGCGGCGAGAATCATTCCGATGATCAGCGGGAGATCTGTGCCGATATCTCCAAACGCACCGGCGAGCTCATTTCGATCGAATCGAATGCGCGGGTTTGCTGCAACAGGTGGAGGGGACCTGTAAGATTCAGAACGATTCGATGAAACTCCGGTGACAGTCACCCCTATATTGTACGCCTACAAACTGCCTCAGACCAAATGGCTGATAACACCATCGAGATCGACAATGCCGTAAAGCGCTTCGCGGAACATGTCGCGGTTCGCGACTTGTCACTGCGAGTGCCCAGGGGAAGCGTCTACGGCCTCCTCGGCCCCAATGGCGCTGGAAAGACGACGACGATCCGGATGATACTGAACATCATCGCTCCGGATTCCGGCTCGATCCGGATTCTCGGGCGACCGGCGAACGATCCGAAAATCACCGATCAGATCGGCTATCTGCCGGAAGAGCGCGGTCTCTATCGCAAGATGCAGGTCCGGCGCGTACTTCGGTTCCTGGCGGAGCTGAAAGGAATGAATGCGACCGACGCCGACAGCCGCATCGACGAATGGCTCGTGAAGTTCGACCTCAAGACTCCGGAAAAAGACTGGGGATTGTCGAAGATCGACGAGCTATCGCGCGGCATGCAGCAGAAGGTGCAATTCATCGGGACTCTGCTGCACGATCCCGAGCTTGTGATTCTCGATGAGCCGTTCAGCGGACTCGACCCGATCAACGCTCAGGCGCTGAAGGACACCATTGTCGAGCTGAAGCAGCGCGGCAAGACGATCATCTTCAGCACTCACCTTATGGACAACGCCGAGCGTATTTGCGATTCGGTGTGCATCATCGCGCGTGGTGAGAAGGTGCTCGACGGCGCGATCGGCGAAATCAAGAGGTCTCACGGAACCCGGAATGTCGCCCTTGGCCTCGATGGTGATCCAACACCCGACGTTAGCGCTGTCCTGAGTGACAGCACTCTGGTCGACAGGGTCGACGACTCGAATCGATACTTCGAGATCGAGATGGCAAAGGGAGCGGACCCACAGGATCTCCTGCGACGAGTCGTCGCTACCGGCGCGATGGTCAATCGCTTCGAGATCGTCCTTCCGTCGCTGCATCAGATATTCCTCGAGAAGGTCGGCGCAACCGGAATTGAAATGGGGATGACGGGACATGGCTAAGCTCTGGGCGATCATCAAGCGCGAGTACCTCGAGCGCGTTCGCACGAAGTGGTTCATCTTCGCCACGGTATTTGGCCCGATCTTCTTTGGCGCGATGATCATCATTCCTGCGGTGATCACGAAGAATTCGAAGGGCAGCACCGAGTTCACCAACGCGCGCATCCTCGACGCGACGACGTCGGGAATCGGCCAGCGGATCGCGGACATCATGAACCGGGAGCGTCAGCCGGGATCGATTCCTCCGCAGGTCATCGTGGTGAAGCCAAGCGAGCTCTCGCAGGCGGAGAGCACGGCAACTCAGCAGGTGATGGCGAAACAGGTTAGCGGATATCTCGTCACCGATCAGCGTACGCTTGCCGGCGAGGTAGCACGCTACGCCGGACGCAATGCAACTTCGCTCGGCGACATGGAGCGGCTGAGAGGCGCCGTAAAAGAGGCGCTTCTGACGCAGCGGCTACAGTCAGCCGGAATCGATTCGAGCAGGGTACGGGACCTGACGTTCATTCCGCTTCAGCTGAGCTCTGAGAGGATTACAGACAAGGGCCGCGGTGGATCGGGCACGGTGAGCATAATCTTCGCGGGCGGTATCGCGTTCCTTCTCTACATGTCGATCGTGCTGTACGGGCAGAACGTGCTTCGCGGAGTGCTCGAAGAGAAAACGACGCGTGTTGCGGAGGTAGTCTTCTCCAGCGTTCCGGCCGAGACGCTGCTGGCAGGTAAGGTATTGGGCGTCGGTGCGGTTGGACTGACTCAGCAGATTCTGTGGGTCATCACGACCGTGATCATGTTCAAGCTGCGCCAACCGATCCTGGCAAAGTTCGGTGTGAGCACCATGCCGTTCGATCTGCCTGAAATCTCGATAGGTCTCGCTCTTCTCCTGCTGTTGTTCTTCATTCTCGGATTCATCTTCTACTCGTCGCTGTATGCGGCAGTGGGAGCGTCAGTCAACTCGGAGCAGGAAGCGCAACAGGCCGTTCAACCGATGCTGATTCTCCTGGTGGCGACCGCGATCTTCATCACTCCGATTCTCGAGAACCCGACGTCGCGCGTGGCGCAGGTGATGTCGCTCCTTCCCTTCTCGGCGCCGATCATCATGCCGCTCAGGCTCGCACTCGGCAGCGTGCCATGGTATGAGCTGGCGGGCTCACTCATCGGAGTGTTCATCGCGTGTCTTGCAGCGACATGGTTTGCTGCGCGCATCTACCGCGTCGGGCTTCTCATGTATGGCAAGCGGCCAACGCTTGGAGAGATGATGAAGTGGGTGAGCTATTCGCGTTAGTCCGGAACTACAGAACTACGAACTACGGAACTACCGAAACTGCGCGTCGTCGCGGCCTCAGGACTTCGCCGGCCGCTGAGGTCCTGAGGCCACTCCTCCCTGACTACGGAGAACCATCGTACCGTCGTTCCGTACTGATTCTTTTCATAATCAGGACGGAACTACGGGGCGGTCGCTTGTTACGCAGGTTGTTTTTACCGAGGAGGGCTGCTGAGGTCTCGCAGGCCGACGGAAACGAGCCAGCGAGGATGACAGCGACAAGCGACCCGTGAGCGAAGCGTCACGGCGTCGCCGCCGTCATCCGTAGACTGGCGAGTCTTCGCGGCCTGAGAAACCTCAGCAGCCCGACGATCCGTAGTAAGAATCCGTAGTAAAGAAAAAGCCCCACCTTTCGGCGGGGCTTTCCGTTTTGCCTTGCTGCTTGCCTAGTTCGCTGCCTGAGCCGACATCGATGTTTCGCAGTACTTGTCGAACGCACCGACCAGGTCATCGGCGATCTCATTCGCCGTGCGGCCTTCGATATTGTGCCGCTCGAGCATGAATACCAGCTTGCCATCCTTCAACAAACCAATTTGAGGCGACGAAGGCGGATAACCCGTGAAATAGCTGCGCGCTCGCTGAACCGCGTCCGTGTCCTGCCCAGCAAAGACAGTCGTCAGGGCGTTTGGCTTCACTGAGTGCTGCAGCGCACGCGCTACGGCCGGACGGGCGTTGCGAGCGGCGCATCCGCACACCGAGTTAACGACGACCAGGGTCGTGCCTCTCGAATCTTTCAGCTTTGCGTCAACCTGCTCGGGCGTCCGCATCTCTTCAACACCGAGCTGCGTGAGCTCCTGGCGCATCGGTGTAACAAACCTCTCGTCGTACATATTCATCCCCGCTTGTTGTTGAGTCCTGCTTCCATCGAATAATAATGCGTTGTCCCCGATGAAGCCTAATGCCGGCGGCGGCGCTCGATGAATTCCTCTCCGGGAATTCCAGCTTTGACCGTCCCTTCGCTCCATGCCGAGTGCTCTTTGCGGAGAATCATGTACCGAACCCATTTCACGATTCCCGCGAGAAGCAGCGAGAACAGGCAGATGGTAATCATTCTCCATCCGATCGTGTTGAGTGCCATTCCAGGCCAATCGCGGAAATGCGCAGCACCGGTGCCAAGCGACTCGCGATGCATTGAAATGAGCAGGAGACTCACCAGCATCTCGAAGACGCCCTCGAGCGCCGCGAAGGCCGGTGTTCTCCAAAGCCAGTCACGAAGGGGAAAACGACTGAGATGGATTGTCGCCATCCCGAGCAGGAACAGCGCGCCGAGTGTCAGAGTCACGGCGATGAAGAAGCCGCTCGCACTCGTCGAGCGGCTGAGAACCATCGCCCGGTAAAGCCGCGCCATCACTGCGGTCACGAGGGCCATGTCGACAAGGGATCGCGCAAGCCGCGTGAACGCCGCGGGCTCGCGCACTCGCCAGCCACCCGACAAACGCTGTCGCAGGCGCTCGCTATTCTGTCTGGCGATGAAATCGCGCATGCCTGAATGTAGTGCCCGTTACCTGCCAGGGGCGAGAAACGTCGTATTCAGGCCATGCATAACAGACTATGGATTGCGGCCATTGTTGCGACCACGCCGATTCTTGCGTTGAGCCCGGTCGCGTTCCCGGCATCGCATACCGGCTGCGTTCGGCAGGTGCCAGGCTCGATGTACAATCAGCGGCTCTTCTTGTCGCTGATGAGGCGCCGTGACGCGATCGCCGAGCGAACGCTGGCGGTCTACAAGGTGCTGCGTGTGAAGGCGAAGGACGTGAAGCCGGTCAACGATCCCGCAACCTGCGCCCGCGCGGCGAATGCATACACGCAGGTCGTTCACGATTCGAGCTCGACGCGGAAAGTCCACATCCTGCGCGTCGGCAACCGCTACATCGTGATGGATCCCGATTACGTCGTGGACGATTATCACCGCGCGGTGACATTCGATTCGACGTTTACCAACGCGCTCGCGTTGGTCGCAGAGTAGACAATAAACCAGAAAGGCGTTACCCGGTTTCGGGTACCCGGTACACGGTGAACTACCGGTTTCCGATCTGCCTTACCTGATCCAGTGTCCGATCCTCCTCCAACGAATGTCAGTGATGAACGGAAGGGGCCTGTCACTGTCATCCGCGTTGTACGCGTAATACACGAACATCGGCTCGCCGCGAATGTTCTCCCTCGGCACGAAACCCCAGTAACGGCTGTCTTTCGAATTGTACCGGCTGTCGCCCATCATGAAGTAATTGTTCGGCGGCACGACGAGCGGACCCCAGTTGTCATGACTGGGTTGATCCGGGGCTGCGCCAAAACGTGATGACTTCAGCGCGAATGATTTCTGCCAGCTCATCAGTGGATCCGACGAGTCGAACTCCTGGCCGGTTGACGGACCGAAGCTCTTCTTCTGCGGGACGCCATTTATGTAGAGCTGGCCTTTCCGCATGAAGAGCGTGTCACCCGGCATGCCAATCAGTCGCTTGACGAGCGTCGGATTCGGATCCCACGGCTGATCGACCTGCGCGGGTGACTTGAAGACGACGATGTCGTTGTGCTGTGGACTCTTGTAGCCGGGAAGCCGCGCATCGGTGAACGGGATGTGCGGACCATAGACGAGCTTGTTGACGAACAGCCAGTCGCCGACGAGCAGCGTTGGAATCATGCTGCCAGAAGGGATTCTGTACGCTTCGATTATGAAGGTGCGGAGAAAAATGAAGAAAAGCAGCGCGCTCAACAGCGCCTTGAAATTCTCCCAGAAACGACGCAGCGCGGACCGCTGCGCAAAGGGGCGCGCTTCTTTAGCGCGCCCCTTGCTCGACGCGACAGCCAATGTGCTTTACTTGAGGTGCTTGTTGACGAGCCGTGTCATCTCGAACATGGAAACCTGCTTGGCTCCACCGAACACGGGGCGGAGGTTGTCGTCTGCATTGATCATGCGACGGTTCTTCGAATCCTGAAGTCCCTTACGCTTGATGTAGCCCCAAAGTTTCTTCGTGACTTCAGTGCGTGGAAGCGGAGCAGATCCCACGACTGTAGCCAGCTGTGCGCTCGGCGTCATCGGCTTCATGAAAGCCGCACTCGGCACGCGCTTCGTTGCCGATTTCTTTTTCGCGGGAGCTTTCTTCTTGGCGGAACTCTTCTTCGCGGTCGACTTTTTTGCTGACTTCGAGGACGACTTCTTCGCCGAGCTCTTCTTCTTCGCAGTTGCCATCGCTTCTCCTGGTGTGTGAATCAGGCGGCTTTATCTCGCCGACGCCGGTGCGCGTCTCGCGAGGCAAAGTATATCCGCATTGAACAATTGCAAGAGGGAAAATGCCCCGTTTTACGAGAGAAGAAGCGCCATCATCTGCACGTCGTAAGGATCGGGCGTCGGGTCGTCGTCCCCTATGTCGTAATTCAACTGCGGTGTTTCGAGCACGAGCGGAACTCCATTCGTGCGTGGATCCTCCATCAGCCAGTGGAATGGCTTCTCTCCTATGGCGCCGTCACCAATCAGTACATGCCTGTCTTTATTGGATCCCAGCGCACCCTCGCTGTCGTTCAGATGAAAGAACGACGGCGGCTCTCCCGTCTTCTCCTCAAAATCGTCTATGATCCCCTTCAGCATTTCCTTCGAATGCGTCATGTCGTAGCCCGAGGCAAAGAGGTGACAGGTATCGAGTCCATAGCCGGTTCGCGGGCGCAGAGACTTCGGAATGTGGGAAAGAATATCGGCGATCTCGTCCGCCGTCTTGCCCATCGTGCGCCCCGCGCCAGCGGTATTCTCGATGAGAAGCTTCGTTTCGGAATCCGCAGCTTTCAGTGCCTGCAGCATTGCGGTCGCAATTCTTTTCGCCGAGGCTGACCGCTCGCTGTCGCCGGCAGATCCCGAATGGAAGCAGACCTGCCCCGCACCAATCGCGCTCGACCGCTCCATCTCTTTCGCAAGCCCGCCCGCAGCGCGGATCCACTTGTCATCATCCGGAGTCGCAACGCTCAGCACATACGGAGCATGCACCACGACGTTCTCCGGTTTGATCTTCGTCCCGGCGAGTGCGGCCTTGAAGCGTTCGACACGCTCGGGCTTTATGGAAACCTTGTCGCCGTAGTACTTCGGAATCGCGGTGAAGAGCTGCATCGCAGTCATTCCCGCGTTGCCAGCTCGTCTGACGGCCATGTGAATGCCGCCGTTGTTGATCGTGTGAGCGCCGAGGAATTTCGCCATGTGGGGCTTCGAGGCAGAAAGCGTGCTTGGAAGGCTTCAACGAAACGAGCGGGAGCGATTCAGCCGCCCCCGCTCGTATGGATGCGTCAGCGGAACTTCAGTCCAAACGAAAGCAGAAGCATGTTCGCGCGACCGGCCTCTCCGCTCTTCGGAAAGATCGTGTGATAGTGCACGTCGATGAACGGAGTGAAACCGCTCAGCGGAAACATTGCGCCGGCGCCTCCATTCAATCCCCAGTGAGTTTCAGAAGCAGGTCCGAAGGCGACAGCCGAGCATCCCGTACCGGCGCATGAGTCGTCAAAGGAGAAGCGATACGCGCCCACGCCGCCGGATATGTACGGAAGCGCCCCGCCGCCAAGCGCCATCTCATTCTCGGTGCCGAGCTTGTATTGAAGATCGATGGTCCCGTGCAGAATCGTTGTCTTCGATGAAGCAGTCGCGTTGTCGACCGCGAAATCCTTCGTTCCAAAGTCGCTGTAGGCACCATCAATCCTGATGCCCAGGACATCGGACAACGGGAAAGTTCCGAATGCGCCACCGTGGAATCCGACGTCCGCCTGATCCTTGAACGCTCCCATTGGCAGTGATGCGCCGAAGTAAGCTCCAAAGTCAAAAGGTGAAGGAGTCATCCGCTGGGCTGAGGCACCGGACACGGCTGCCAGAGAAGCGAATACGGTTGCGATCACATACGAACGAGAAACTCTTTTCATCATTACTCCGCTTGTTGGAGTTGAGCGCACAGCGTCGTACGCGATTCTCTGCAGCGACAGCCGCGCCTGCGAAGCTATGCGCGGGGAGAAAGAGCGCAACGGGCCGTCAGCGCCACTGCGCTGCCCGGTAGGCCGGACGTGTCGTCCCACCGAAGGGATCTAACGAATCCTCGATCCACCAAAGTCGAAGTGAATCCTGATCAATGCGAATTACCGGCTGCATCGCGCGGCCGTTCTCAGGGGTGGCCTGGATCCGAGTCTCGAAGATGTGACCCATCGTCTTCGATAATGCGACGTCTATCAGAGGCTGAGTTGCATTGGGATCCTCGTACGCAACTGCAACGCGATCCCCATACGCGGCGACGCTCACACGCGATGGATTCTTCCCGAAGACGATCGGCAGCGGTGAATGAAAGGTCGCAGCGCTGTCCATCGAGTGCGCGAAGAAGATACCCGAGCCTGCGGCAGGCTCGAGGAAGTATGCGAGATGCACGTAACCACTGGAGTTGTCTGCCGCAATCGAAGGAGCAGGTCTCTCGCAGCCGCGAATGCTGTGGTCCGACGAGTCGGCGATGACAGGTTTATTCCAGATCCCCGGCGAATCAGATCTCGCCACCACCAGCGATGCACTGCTGTCGGGATTCACCCGCCACCACGTCGCATACGTGAACTTCCCGTTCAAAACGGTTCTGACCGAAGCAGGACAGGTCGCCCGATCTGCGATCGAGGTATGACCTGCCTCGTCAGTCGGGAACGCCGGAGCTCCGCGAAATACCGGGTCTCCCCACGTGACGGGTTCTCCCTTGCACGCGACAAGGAAAACGGCTGTGAGGACGACAGGTAGAAATCGCATTGTGCTCAAACCTAGCGCCCGGGCGAGAAGGGAGTGCGCAGGGGTTCGCCCGCGATGCAAGGTCGGGTATCTTTGACCTTCGGCAGGTCACAATACCAGAGGAATACAGCATGTCCGCATCGATGGGATCAGGCTTTAACGGCAACCGCCGCGTTCCCGTGCCCGTTAATGAACCCGTGAAGTCTTACGCCCCCGGATCTCCGGAGAGGGTGTCACTCAAGGATCGCCTCAAGTCGATGGCAGGCGAGCGCATCGACATTCCAGCGATCATCGGCGGCCGCGAAATCAGAAGCGGCGATCTCGCGCAGTCAGTGATGCCGCACAACCACAAGCACGTCCTGGCTGACTATCACAAGGCGACCGCTTCAGACGTCGACACAGCGATCGCCGCATCGCGCGAAGCCGCACGCGACTGGGCAAACTGGTCATGGGAAGACAGAGCGGCGGTATTTCTCAAGGCTGCGGAGCTCCTCACCAC
>JADGQR010000051.1 GCA_017881685.1 Gemmatimonadaceae bacterium
TACTGGCCTCGCCGTCTCTCAAGATCGCAGACCTCGAGCTGCACCTCGACACGCGCGAAGTGACTCGCGCCGATGTGCCGATAGAGCTGACGCCGAAAGAATACACGGTTCTCGAATATCTGATGCGCCACGCCGGACGAGTCATGAGCCGAACGCTCATCACCGAGTACGCGTGGGGATATCACTTCGATCCGGGGACGAACATCGTTGACGTCGTAATCAACCACCTGAGAAAGAAGATCGACGCGAATCACACGCAGAAGCTCATTCATACGATTCGCGGCGTGGGATACGTGATCCGCTCCGACAACACTTCGTCGAAGGGCTGACAGCGAATGGCATCGACGCGGACGAACCTCACTACTTTGTTCGTCGTGGCGCTGACTGCCGTTTCCGGCGTTATCGGCCTGATGTCGTGGACGGTGCGCAGCGCATCTATCTACCGTGACATCGCACGCTACGCGGATACCGAAGCAGATCTTGCGACTTCGCTGATACTCGACGCAGGCGAAGGTGTGCAGGCCGTGGTCATCGGTCCAGACACGGCGGCCGAATCGCTTTCCATCACACCGCGACTCGGCGCGATGCTCAATGCCTTCCCCAACTATCTCGTTGTAACCGACCGGAATGGAACGCCGCTGTTTCAGTCGGCAGCCGTGAGAAGATTGAGCGGCTCTGATTCAACGCTTCTCGCCGACCAGCTCGTGAACCTCCCGGTCAACGGACCGGCAGGGCTGCTCGGGCTCGACAGTCTCGATGAGCGTGTGCTGCTTGTCGCGCGCGCAGTTTCGCGATCGCCGACGCCACTTGGAAAAGTCATCGTCGGCGTGCCGACCAACGACGCGACAACGCTGCCGCGCGAATACTGGTACGCATTCTTCTTTCTCATTCCGCTCATCGGATTCGCCGGCTGGGGTGCATGGCAGATGCTCGGCGTGAATGCGGAGAGAATCGCGAGAATAACGCACGACGTTGCGGCAATAAGTGACGGGCGAAGTCTCCACCGTCGTCTCAGCATCGAGAACGCCGGGCTCGAATTCGAGCAGCTTGTGGCGACACTCAACGCGATGATCGAGCGGCTCGAGACCTCATTCCTTGGATTGCGCCGCTTTACCGCTGACGCGAGTCATGAGCTCAAGACGCCGCTCGCGGTGTTGCGGGCGGATGTCGAGCGCGCGATGTCCGAGCCGTCGCAGAATGAGAGGCTCGTTGCGCTCGAAGAGGCTCTGCACGAAACGACACGAATGGCAGATCTCGTCGAGAGTCTGCTCACACTTGCGCGTGCCGATGAAGGGCGGTTCGACATTCATCGCGAGCCGATCGAGCTGAAGCCTCTCGTCGAAGATGTGTATGAAACGGCGCTCATACTCGGAGAAGCAGCGGGAGTCGCAGTGAATCTGCCGTTCACCGCCGACGTCACCGTGATGGGAGACCGCACCCGTCTTCGTCAGCTCTTTCTCAATCTGATTACCAACGCAATCAAGTACACACCTGCCGGCGGCAAGGTTGACATCGGACTTGGGCTTCATCCCGAAAACGTGACTTTCGCCGTGCGTGATACGGGCATCGGAATCGCTGCCGCAGACGTTCCATACATCTTCGAAAGATTCTGGCGTGCAGACCGTGTTCGCTCTCGAATGTCAGAGCGGGGAGGATTTGGTCTGGGGTTGGCGATCAGCCAATGGATCGCTCAGGCACATGGTGGCACGTTGACTGCATCATCGAGGTTAGGCCGCGGCAGCCTCTTTACAGTGACCCTCCCGCTCCCGGCGCAAGCTCCCAAAACGTGAAAATTCATTAAGCGGGATTTCATGGATTCTTAATCTTCCTGCTATTACGTCATTTGATTGGCCTGGATAATCTACATCTCACCAAACCTTTCCTCGGTGATTCAATGTTCAATCAACTGATCGAGTCGAAGCCCAAGAAGCAGAAGATGGCTGGAGGAACGATCTTCAGCCTCGTCTTCCACGGCACTCTGATCGCCGCCGCTGTCGTTCTCACTGCCCGAGCCGGCATTGCGTCCGACAAGACGAAGGCAGAAAAGATTCAGTTCGTAGAAATGAAGAAGGAGGCTCCCAAGCCGAAGGAGCCGCCCCCGCCTCCGCCGAAGGATGTCGTCGTGAAGGCTCCGCCGCCGAAGGGATTCCAGGTACTTCAGGCGCCGGTGAACATCCCGATCAAGATTCCTGATATCGATCTCAGCAAGAAAGTCACGAACGAAGAAGACTTCAGCGGAAAGGGCGTGAAGGGTGGAACATCAACCGGTGTCGCCGGCGGAGTTCCGCAGAAGATCGACGCCAATCAGACATACTTCGAATTCCAGGTCGAGAAGCCCGTCGCACAGATTCCCGGTACCGGCGCTCCTCGCTATCCGGACGCATTACGCTCGTCTGGCGTGGAAGGTGAAGTACAGGCTCAGTTCGTTGTAGACGAAGACGGCAAGGCCGAAGTTGGTTCGTTCAAGGTGCTGAAGGCGACCAATGATCTATTTGCCAACGCTGTACGTGCCGCGCTGCCGAACATGCGCTTCTATGCGGCCGAAGTTGGTGGCCACAAAGTGAAGCAGCTCGTGCAGCAGAGTTTCCAGTTCAAACTCGACAGATAACCCACACCCATCGGAGATCCGGATAAAATGCAACTCTCGCTACTAGACCTTTGGAGCCAGATGGGCGGGTTCGCCCGCGGCATCGTGTTTACCCTCGCCATCATGTCCATCTGGTCGCTGTCCGTGACCATCAAGAAGTGGTGGGATCTGCGCAGCGCGCAGGGTGAGACCCGCAAGTTCGCCCCGGAATTCTCGCAGTTCCTCGAAGAAGACAATCTTGGTGAAGCCGTCACGCTCGCCGAGAAGTACAAGAAGTCGCACGTTGCGCGCGTACTCGGCGGTGCACTGACCGAGATCAAGCCGCTCATTCAGGACGGCACCGTCACCGTCGGCGACATCAACTCCGCAGAGCGCGCCGTCGAGCGCGAGATGCTGATGACGATCACTGATCTCAAGCGCGGCCGTGGCGTTCTCGCCACCGTCGGCGCCACGGCTCCGTTCGTCGGACTGCTCGGAACCACAATGGGAATCGTGAACGCATTCGTCGGAATGGCCGCGTCAGGCTCAGGCGGTCTCTCCGCGATCTCCGCCGGTGTCGCCGAGGCGCTCATCACGACGGCCTTCGGTCTCATCGTCGCAATTCCTGCAGTCTGGGCGTACAACTATTTCCAGGTCAAGATCGACAACCTGACCGCGGAAATGACGTACACCTCGAAGGAGATGATCGACTACATGATCAAGAACGTGAGCGGCGAGTTCGGCCGGTCGCGCTTCACCCGCGAATTCAACACGACGGCTTCCAGCGGATCTTCGCAGATCTCGCAGTAACGCCGGGAGAATTTTCTCATGGCTATGTCAGCTGGAGGGAGCGGAAAAATCAAGGCAGAACCAAACGTGACGCCGATGATCGACGTCATGCTGGTTCTCCTGATCATCTTCATGCTCGTCGTGCCGGCGATCAATTCCGGTTTCCAGGCAATACCGCCGCAGGGTGTAAACCTGAAGCCGCACCCTGAGGAGGAGCGCGATCAGGTGCTCGGCATCGACATGAACGGGCAGTATTTCCTGAATAAGCAGGCAATTCCAAACGCGGAGCTTGGACAGCGTCTCAACGCTATCTATTCGGCGCGGCAGGAAGACAAGATTCTGTTCATCAAGGCGCACAAGGATCTGGAGTATGGCAAGGTCCTCGACGCTCTCGACATTGCGGCGCACAACCAGGTCACGATGACGGCGATGATTACCGATCAGCAGCCTGGAACCGCGTCACTCATTGCGACGGATCGTGTGATGGGCGGCGTGCCGAAGGGAGGTAAGAAGTAATGTCAATGTCCACTGGAGGAGGCGGCGGCCTCACGAACGACATCAACGTCACACCGATGATCGACGTGCTGCTCGTGCTTCTCATCATCTTCATGCTCGTCGTCCCGATGTCCCGGAAGGCAATCGATCTTCAGCTTCCGGATCCGAGCGATCAGCAGCAGAGCGCGAATCCGCCACCGCAGATCGTTCTCGAAGTTTTGCCCGGCGGCAAGTATCTCCTGAACAAGGAGCCGCTCGACAAGACGACGCTGTTCAAGCGTCTGAAGGAGATCTACGATCCCCGTCCGGAAAAGATCATCTTCGTGAAGGGCGATCCGAAGGCGAAGTACTCCGAAGTGATCTACGGAATGGACATAGCACGCGGAGCGGGAGTGAAAGTCATCGGTGTCTCACCGAAGGATGCGCCGGCCCAATAGCTAAGAGCTACCGGCCTCCGATAGGGGTACCGAGCAAGAGAGAGGGGCGATGGAAGGGTGTCGTCGCCTCTCTCTTTGCGCATGCGCTCATAATTCTTCTCGTCCTGTATCCGATCGCTCAGCAGAATTTCAAGGGCACTCCGGCGATTGGTGGAGGAGGACCGGGTCCCGCTGGCGGAGGTGGAGGCGGATCAGGCGGCGAACGGCTTCAATACGTGAAGCTGAAGACGCCTGCGCCTGACGCAGCCGCGCAGGTTGTACCTCCGAAACTGATTGTCCCTCCGAAACCGGTCGCTACGTTACCGGCCGCCGTGGTCCCTCCGGCACCGGTCGCACCAGCCGCGCCTGCTACAGGATCGGCGGCCGGCACCGGTACGGGAACCGCGGGAACCGGTGGAGCGGGTCCTGGCAGCGGGGGCGGAATCGGTTCTGGTGTCGGCCCCGGTACAGGCAGCGCGAATGGCCCCGGAACTGGTGGAGGGCCGGGCGCGAACTATCCTCCGACCCCGACACAGTTCTTCCTTCCGCCGCTTCCAGCTCCGGCCTCAGTGAAGGGGTATCACCTCATCGCGTATTTCGATGTCGATGAAAAAGGGAATGCGAAGCTTCTCGGATTCAATCCGTCACGCGATGGGGATTACAACAGGAAGTTGCGTGATGTACTGATGGCGATGCGATTCCGTCCAGGCGTGCGTGCCGATGGAACTCCTGTCCGGGATACTGTCGACATCCAGTTCATTTTCTGAGTTTTCATAGGGAAACACTCTGGCTTTGCCTTCCGGTAAATGGTAAATTCTGCCCGCCTGAACACCGGGACGGTCGCCGGTGTCTCTACCCCTCGCCGAGACTGTAGATGAGCAACATGCCCGAGACCGGTGACGCCGCGGCGTCAGCGGGCGGCTTTGTCAAAGCTCTGACATTGACGGATGCAACGATGCTGGTAGCCGGATCCATGATCGGCTCCGGCATCTTCATTGTCTCCGCCGACATCTCCCGTACTGTCAATTCTCCACTGTGGCTGATGCTGGCGTGGCTCGCTGCGGGAGTAATTACGATGCTTGGCGCGCTCTCGTACGGAGAGCTCGCGGCAATGTATCCCCGAGCGGGCGGCCAGTACGTTTTTCTTCGCGAATCCATGGGCCCGCTCATGGGTTTTTTGTATGGGTGGACGCTTTTCATAGTCATTCAAACGGGAACGATCGCCGCCGTCGCCGTCGCGTTCGGACGATTCCTGGGCGTGCTGTGGCCGGCTATCACGCCTGACCGCTTCGGATGGTTTCCGCAGTTCGACATCAATACGCCGGGTGGTCTGGTCGAAGTTGGGCTAACGCCTCAGCGACTTGTCGCTCTCGTCACCGTCTGGATTCTCACGTGGATCAACCTTCGCGGAGTCCGCGAAGGCAAGCTCGTTCAGACCACTCTGACGATTGTCAAGACGGGCGCTCTCGCCTTGCTGATTCTGCTGGGTCTCACGATCGGCAGAAACGCCGGCGCGATCGCAGCGAATTTCAGTAATGGAAATTTCGTCGGCCACGTCGACGTCACATCGGCGTTCATGGTCGCATTCGGTGCATCACTCGTCGGATCTCTGTTTTCGAGCGACGCGTGGAACAACGTCACCTTCGCCGCGGCCGAGGTAAAGAATCCGCAGCGCAATCTGCCCCTCGCGCTCGTGATGGGCACCGGACTCGTGAGCCTCCTCTACATCCTCGCCAACGTTGCCTACCTGAACATTCTTCCGATGCACGGAACGAAGGACGCTGCTGACGTGCTGAGCCGCGGAATTCAGTTCGCGACTCAGGACCGGGTTGGAAGTGCAGCGGCTGAGATGATCTTCGGCGCAATCGGCGGAACGATCATGGCGACTGCCATCCTGATCTCGACGTTCGGCTGCAACAATGGACTCATTCTTTCCGGCGCCCGCGTCTACTACGCAATGGCGAAGGACAAGCTGTTCTTCAGGAAGGCCGGAGAGCTCAACAAGAATCACGTTCCGTCGCTTGCTCTCATCGTTCAGGCGATCTGGACAAGCCTGCTGTGCCTGACAGGGACGTATGGCCAGCTCCTGGACTATGTGATCTTCGCCGCGCTCATCTTCTACGCGCTGACGACGATCGGACTCTTCATCCTGCGGTCGAAGCTGCCGAACGCCGAGCGTCCTTACCGGGCCATTGGATATCCGGTGTTGCCGGCACTCTATATCGTGCTCGCTTCGACGATTGCAGTCGTTCTTCTGATTTCTGACAAGACACGGGCTCAGGCAATTTCGGGTCTCGTGCTGGTCGCGATCGGCGTCCCCGTTTTCTTCCTCTGGCGAATGGTTGAAAAAGACAGCTGATCGCCGTTGCGGATTTTCCGCTCGCACGTTGCAGTACCGTACCGCCGCAGTCGCTTCAAATCTTATGGCGTTCGGGACCATTCCCGAATGCCGATTACTCTCAGGAGAGCTTAAATGAGCTTGATGCACCCTTTGTACTTACTACAGGCAACTCAACGGCCCGGCGGCGAAGCGAACCTCGTCGTTCCCGATCTTTCTTCCGTGTCATTCCTCGGAATGCCCGGCAGCAGACTATTGATGCTCGGACTGATTGTCTGCGCGCTCGGACTCCTGTTCGGACTGGTGATCTACAACCAGCTGAAGAAGATGCCGGTGCACAAATCCATGCTCGAGATTTCCGAGCTGATCTACGAGACGTGCAAGACGTATCTGATCACGCAGGGGAAGTTCATCCTGATTCTCGAGATCTTCATCGGCTTCATCATCCTGCTGTACTTCGGGTTCCTGCTGAAGTTCGAGCCGGTCAAGGTCGCCATCATCCTCGGGTTCAGTCTCATCGGTATCGGGGGCAGCTACGGAGTCGCATGGTTCGGCATCCGCGTGAATACGTTCGCCAATTCGCGAACGGCATTCGCCAGCCTCAAGGGCAAGCCATACCCCTGTTACGCCATTCCGCTCAAGGCCGGAATGAGCATTGGAATGCTGTTGATCTCGGTCGAGCTGTTCCTCATGCTTCTGATCCTGCTGTTCATCCCGGGTGATTACGCCGGTTCCTGCTTCATCGGATTCGCGATAGGTGAATCACTTGGCGCTGCCGCTCTGAGAATCGCCGGCGGAATCTTCACGAAGATCGCCGACATCGGCGCTGACCTGATGAAGATCGTCTTCAACGTCAAGGAAGACGACGTTCGCAACCCAGGCGTCATCGCGGACTGCACAGGTGACAATGCCGGAGACTCGGTTGGTCCGAGCGCGGATGGATTCGAGACGTACGGAGTGACGGGTGTCGCGCTCATCTCGTTCATCCTCCTCGCCGTCAGCAACCCGACGACGCAGGTGCAGCTGCTGGTCTGGATCTTCGCGATGCGCATCATGATGATCATCTCCAGCGGCATCTCGTATCTCATCAATGCAGCGATTGCGAAGAGCCGCTACATAAGTGCAGATGATATGAACTACGAGGCGCCGCTGACGACGCTTGTGTGGCTCACGTCGCTCGTGTCGGTCGCTCTCACGTACTTCGTTTCCTTCTTCCTGATTCGCGACATCGGAGACGGCTCGCTGTGGTGGAAGCTGTCGACAGTCATCACCTGCGGTACTCTCGCGGGCGCGATCATTCCCGAGCTCGTGAAGATCTTCA
>JADGQR010000336.1 GCA_017881685.1 Gemmatimonadaceae bacterium
CACTGGCTACAACGCATCACACGACCTCGGCCGAGCGGCGATGGCGACTGAGACCCTCGCGACGCCTGTAGAGGAGTTTGCGATTTCAATTCATCCAATCGATGCGCGGCGCGGCACTCTTGTCATGGAGTGGGGACCGTTCCGGTGGACGGCGCCGATTGTTCTCGGGTCGTAAGCAACTGGCCGACGAGCATCAGCACGGAGCCCGCGACCGCACCTTCGTCTCAAGTGCAGTGCTTATCACTGGCGTCTCCGCCATAGATGGTTACCATCAGTAACCTACATAGCTCAGGAGTCTCTCCATGAACAGTCTTGGCACTGATCTACAGACATTGGGCATCGGTTTGATGGTCGCGCGTGTGATCATCGGCCTGTTGATGGCCGCGCACGGCGCGCAGAAACTGTTTGGATGGTTTGGAGGATACGGACTCAACGCGACCGGCGAGTTCATGGTGAAGCTTGGGTTCAACCAGGGTCGCGTGTTTGCGGCTCTCGCTTCGATCATCGAGATCACCAGTGGTCTTCTCATCGCGCTCGGCTTTCTTGGTCCGATCGGGCCCGCGCTCATGATTTCAGTGATGCTCGTGGCGGCGATCACCGTTCATTGGCCGAATGGACTGTTCGCGGCGAAGAATGGAATCGAGATACCTCTATTGTATGCGGCTGCTGCGCTTGCCCTCGCGATGGTTGGATTTGGCCCGTACTCGCTCGATGCGCTGTTCGGGTGGCTGTACGTCTGGTCGCCCGCAATGACGTGGATCGTGCTCGATGCCGGAGTTGTCGGCGGCCTCGCCAATGTGGCGCTGCGGCACATCGCGAAACCGGCGGCGAAAACCTCATAATGTCGCAGCGTGGAATTGTCAGAGTTGTGACGCTGCCGCCGCCGGCGCCGGGATTCATCGGTGAAGGGCACACTGCAGTAACCGTCGTCGATCCTCACGATTTCGAACGTAACGATCCGTTCATCGCCCTGATGGATGACCGGATCGATCTCGAGCCCGGGAAACCCGCTGGTGGTGCGCATCCGCATGGTGGATTCGAGACAGTGACGCTCGTGGTCGAAGGAAAGGTTCGCGACCGCGACGAAGGAACGCTCGAGGAAGGGGACATACTATGGATGACCGCCGGCAGCGGCGTGATTCACAATGAGGATGTCGAACCGCTGGAGAAGACGCGAATCCTTCAGCTCTGGCTGACTTTGCCGCAAAGCGCGCGGTGGGCGGAGCCGAGGTTCGAGATGATCAAGCGTGACACCGTGCCGGTGAGAATTGAGCCGGGAGTTGAAGCGCGCGTGTATAGCGGGAGCTCGGGATCGTTGCGCGGGCCTGCGCACAACTATGTGCCGGTGACGTTGGTCGATGTCCGCCTCGATGCAGGTGCGAGCTTCGAGCAGGAGCTGCCTGATACATATAACGGATTTATCTACGTGATCGACGGTGATGTGTCAGCAGGAGAAAAGGCCCGCGTCGGGGAGGGGCAGGTTGGCTGGCTCGATCGTCCTGCGCGGCATTCGTCGGGTAACTCGATTCTGCGGATCACGGCGGGCGAGAAGAGTGCGCGTGTGCTGCTCTATGCGGGCGAGCGGCAGAACGTGCCGATCGTCATGCACGGTCCATTCGTGGCCGAGAATCGTGCGGATCTGATGCGGTTGTCGCGGCTCTACGTGGACGGGAAGATGCCGCGAGTGAGCGAGTTGTAAGCGCGACCGGGCGCGTTGTATCGAGGGAGGGATTGAGGGATGTCGCATTCAGGGCTGTTAATGGAAGTATTGCCATTACGGTAAGCCGCGCCGACGGCAGAAGGCGTCAAGATGGCAATACTTCCATTGGAGCCCTGAATGCGACACCCCTCAATTCCCTTCGCCAAACGAATTCGTAAAATCTATTTCGCAGTCCCGACCCGGGCCGCGAATGCGCTTCCCCAGTTCAGGATGACCGTGGCGGGGACATCCTTCTGGCTCGGCTCGAGCAGTAGAAGGTGCTTGCCGTCAGGAGCGACGTCGTAAAGCGGATGGAATCGCATAGACGCATACGATCCGCTCGCCACAGTGTCGCGGCGGCTGACTGCTGGTGTCCCTGACAGTGCGATTGCCGCAGCGATATAAGAGCCGTCATTACTATAGAAGATGGTCCGGCCGTCCTTCGACCAAAGCGGCTCACGTCCGCCGTTCACCGAAACCAGGGTGCGACCACCGCCGGCTCCAGGAAATGGCCGGACATACACCTCGTCCTGGCCGGACTCCGCTGAGACATACGCCATCCACTTGCCATCAGGCGAGATCCGCGGACTGAGCTCGTCGGCGTCAGTGGCAAGCACGGATGTGATCGTCTTTTCACCAGACATCGGCACCGAGAGAATGTCTCGCAAACGATTTGGCGTGTCGACGCGAAACACGAGCGTCTTTCCGTCAGGAGTCAGCAAACCTTCGAGGACCGGCACCTTCAATTCTCGAGGAGTAATGCGCTCCGCCGGCGCGCTTCCATCGATCGGCTGCCACCAGAGACTCGTCGGCCCTTCACGATCGCTTCGGAAATCACGCGCCGGCCATCGGGTGACCATTCCACTCGATCGTTGACCGAGCCCGCCGAGGTGAGGCGATCGAGGCTTCCCGACGACACCGTGTACACCCATATGTCGGTTCGTCCGGCGTTCGCGGTTCGAAAAAGCGATCCGGCTTCCATCAGGTGAATAGCGCCCGTCAGCGATCGCCCGCTCATCGGTCATCAGCGGTTTCTCGCCGCTTCGATCTACGAGCATCGGCCGTACAGGTCCGCCGCCGACGACGAAGGTCAAATCGCCTTTCGCGGAAAGCGCTGCCTTGGCGGTATACACGTCCATCATCGCGCTTTCGCCCGTTGAGATTGGTTGTCCGGTGATGGTGTGGGTTGCGAGGTCGAAGGGAACAGCCATGATCCCGCCGGCGTCGTTGGCATAGATCACGCGCCCGGCTGAATAGCCGAGGATGGAGCTTGCCTGCACCTCTGTGACTACCGCCACGCGTTCGGAACGCGTCGCCCACCCAATGACTTTACCGGTGTTTTTTGCGGCGTTAGCGGAAGTGAAGATCAACGTCTTGTTATCCGGCGCCATCATTGCATCGAACTGAGTGACCGACACTGCCGTTGAATCGTTGCGCAGGAACGGCTTTGCAGTTCCTCCAGCGAGGGAGCCGGTGTAGGTATGCGACCAACTGGTCCCGGCGTTCGCGAAGGAAAAGACGATAGAGTCATTCGTCAGAAACGAGACCGGACTCAATGAAGTCACCGGATAGAGCGGTTCGACCTGGCCGCCGCCGACCGGAACCTTCGCGAGCACGCCTCGCGCGTTCATCCGGAAGACGATCCAGCGGCCGTCGGGCGAGAACACGGGGAATTCGGGTTCGTCGGTGCCTGCAAGCGGACGCGATGTGCCCGATTCCAGATCATGAATCCAGAGTTGTGATCCGTGTGGTCGCTCGCCGACATACGCGATCATGCGGCCATCGGGTGACACCGCCATCGGTGCGCCGAACGTGAGCCGCATCTTCGCGCCTGCTGGAGGAACGAAATCGAACCGCACAGTTCGTGTCTCACTCGAGGTGGTCGCACTGTGTGTCGCCTTGTATGCCGCGAATGCGGTCGCAATCACGAGCAATGCTGCGAGTGCGATCGTTCCCGGATGGCGAAGCCACGTGCCCCCGGCGTCTGCGTGATTTGGGCCGGGCTCGATGAGCCCCGTGCGGTCACCTTCGAGCGCGCGAACGAAGAGTGAAGCTGATGCGAAGCGATCGGCAGGCAACTTCGCGAGTGCCTTTCCAACAGCGAGCTCAATCTGAACCGGCACCGTATCGCGCAGGCTGCGAAGCGGGCGAACCGGATCGGTGAGAACTTTCGCGATCGTCGCCTGCACCGTTCCGCCGACGTGCGGTGGCTCACCGGCGAGCATCTCGTAGAGCATGGCGCCGAGCGAGTAGATGTCGCTGCGGCCGTCGATCACGCGATCGCCCGTGGCCTGTTCCGGCGACATATACTGCGGCGTACCCAGCGAGAGCCCCGTCTGCGTCACTCGGCTACCGCCTGCCTTCGAAATCGCGAGCGCGATGCCGAAATCGGCGATGACCGGCTGCCCGTGCTGCATGAGAATGTTTTCGGGCTTCAGGTCGCGGTGGACTACGCCGTGCGAGTGCGCGTAGTCGAGTGCGTTGGCGATGGCGATCGCAATGCGTACCGCTTCATCGACGTGAAGTTGTCGTTCTCGATCCAATCGCGCACGGAGAGACTCGCCTTCGACGAACGGCATTACATAGTAGAGATGTCCATTGGCATCGCCCGAATCGAAGAGAGGGAGAAGGTTCGGGTGCTGGAGGTTGGCCGTGACCTTGATTTCGCTGAGGAACCGATCGACGCCGAGCACGGCGCCCAGCTCCGGGTCGAGCACCTTGACGGCCACGTTGCGGTCGTGCTTGATGTCGCGCGCGAGATAGACTGTCGCCATGCCCCCGCGATCTCACGCTCGAGAACGTAGGAAGGGCGAAGCGATTCCTGGAGCTGCGCGAAGATGTCGGCCAGGGTATGCCCCGAGAAGGGAAGACAGTGGCGTTAGGCTACGTTTGTGCGGAGGTTCGGGATAGTCAGGGCGCTATCTCGAGGGGGATTGAGGTGTGTCGCATGTCGGGCTTCCAATGGAAGTATTGCCATCTTGCCACCTTCTGCCGTCGGCGGCACTTACCTGAATGGCAATACTTCCATTAAAAGCCCAGGATGCGACACACCTCAATCCTCTTTGCCAGGGAATCTGAATACTCGCGGCTGGGTTCGGCGCAGCCTCACGACTTTAAGATCAACCCGACAGTCCACTCGCGTCAGAAATCGAATGAGTGTCTCGAGACTGAAACGCTCCAACCGATTGCGCTCGAGGTCTGACATCCTGGGCTGATCCGTCCTGATCGCCCCCGCGGCGACCGACTGATTCCATTTCCCGATCAATGCAATCAGTTCATCGCGCAATTGTTGTTTGAGGGCTGGGATCGGATCATTTTCATCCACAGAATGAAGCTGTGACGATCTCTGGTTAGCCCATCATCAAAACAACTCACTGGTAATCACACATCTGCGAACGCGGTCACGAGATCGTGATGACGACCTTTCCTCCCGCGTGTCCTTGTTCAACATGCCGAAGAGCCTGAGCGACATCAGCCAATGAATAAGTCTTCTCGATTGCCGGCTCTATTTTGCCCGCCTCGAGAAATTCGCTCATGACGACGAGGTCATCTCTGGTCACACGCGCCGGCACGAGCTGAATCTTCTGACTCACGAAAGGCGACTGCGCCAATGCCTTGACCAAAGTGCCGAGCGGACGAAGCCAGCCTCTGGTCGCCACGGCGCCGACAAACAGCCACTTTCCATCGCTCGTCAGCGAGCGCCTGATATCCGACCACGAGTGATTTGCGCCCAGCTCCAGTATCGCGTCGTATCGCTTGCCGGCCCTTGTGAAGTCCTCGCGCGTGTAATCCACGGTGTGGTCTGCGCCCAGCGATCGAACCAGTTCGAGATTTTTCGTGCTCGTTACGGCGGTGACCTCCGCTCCGAGCAGCTTGGCGATTTGCACGGCGAATGTCCCGACACCTCCGCCCGCTCCATTGATGAGTACCTTCTGCCCCGGTTTGATCTGGCCCTTGTCGCGTAGAGCTTGAAGGGCGGTGCATCCCGCGATGGGAGTGGCCGCGGCCTGTTCGAACGAAACATTCAGAGGCTTCAGCGCCAGGCGAGACGCGGAAGGACATGCATACTCTGCAAAGGCTCCGCGAGACACGCCAAATACCTCATCGCCCGGCTTGAACTCGGTCACGTTCTTTCCGACTGTCTCGACTCGTCCCGCGACGTCTACCCCGAGACGGCCGTCCTTCGGCCTGCGCAATCCCGTCGCGAGACGCATCGCGCGGGGCTCTCCATGCATGAAGTGACAGTCGTATGCGTTCACCGACGCGGCGCAGACCCTTATCAGAACCTCGTCGTCCGTCGGCACAGGACGCTCCACGTCAGTCAGACGAACGACGTCGGCTGATCCGTACTCTGTATAGGAGGCAGCTTTCATGTTAGTCGGGCCTGCTCGTTCCATTTGTCGACATCTACGCCCTTGATGAGGAGCCAGAACACGAATATGACCTCGCCGACGCCCGTCAGCATCATGTATGGGTAAAGCGAACGCGCGAGCGGTGGCCAGATGAACACCAGCCAGCCAAAGCCTGCCACCATGAACGCGATGCCAACGAAACGAGGCATGAACGTCGATCTGAAAGCGAGATAACCAGTCAGAACCCCGTAGAGCGCAAAGAACACCAGGCTTGTGCTGTAGCATTGCCCATAAAGTCTGATGAGTAAGAGGGCGGACGCCTGCGCCTGCTGGAGCGCCGCGCCTGAACTCACACCGGTGAGAATCGCAAGCGGTGACACGTAGCACACGGTAGCAATGGCGAGGATGTTGGCCGACGTCACGGCTGCGTCGTTCATGTGAACGAGCTGCTTGACCGCGATCATCGCGGGGCCGAGGGCGAAGTTCGTCATCCAGAACAAGCCGGAGGTTCTTGCTGTAACATTTGGCGTCTGGCGCATGGCGGTTGGCCCTTGTTTGTTTTGGTCAGGCAACCGTACGGATTGCGGCAACCGTTGGGCATGACCTCACGTAACAAAAACATGACCGTGCGTTGCAGGAGATGCCGGAACGATGGCTGAGCTTACAATTGCTGCGAGCGGCGTTCGCGCACTGCTCGAAATGGCCGTGGCCAAGGGCGCAAATCGTCGCGTGCTTCTCGAGCGTTCTCGAATTGAGCCGGCAGATCTCGAGAATGGTGACAACCGCATACCGTTCCCCAGGTATGTGGCGCTGATGAGAGCTGGTCAGGAGCTGTGTAACGACCCGGCTCTTGCCCTGCACTTCGGTGAAACCGTCGATCCAACGGAAATTTCGTTCACGAATTCGATCGGTGCGCAATCGTTGACCGACGCATTCGCAATCGGCAATCGTTATGCGCGGCTGACGGTCGAGGTCGGCGACGAAGCCGAGGATCGGTTCGGGTTGACGCGAAAAGGCGGGCAGCTATGGCTGATCGATAATCGCAAGAATGCGAATGCATTTCCGGAGCTTACCGAATCGGGCTTTGCCCGCATGGCCTGCGCGATGCGCCTGCTCGGCGGCAAGCAATTGATAAAAGCCGTGCATGTCACGCATGCGGCGCCGGAGTATCGAGCCGAGTACGAGAGGATTTTCGGTGTGCCGGTGGTTTTCGAGAGTGACAGGAACGCGCTGCTGCTGGACGACGCGGCGATGAGCATCAGGACACCTGTCGCCGCAACTGGTGTCGCGCAGGTTTTGACCGCTCACGCCGATGATCTGCTCGAGAAGCTCGAGAGCTCGAAGTCAGTGAAGGATCGCGTCGAGCGTTTGTTGATGGAGAGCTTAACGGGCGGCGACGTGAGCATGGACGCGATTGCCAGCAAACTCGGCCTGAGCCGTCAGACGCTGTTTCGAAGGCTGAAGCTGGAGAACACAACGTTCGAGAGGGTGCTGGATGATCTGCGTCATCGCCTCGCGCTTCATTACCTCGATGGAGGAAAGAAGTCGGTCAATCAGACCGCGTATCTCGTCGGGTTTTCGGATCCCGCCGCATTTTCGCGCGCGTTCAAGCGCTGGAC
>JADGQR010000337.1 GCA_017881685.1 Gemmatimonadaceae bacterium
GCCGCGAGATTCAGACGCGGCGTGAGGTGTCCGAGCGCACCGCTCAGCTTGTCGATTCGGAAGTGTCGCGCGTGATCAAGGAAGCGTACAATCGTGCAAAGGAGACGCTCACTGAGAATCTCGACCTTCTGCACAGTGTTGCCGCCGCGCTTCTTGATCGCGAAACGCTGACGGGAGAGGAAGTGAACAAGCTCGCGCGTGGCGAAACACTCCCGCCTCAGGTTCCGCCCCCGACATTCCCTTCGACGCCAGTTCAGGAGACGCTGTCAATTCAGGCAAAGCCCGCGAAGCCGCCTCTCTTCGGCGGTCCGGAGGTCGCTCCGGCGTGATTTCAGAGCACGAGCCGTCCGCCGCCGAGCCTTCCCGGCTCTGGCGGGCGGGCTCGCGCGAGATTGTTCTCGACCGGCCGATCGTCGCCGGGATTCTCAACGTTACCCCCGACAGCTTCAGCGACGGGGGTAATTTTTTTTCGCCTGAACGTGCAGTCGAGCATGCTGCGAGGATGATCGCGGAAGGCGCCGACATCATCGATGTTGGCGGAGAATCGACGCGGCCTGGTGCGACGATCGTTGACGAGCGTGAGGAGATCCGCCGCGCGATTCCGGTGATTCGCGAGATACGCAATCGGTTTCCAGATGTCCTGATCTCGATCGACACGACCAAATCATCCGTTGCTCGAGCGGCGATCGATGCTGGTGTCGACATTGTGAACGACGTCTCGGCGTTTCGTCTCGATTCGGAAATGCCGCTGGTGGTGCGTGAATCGGGCTGTGGAGCGATCCTGATGCATTCGCGTGGGGGCATCGAAGAAATGGCGACCTACGCGCACGCCAGCTATGAAGGTGATGCCGTCGCCGCGATCGTTGACGAGCTTGTCGCGAGCGCCGATGCCGCGCTGGAGAAGGGAATCGACCGCGACCGTATTGTTCTTGATCCGGGTTTTGGCTTCTCGAAGCTGAGCTCTCAGTCAATGGCTCTTCTGTCGCGACTCGAGCTGCTCGTCGAAGTCGGGTATCCTGTAATGGTCGGGACTTCCCGCAAGCGATTCGTCACTGAGGCGATGCTGAGGCCCTCCGGGAATTCGCTGGAGAAGAAGGGCGCTGCGGCGCTGCCCGTCGAGGACCGGGATATTGGAACAGCAGCCATGAACGTTGCTGCATTGATTCGTGGGGCGAGGATCTTCAGAGTCCACAACGTGCGTGCAACACGCCGCGCACTCGATGCCGTGTGGCCGGTCATTCTGGCGCCCCCGCTTGACGATTGACACGGCCGCCTCGAGAAAACTGGCTCCAGCGTTAGTAGCAGTAGTCCTGTTTTGTGTTTACCTCGGGACGCTGGCACCGACTGTCACGTATTGGGACGCCGGCGAGTTTCTTTCGGCGATCCATTCGCTTGGAGTTCCGCATCCGCCCGGCACGCCGATGTTCATTCTCGTCGCGAACGTCTGGGCGAAATTGTTGTCCCCGTTATTCGGGTTCGCTTATTCGATCAACCTTCTGTCGGCGACCTGTACTGCGCTCGCGTGCGGAATCGCAGCGTGGCTCATGCAGCGCTGGACAGGCGACTCGATCGCTGCTGCGGCAGGAGGAATTGCGGCCGGGCTGATGTCGAGCGTCTGGCTCAATGCGACCGAGACGGAAGTCTATTCTCCGGCGCTGCTCGTATCGCTGATTCTGCTTCTTGTGGCTGAGCGCGCACGGAAGACCAGAGACCGGCGGTGGCTGATTCTCCTGGCGTACATGATCGGATTTGGTTGGTCGCTTCAGCTGTCGGCTCTCGTTGCGGCGCCTGCCGCAGTGTTTCTCGCTCTGTGGCGGTGGCCGGCGGTTGTTGGCGCAAATCGAACCGCCTATGGCGCTCCATTGAACGATGCTCGCCTCGCGACCGCTGATCGCCGTGGATTCCTGATCACGGTCCTGTCGATGCTCGTCGTTGCCGGTATTGGTGCATCCGCCGTGCTGTTCATGCTGGTCCGCGCGCGTCATGACCCTGCGATCAATCAAGGGAATCCTTCAACGCTGCAGGCTCTGTCCGATGTCATCACGCGCCATCAGTACATGCCCGTCGCGATGTTGCCTCGCCAGGCGCCGTTCTACCTGCAGATCGGGAACATGTTCGAGTACGCCGATTGGCAGGTCGCCCTCGGGCTGGCACCCGACCCGCCGCCGACAATTGCGCGAACTGGAATGACGCTGATTTTCGCCGCACTTGGAATCATTGGCTTTCTCTGGCATCGGAGGCGACACGTGCCGAGCTGGGAAGCCATGACGTTGCTCTTCATCACGGCTACACTCGGCGTCGTCGTCTACCTCAACATGAAGGCATCGCCGTCGTACGGCGAAGGTTTTCTTGCTGCGACGGCGAAGCACGAAGCGCGCGAGCGCGATTACTTCTTTGCGCTGGGATTCCTGTGCTGGGGCTTATGGGCCGGCGCGGGCGCGGTGACAGTGCTTCGGAGATTCGGCCGCGGTGGTGCAGTCGCGGGGGTCGGGATCGCGATGCTTCCCGCTGCCCTCAACTGGAGCGGCGTCGATCGCAGCCGCGCGCCCGTGTCCTATGCTGCACACGACAGCGCGCAGCGGATTCTCAAACGAGCCCCGCAAAATGCCGTCGTATTCGCCGTCGGAGACAACGACACGTATCCAGTGTGGTACGCGCAGGAAGTGGAGGGATTCCGCCGCGATGTAACTACGGTGACGCTGCCACTGCTCGGCGCGAAGTGGTACCGGCAGGAGCTTGCGCGTCGCCATCAGCTGCTCGATGCGGATCACGTCGAGAATTGGCGCGGGCTTGGCGCCACTTACGCGGAGTTATGCACTCGCAGCCGTGCGCTTGGCCGGCCGGTTGTTGCGCCTTCGATGCATGACGCGCCAACGGTGCCTCCTTCGTGCAAATAAACCCAGAGAGTCCGGAGTTATCAGGAAGCAGTGGTCGAGTTCCGGGTCTTGAGTTGCCGATGGCACTCCAGACCCAACACTCGTTCACTCCTTCCTGAAAACTCCGGACTCTCTGGGTCTAACTCTTAGTACCGGTAATGATCCGATTTGTACGGTCCGTCGGGGGACACACCGAGATACTGCGCCTGATCCTCTGAAAGCCGAGTCAGCTTTACGCCAAGCTTGTCGAGATGGAGTCGAGCGACCTTCTCATCGAGGTGCTTCGGCAGCGTGTAAACCTTGCGCTCATATTTGCCAACGTTCTGGTGCAGCTCGATCTGAGCCATCACCTGATTCGTGAAGCTCGCTGACATCACGAAGCTCGGGTGACCAGTCGCGCAGCCGAGGTTCAAGAGACGACCCTCGGCGAGGATCATCACACTGTGGCCGTCGGGGAACACGTACTCGTCGTACTGCGGCTTGATGTTCACGCGCTTCACACCCTTCATCTTCTTGAGACCGGCCATGTCGATCTCGTTGTCGAAGTGACCGATGTTACCGACGATCGCCTTGTCCTTCATCTTCGACATGTGCTCGGCAGTAATGATGTTCTTGTTGCCGGTAGCGGTGATGAAGATGTCGGCGGTCTCGAGAACTGACTCGAGCGTCGTGACCTGATAGCCTTCCATAGCTGCCTGAAGCGCGCAAATCGGATCGATCTCGGTGATGACGACACGCGCGCCCTGGCCCTTGAGAGCCTGTGCGCAGCCCTTGCCGACATCGCCGTAGCCGCAGATGAGCGCGACCTTTCCGGCGAGCATCACGTCAGACGCGCGGAGAATTCCGTCGGTCAGCGAGTGACGGCAGCCGTAAAGGTTGTCGAACTTCGACTTCGTGACTGAGTCGTTCACGTTGAATGCCGGGAACGGCAGTCGGCCCTCCTTCTGGAGTTGATAGAGCCGGTGGACTCCGGTGGTCGTCTCCTCACTGACACCCAGGAGGTTCGCCTTAACCTCTGAA
>JADGQR010000338.1 GCA_017881685.1 Gemmatimonadaceae bacterium
CGCCGGGAACCGATTACGTCTTCCTCCAATTCAACCTTCGCGACGGGAAACGGCAGAATCGTCCAAACGCTCTCTTCGCATCACGCGAGCTGCGCCGAGCGCTCACGATGGCCGTCGACATCCCTGCGATGGTCCGCAACGTGTTCGACACGCTCGCTCGGCCCGGAATCGGTCCGACGATTCGAGCATTCCCGACGACGGACACTACTTAGCATTGCTGCCCCACGATCCAGCTCGGGCCGAGCGCACTCTGGATTCACTTGGGTGGCGTGTGAAAGCCGCGGATGGAATCCGCGAGCGCAACGGCCGGAAGCTTCAATTCAAGATCCTCGTCCCTTCATCGAGCATCAACCGCGAGCGAATGGCGGTCCTGCTCCAGGAACAGTTCAGAAAGATCGGAGCCGATGTCTCACTCGACGAAGTCGAGTACTCGACGTTTCAGCAACGGTTCAGCGACAGGGACTTCGAGGCTGTGATGGGGAACTGGCACCTTGGAGCGAGCGCGGCTTCGATCCATCAGCTCTGGACGAGCATGGCCGCAAACGACAAGGACGGAGCGAACAAGGGGGCATACACCAGTCCGACGTTCGACGCATATGTCGACAGCGCGATCTCGGCGTTCGATCCGGCGAAAAGCCGCTACTACTATAGAAAGGCATACGAAACGGCAATCGCCGATGCGCCGGCCATCTGGCTCTATGAGCCCCGTCTCGTAATCGGCATCCATAAGCGGATCCATTCCGGCCCGATTCGGGCCGACGCCTGGTGGTCATCGCTCGCGGATTGGAGCATTCCGGCAGAGGATCAGATAGATCGCGACCGCATTCGATAAGAAACCGACGGCTCGCGAAAAGAAACCGGCGTTTCGCGATTCACTGCCGCCGACGATATTCAGGCAGATGTCAAATCCTCACGTCAAATGATCCGTCACGTTCCTTTCTTCGCGACGTTGAGCCAGACTCCGTCAGACGGGCCCGAATGGCGCTCCGGGTTTGCAGGTTTGGCGGTCTTGCGCCTGATCGATGCGTTCAGGACCGATTCGGCTAGCGCTGCGCAGACTGAAGCCGCGACCATCGAGTCCGCGAGACGCGCAGTTTCGTTGATTCATGATGGCGATCCCGCGCGCGCGATTCTAGTCCGGGCACTCAATCTCCTAGAAGCGCAGAAATCCCTTTCCGCCAATATCGGACAGGAGCTTCTGAAGTACGGCAGAGCTCTGGATCTCGAGGGAAGATGGGCGCTTGCCGCTGATGTATTTCAGACGATATCCGAATCGTTCACCGCACCCGAATGTGCCGAGCTCGTTATTGAAGCTTCGACGGCGTTAGGGGCCGCAGCGCGTAACACGGGAGATTGGGCGTCATCAGATCGCGGCTACGCAAAGGCGCAGCATATGGCGGACAAAATTGGCAATCAAGTTCTGTCACTCACAGTGCGGGTCGGGGTCGCCGGCAGTTACATGGTTCACGGCAATCTTCCGGCAGCGGAATCAGAACTGGATGAAGTCCTGACTGAGGCGAGATCGCATAATCTGCAGCAGGTCGAAGCGATCGCGATGCACGCGCAGGCATCTGTCGCTCACTCGCGCGGCGATTACCAGCGCGCGGTGCATCTGGCTTACAACAGTCTCGAGCTCACCACGAACAAAACCGCGCGTGACAGAATACTCGGCGACATCGCCGCGGCATACGCGGGTCTCGGAATGAAGGACGTTGCGCGCGATGGCTATTCCATAGTAGCGCTGATATCACCCCATCAGTGGGTGAGATGGCAGGCGACGCTCAACCTGATGGAGCTTGCGATAGCCGACGGCGATGAACGCGGCTTCGATGACTCAGTCGCGCAGATGCAGAAGGCGACGCTCGATCCCAGGCTTCACACGTACTACCTGTACTTCACGGGGTTGGGGCTTCGACGTTTCGGCCGTCCGAATGCCGAACAGGTGCTCGAGAGCGCGAGAGATTTTGCGTCTCAGCATCAGCTTCACCAGCTCGCACACGAAATCGAGCAGTCAATCGAGTCGGGCGAAGTGGTTCCTCACGGGTCTGAATCATCGCCCCTCGAGCCTACCGAAGAGCTCCAGCGAGTCGCGGAGGCGCTGATGCACCTCCGCGAAGACGCCGTCAGCCAATCCAGCTGATCGTTCCCGGTTAGCGGTGGGCGGTGATTCCGCCGCCGTCGCAGGTGCCGGGCCCACCAGTGATCGGACAGAAGCCGGCTGGCGTTGGGCCGGTGGCATCGGAGCACGCTGCAAGTCCGAGCAGGGCAATCGCGCCAAGCGTAACGAGAGCTTTGAAGCGGAACATATGATCTCCGGCGTTGGGGTGAGCGGCCAACGTACGGAGATCCGGCAGTTAGGAAATGCCTGTTTCTTATCCTGAACTGCGTGTTTCTTATCAAAACTGCAAGTTTTTTTTCTAAACAGTTATTCCTTTTGTCAGACTTAAAGTGTAGACTTGGGCTCCTTCAAACGGGCCCAATTGACGATCCTCGCCTACCTGCCAACCCGGCTCCTTCGACATCTGCAATTCGTCGTTGGAAGCGGCCGGGCGCCACTGATCGCGCAGACGTGGAGCGAAATAAACGATCTCCTCCAGGTCCATCCGGTTTCGGTCGCGATCATCGATCCATCGGGCATGGCGATGGAGCTCGAGCAGCTCACGGTGGCGTATCCATCGCTGCCAGTGATCGCCTACGTGCCGTTGACGACACAGTCATTCACGACAATCACTCAGCTCGCTCAGACCGGGCTGCAGCATGTCGTGCTGTATTCGCATGACGACGACTCGCCGCGTTTCCTGTCGCTGATAGATCAGGTGAAGATGAGCCCGCTGACTGTTCGCGTGATCTATGCGTTGCGTCCGAAGCTCACAATGTTGCCGTTGCGTCTCGCAAAAGCAGTTGAGAATCTCTTCGAGGAACCGCATCGTTATCCGAACGCTCAGGACCTGGCGACGGAATCGACGATCAGGCTGGTGAGAGTGCATCGAGCATTTCGCGAAGTGGGTCTTGCAACGCCCAAAAAAATCTTCATCGCCGCGAAGATGCTGAAGGCATACTCGTACCTCGGCGACCCCGCTCATTCGGTGAACGCCGTCTCGAAGAAACTTGGGTACAGACACACGAGAATCCTGTCCGATCACAGCAACGAGTTGTTCGGCTTGAACCCGTCGCGGCTTCACACGTACATGACGGAGGATCAGGTGGTGGAAAAGATTCTCGCGTCGATCGATGTCAGCCCTGTTGCGGCAGCGCCGGGCGAAAGCGGGCAAGGCAGCTCAAACGCAAGTAGTGGGTCAGTTTGAAGCGGAGCTGTTGATTCGGGGATTACGGATTGAGGACCCTTGCGGACTCAGGACTAACTGCCATCGACGATCGACGACTAATTTCGGACTGAGGACCAGTGCGGAGATCCTTCCCGGAGCTGCGAAAGTGCTGGGACACCGCGTGGGGCATCGCTATCTTAGTGGCGTCATAGCGACTCTTCAACGGAGATGCCTGAATGTCGAAGCACCGCTTTCTCTCTGCGACAGCGTTCCTCCTACTTGGCAGCGTAACCACTGTCTCCGCGCAACAGCCGACAACAGCGCAGTTCGAGCAAGCCCTCGAAGCGCAGCTGCAGAAGCTCAAGCCGGAAGGCACCGCAGTCCGAACGGTTCGATTCGAAGAGGTTCAGCCCGGCAAGCCAAACGGTGGCTACTACCCATTTCTGGTCACTGCATTGATCCACGACTACGGCTCGGGTTACCCACCCAACAAATACTACGGCGAAACATGCCTCGGCAGGATGGACAAGTGGAAGTTCGACATGCTGAAGGACGAATTCGGCAAGTGGATCGTGCAGGGGCGCATGACCGTGTCGGACGCAGTGTGCAAGCAGAATCCATCGGCAGGTGTCAGCTCCATACCGCTGGCAAGTGTGGCAGGAAATCCAGCGAGCAATGCACCAGCGCCGATTCCGCCGGCGTCAGCCAACAAATCGCCGGCGACGACTCTCTACATCGGACAGTGGGCCTGTTACGGTGTGGGCAGTAGGCTGATGGCAGGGATGGGCTTCGTGCTGGATCGCAGCGGAAACTACACTGATGTAGACGGAGGCCGGGGGGGAAAATATTCCTACAACGCCGGAGCTTCGACGATCGCGTTCCGTGGCGGATTTCTCGATGGCCAGGTCGGAAAGAATGTGAGAACCACGGGGTTCAACATTTCATCCACCGTAAGCTGCGAGCCGTGGCGTTGAGTTAGCGCGTGATATATCGCTGGCTTGCAGATCTCGTAGTAGTTCTGCATCTGTGCTTCGTCACGTTCGTGATACTCGGCGGATTTCTTCTGCGGCGCTGGCCGAAGCTCATTTATGTGCACATTCCCGTCGCAGTCTGGGGAGTACTAATCGAGTTCGCCGGATGGATCTGTCCGCTGACGCCGCTGGAGAATTCTCTGCGTACGCGTGGAGGGCAGTCGGGATACGAAGGAGATTTTGTTACACACTATCTCATTCCCGTTCTCTATCCGTACGGCCTGACCAGAAATATTCAGTTCGTGCTGGGCGCGCTCGCGTTTGCCGTCAACCTGCTCGCATACTTTTTGTTTTTCCGCCAGAAGTCTCGCCGCCGAAGGGTCTCTACTTCGAGCTAGGCGCGAACAGTCGCCCAATCAACAGCGCGACAACTCCCTTGAGATGGTGACGGCAAGGCCAAATTAACGAACCCGCTCGTTACTGTTCGTGGTCCCAACGAGGCGGGTCAATGCGATGACGCGCGCAAGAGAACGATTTGGTCTGCAACTGAAATCGTAGCCAGTATAGCGCCATTCGCTCCGTGCGCTCTCTCTCACTGCGCCGCCAGATTGTAATAACCGAACCGTTGGGTTATTTTGCTAATGCCGACTGTCCTTCGGGTCGAGGGTTTTGCCGTCAAGATTTTTCTGCCGCCAAGGGAACACGGGCCTCCTCACGTCCATGTCCTGAAGGCAGATGGTGAGGTGGTCATTGAGTTTGGGTGGCACGGCGAGCGTTGCTTCTTGAGGGAGGTGTACGGGATGAATTCGCGCGATATAGTCAAAGCGTTCAGGATTGTCGAGGCAAATGTCGATGCGCTCCTCGAGCGATGGCAGGAATACCATGGCTGATAATCGCCTCACCGAAGCACAAATTCGCGAGCAGATCCCAGCCGCGAGAGAACGCGCTCGCATCGCAATGACGACTGGACCGCGCGCCAAGAGCGTTCGATACAGTCGCGTAACGAGACGCATCACAGTAGCTCTGGCGAACGATACAGTCTTCAGCTTTCCAACGAAGATCGTTCCGGGGTTGGGAAACGCCTCTCACGTCGATCTCGCCAAGGTCAAGATAAGCCCGTCCGGGGATGGGCTGATGTGGAGCGAGCTCAATGCAGACGTGAGTATTTCCGGTTTGCTTGAAACCGTGATAGGCCAAGGTCGGTGGATGCGCTTGCTGGGGCGAAGCGGCGGACTATCACGAACCACAGCGAAAGCGCGCGCCGCGCGGGCCAACGGCGCCAAAGGGGGGCGACCGAAGGCGAGGCCCTAAGCGCTCGAAGGTCCACCCAACGCTCATCTAGCCCCTCGCGCTAAACCGGGGGTAGCGCCAGATGATTTTTCTTGCCCTTACTGGCGTCACCTCGCATTATCTCGCACCCATGAGCGATGTCCTCACCCGGCTGTCCGATCCGTTCATCTCGAAAATCGCGAAGGGCGGACAACATTGCTTGCTGAAAGTGATTCTCAACTGGGCCGCGACGCTGCAGGACGTTTCAAAGCGTACCAGGTAGTCCACACTTAACTGAGGAGACTCAGATGACCGGACTGGCTCTGCTGTGGCTTCCGATTCTTGTTTCAGCCGTCCTCGTTTTCGTCGCAAGCTCGATCATTCATATGATGAGCCCGTGGCACAAGAACGATTACCCGAAGCTTCAGAACGAAGACGCTTTCCGCAGTGCAGTTGGCCCGCTGAACCTGCCCGTCGGCGATTACATGGTTCCGCGCCCTTCGTCACGTGAAGATCTGAAGAGCCCTGAATTCCTCGAGAAACTGAAACAGGGGCCACACGTCATCATGACAGTCATGCCGAATGGCAACCTCGGCATGGGACGCAACCTTGTGCAGTGGTTCATTTACCTGATCGTCGTCGGAATCTTTGCGGCCTACATCACGGGGCGCGC
>JADGQR010000339.1 GCA_017881685.1 Gemmatimonadaceae bacterium
CTGCAGGCAAGGCGAACCCGGCGCCCCCCGTCGGCACCGCTCTCGGTCCGCAGGGAATCAACATCATGGCTTTCTGCAAAGAGTTCAACGCTCGGACGCAGGGCCAGGACACGATTCTCCCGGTCGAGATCACGATCTTCGCCGACAAATCCTTCACCTTCATCCTGAAGACGCCGCCTGCGGCCGTCCTCCTGAAGAAAGAAGCAGGGATTGAAAAGGGCTCGGGTACGCCCAATCGCACAAAAGTTGGATCCGTCACGCAGGCGCAGGTGAGAAAGATCGCAGAGATCAAGATGCCTGACCTGAACTGCGACTCGATCGAGTCGGCAATGGCGATGATCGCCGGCGCTGCACGCTCGATGGGTGTCGAGGTGAAGGGCTGATGCGCCAGCACGGAAAGAAGTACACTTTAGCGGCCACAAAGCGCGACATCGCTGTTCGCTACCAGGCGAAAGCGGCGATTGATCTCGTGAAGTCCGCGGCGTTCGCAAAGTTCGACGAGACGGTTGAAGTCGCGGTTCGCCTCGGAGTCGATCCGAGACACGCGGATCAGGTCGTTCGTGGAACAGTCGTCCTCCCCGCCGGTACTGGTAAGACGGTACGTGTGCTCGTCATTGCCGCCGGTGAAAAGGCGCGTGAAGCCGAGACGGCCGGGGCCGATTACGTCGGAACCGAGTACATCGCGAAGATCAAGGAGAACTGGCTGGATTTCGACGTCCTCATCGCGACTCCCGACCAGATGGGCCAGCTCGGCGCACTTGGTCGCGTTCTTGGACCGCGTGGTCTCATGCCGAACCCCAAGGCCGGCACGGTGACGTTCGACGTCGCTCGCGCCGTTCGTGAGGTCAAGGCAGGCAAGATCGAGTTCCGCGTCGACAAGAGCGGCAACGTGCACGCAGCGATCGGAAAGGTGTCGTTCCCGTCTGAAGCACTCGAGACGAACTTCGCCGCGTTCATGGATCAGATCGTTCGCTCCAAGCCGGCAGCGGCGAAGGGCGTCTACGTCAGGACTGTCGCCATCTCGAGCACGATGGGCCCTGGCGTCAGCATCGATACCACTCCTTACCGGTAAGCCATCATGAAAAGAACCGAAAAGGAGCAGCTGGTAAGCGAGCTCAAGGACAAGCTTCAGGGAGCGAAGTCGCTCTACTATACAGACTTCACGGGATTGAACGTGAAGCGCATGACGGAACTTCGCCGCCGCCTCAAGCGTGCCGGCATCGATTACGTCGTGATCAAGAACACGTTGGCGCTTCGCGCGGTCAACGAAAGCGGACTCGTCGGTGAGCGGCTCAAGGGCCCGACAGGTCTGGTGTTCGGCACGGATCCAGTGGCGGCCGCAAAGGTTCTCACGGATTTCGCGAAGGAAAACGAGCAGAGGCCTGCGGTAAAGGGCGGAATGCTCGAAGGTAAGTCGGTGGACGCAGCGCAGGTTAAGCAGCTCGCGTCATTGCCGTCCCGTGAGCAGATGCTCGCGGATCTCGGTGCCGGTCTGCAGTCCCCGATGGCGGCCTTCGTGGGCGCGCTCAACGGTCTTCTTTACATGTTTGCTGGCGCGCTCGACGCGCTCAAGTCACAGCGCGAAGGCGCCTAATTTACTCCGGAGAAATACTACAATGGCCAACGCAACCATGAGCAAGGACGAGATTCTCGATGCCATCGGCAACATGTCGGTGTTCGATCTCGCCGAGCTGATCGAAGCTTTCAAGACGAAGTTCAACGTCACCATCTCTGCGGCAGCTCCTGCCGCTCCCGCCGCTGGCGGAGCTGGTGCCGCAGCAGCCCCCGCCGTCGAAGAGCAGACTGAGTTTGAAGTCCGTCTCAAGGCAGCCGGCGCTAAGAAAATCCAGGTCATCAAGGTCGTGCGCGAGCTGACCGGCCTCGGTCTAAAGGAAGCAAAGGACCTGGTGGACGCCGCCCCGAGCGCAGTCAAGACCGGCGTCACGAAAGATGAAGCCGCGGCAATGAAGGCAAAGCTCGAAGAGCAGGGTGCAGAAGTCGAAGTGAAGTAAGGGCTCGGGATCACGGGTTTGGGAAAAAACATTGGCCGGGCGATGAAAGTCGTCCGGCCAATGCCCCAAAATCCGAGCGACCCCAACCTTTACTCCCACTTCGACGCCATGTCCCAGAAACAACGTCGCTCCACAACTGAAGTTCTACCGTTCGCTCCAACCTGGTCTCGCGAAAATTTCGCGACCCTCCGGGCTGGGGCTGTTTGCGCCTGTGCCGTAGGTGATAAATGCCAGAATTGATGAAGGAAATCTCTTTCGCGAAGCTCGATCAGGGCATGAACATGCCCCACTTGCTCGACATCCAGACGCGCGCGTTCGAATCGCTGCTGCAGCTGGATGCCACTCTGCACAACAGAGAGGACATCGGGCTCGAGCGCGTCTTCAAGGATCTTTTCCCGATCACGGACGTCCACGAGAATTTCTCGCTGGAGTTCAAGAGCTACACGCTCGGGGATCCGAAATACTCAGTCGCCGAATGCATCGAGCGCGACATGACCTACTCAGCGCCGCTCAAAGCGACCCTTCAGCTGGTCATCTTCGAGGAGACGGAAGCGGGCAAGCGCCCGAAAAACATCATCGAGAAGGAAGTCTATCTCGGTGAGCTTCCGCTGCTCACGCCACTCGGCACGTTCGTCATCAATGGCGCCGAGCGCGTCATTGTGAGCCAGCTGCACCGCTCCCCCGGAGTGGTGTTCGAAGAGTCCACGCACCCGAACGGACAGCGCCTGATTTCCGCGCGCATCATTCCGTTCCGCGGATCGTGGGTCGAGTTCACGGTCGACATTCACGACGTCATCTACGTCCACATCGACAAGAAGAAGAAGTTCCCGGCCACCGCGCTCCTGCGCGCATTCGGCTACGGAACCAATTCGTCGATTCTGCGACTGTTCTTCTGCGAGCGCGAGCTCGACCTCGTGAAGAAGCGCGAGAACCGCATGGACCAGCGCGAAGTACTTGGCGCGATCATCGCGGAGAACATTACGCTCGCCGGCGAGGCCGTCGATCCGGAAGCTCCGAAGCTCAAGACGAAGAAGGCGCGCACGCAGCTCGAGCGCGACCAGTCGGAGCTGCTCGTCTCTGAAGGCGACGAGCTCACCGAAGAAGTCTTTAACCGCCTTCGGCGGTTAAAGATCGATCGTATTAAGGTCTTCGCGTCATACACGACGATCGATCTTCGCGACGAGATGGACGCGATCGAGCGCGGCGAGCGCCCGCAGCGCCGCGTCCTCGCAATCGATGCAGTCAATCCGGAAACTGGCGAAGTAATCGCCGACAAGGATCAGGTACTGAACGACTCGACGATCAAGAGGCTCCGCAAGGCAGAGATCAACAAGGTCCAGGTGTTCGTCACTTCGGGCCGCGCGGAATCTCCCCTCATCAAGAAGACGCTCGAGAAGGACCCGACGCACGCCGAAGAAGAAGCGCTGCGCCAGATCTACTCGCTGCTTCGTCCCGGCGACGCGCCGAACCGCGAGACAGCAAAGCAGGCGCTCGAGCGTCTGTTCTTCTCGCCGAAGCGCTACGACCTCGGCCGCGTCGGACGCTACAAGATCAACCAGCGCCTTCTCACGAACCGTCCCGCAAGCGAGACCGTTCTCACGAAGGAGGATTTCGTCGCGATCATCCGCTACCTCATGGAGCTTCACGAGGGACGCGGTTACACAGACGACATCGATCACCTTGGCAACCGCCGCATTCGCTCGGTCGGCGAGCTGATCGCAAATCAGTTCTCGGTTGGCCTCTCACGCATGGCGCGCCTCGTGAAGGAGCGCATGTCGATCAACACCGATCCCGAAAAGATCTCGCTCGACGATCTCGTCAACGCGAGAACGGTGAGCGCCGTCATTCAGGCGTTCTTCGGATCGTCGCAGCTTTCGCAGTTCATGGATCAGACGAACCCGCTCGCCGAGCTGACGCACAAGCGTCGTCTCTCGGCGCTCGGACCTGGTGGGCTCACGCGTGAGCGCGCCGGCTTCGAAGTCCGTGACGTGCACTACTCGCAGTACGGCCGCATGTGCCCGATCGAGACGCCTGAAGGTCCGAACATCGGACTCATCACGTCGCTCGCGTGCTTCGCGCAGGTGAACGATCTCGGATTCATCGAGACGCCTTACCGCGTCGTGAAGGACGGAAAGGTCACCGACAACATCGTGTGGCTCGACGCCAACAAGGAAGAAGACGTCATCATCGCGCAGGCGAACGCGCGACTGAATGAAGACGGGTCGTTCGTCGACGAGCTGGTGCTATGCCGCCAGCGCGGAGACGTTCCTCTCACCGTTCCGGACCGCATCGACTATATGGATGTCGCGCCGGAGCAGCTGGTCTCGATTGCCGCCGCGCTCATTCCATTCCTCGAGCACGATGACGCCAACCGCGCGCTCATGGGATCGAACATGCAGCGGCAGGCCGTTCCTCTTCTCAATCCGCGCACGCCGCTCGTCGGCACCGGACTTGAGTGGAAGGTGGCCCGCGATTCAGGCGCAACGATCATCGCCCATCGTTCTGGAACCGTCACGAGTGTCACGGCCGATGAGATCATTGTCGACACCGGCACGGGTGCAGGCGGAGAAGGCAAGAGCAAGAAGGAAGCTGCCGACAGACCGCTGTCGCGTCTCACGCAGCACGATCGCTACAAGATCAAGAAGTACTGGAGAACGAACCAGGATACCGCCATCAACCAGCGGCCGATCGTTGCGCGCGGCCAGAAGGTAAAGGCCGGCGACGTTCTCGCTGACGGCGCGTCGACCGAGTTCGGCCAGCTTGCACTCGGCGCCAACGTCACAGTGGCGTTCATGCCGTGGTACGGGCACAACTTCGAGGATGCAATCGTTCTCTCAGAGCGACTGGTGAAGGAGGACGTCTATTCGTCCATCCACATCCAGGAGCTCGAGCTGCACGTGCGCGACACGAAGCGCGGGCAGGAAGAAATCACGCGTGAAATTCCGAACGTCGCTGAAGAAGCGCTGACGGATCTCGACGAGCGCGGCATTGTCCGCATCGGCGCGCACGTGAAGCCGGGCGACATCCTCGTCGGCAAGATCACACCGAAGGGCGAGACAGAGCTCTCTCCTGAAGAGAAGCTCCTCACCGCAATCTTCGGCGAGAAGGCGAAGGACGTTAAGGATTCGTCACTCAAGGTTCCGCCGGGAATGGAAGGCGTCGTCATCGACGTCAAGATTTTCTCGCGCGTCGACGACCAGGTTGTCGAAAAGGATCGCGGTGAGAGAATCGGTGAGATTCGCCGTCTCGAAGGTGAAGAGAAAATCCGCGTAAATGAAGTCAGAGACGCCGAGCTTCAGGATCTGCTGGAAGGCCAGACGATCGCACTCGCTCTCAAGAGCGGAACGGTCGAGGAAGCAATTCTGTCGGGAACGAAGCTGACGGCTGCGATCCTCGGCGATCTCAAACTGTCGTCTCTCGACCTCAAGACGTTCCGCGTCGAGAACAAATCGGCGAACGAAAAGATCCGCACCATCATCGAGGCAGCCAACGACGAGAAGGCGAAGCTCGAGGAGAAGGCGGAAGAGAGAATCGACAGAGTGCTTCAGCCGGATGAGCTGCCCCCGGGCGTCATTCAGCTGGTGAAGGTTTACATGGCCGAGAAGAGAAAGATCTCGGTTGGTGACAAGATGGCCGGACGTCACGGCAACAAGGGTATCGTTGCCCGCATCGTTCCTGAGGAAGACATGCCGTTCCTGCCCGATGGCAGACCGGTTGACATCGTCCTCAACCCGCTCGGCGTGCCGAGCCGTATGAACGTCGGTCAGATTCTCGAGACCCATCTTGGATGGGCCGCGAGACTGCTCGGCTTCTACGCGAAGACTCCGGTCTTCCAGGGAGCGAACGAGCGCGAGATCGGACTGCTGCTCAAGCTCGCGGCTGTTACGTGGGTTAGAGATGCGCTCGATCTGCACACGCCCGGCGTGAAGATCAGTGATGCCGAAATCCGCGGAATCATTGCGGATACGCGGCACGACATCGTCGGCGAGGGAGAGCGTGTCGAGCTCCTGTCCGATGCAACGATCAACGACCTGTCGAAACGCGGTGTCAGCGCCGAGACGCGCGAAGTGTTCAATCGCATTCGTGATTTCATCACGGCTGCGGCGAAGGAACTTGCGGCTCGCGAATACTCGGAGCTCGACAATCAGCTCGCATTCCATCGCGGTGCTGACGAAGACGAAGAGATCTCCGCTTTGACGAAGGCGTCGTACAAGACGGCCGGAAATCAGGTAGAGAAGCGTCGTACTGCCGACGAGCCGTCGGTGCTCGGCGGACTCGAGCTTCCCGCGCTTGCTGCGTCGCTTGGCAAGAAGGGAGACATCGACGTCGATCTCGCAGCGGCCGAGCTGATGCGCCTCGCCGGAATTTCGGCTGGTGGAAAGGTCCGTCTTCGCGACGGCAGAACGGGTGAGACATTCTCGAACCCGGTCACCGTTGGTGAGGTCTACATGCTCAAGCTGTCTCACCTCGTCGACGACAAGATTCACGCGCGCTCGATCGGACCGTACTCACTCGTTACGCAGCAGCCGCTGGCGGGTAAGGCGCAGTTCGGTGGACAGCGCTTCGGAGAGATGGAAGTGTGGGCGCTCGAGGCATACGGAGCTGCGCACACGCTGCAGGAGATCCTGACCGTGAAGTCGGATGACGTGAACGGACGAAGCCGCGTTTACGAGGCGATCGTGAAGGGCCAGAACCTTCCCGAGCCCGGCATTCCGGAATCGTTCAACGTGCTCGTGCAGGAATTGAAGGCGCTTGGTATCCACGTCAGCATGGGTGCGAACGTGACGAGCGGATACGGGCTGGGCAACCAAGGCATCGCTTCCGGAAACGGCAGCGGGAGCGAGGAGTAATTCATGATTGATTTTCGCAGCTCGCGCGAGACCCGCGCGTCTTCGTTCGATTACATCCAGGTTCGCATCGCCTCGCCAGAGGAGATGCGCGGACCGAAGGATCCAAAGGAGCGCGAGAGACTCGAGATGTCGGGTCTTCGCACGTGGTGGTCGTGGGGCGAGGTACTGAAGCCCGAGACGATCAACTACCGCTCCTTCAAGCCGGAGAAGGATGGTCTCTTCTGCGAGCGGATCTTCGGACCCGTCAAGGACTGGGAATGCCATTGCGGCAAATACAAGAGAATCCGCTATCGCGGCGTGATCTGCGATCGATGCGGCGTCGAAGTGACTCTTGCCCGCGTTCGTCGCGAGCGCATGGGCCACATCGAGCTCGCCGTGCCCGTCGCCCACATCTGGTTCTTCAAGACTCTTCCGAGTCCGATGGGAAACCTTGTGGACCTCACGCTTCGTGATCTCGAAAAAGTCATCTACTACTCGAACTACGTCGTCATCGAGCCGGGTGATCAGGAAGTCGAGCAGAACGAGCTGCTCGACGAAGACCGGTTCCTCGATCTCAAGCAGAAGGCGAAGGATGAAGGCGACACCGCATTCCTCGCCGACATCGGCGCGCCCGCTGTTCGCGAGCTGCTGAAGCGAATCGACATCGACAAGGTCGCGGCGTCGCTTCGTGCCGGACTCGTCGACGAGGGATCCCAGCATCGCAAGAAGCAGATGCTCAAGCGTCTCAAGGTTGTGGATGCATTCCGCAACTCAGGCGATTCGGGCAACACCCGCAACAAGGCTGAATGGATGATCATGGACGTGATCCCGGTGATTCCGCCGGATCTTCGTCCGCTCGTTCCGCTCGATGGCGGCCGCTTCGCAACGTCCGACCTGAACGATCTCTACCGTCGCGTCATCAACCGCAACAACCGGTTGATGAAGCTCATCTCGCACCGTGCGCCTGAAGTCATTCTCCGCAACGAGAAGCGCATGCTGCAGGAGGCGGTCGATGCATTGTTCGACAACGGTCGTCGCTCGAAGGCGATTCGCGGCCGCGGCAAGCGTCCGCTCAAGTCGCTGTCCGACATGCTCAAGGGCAAGCAGGGCCGGTTCCGTCAGAACCTGCTCGGCAAGCGCGTGGACTACTCGGGCCGTTCGGTCATCGTCGTGGGTCCGGAACTCAAGCTGCATCAGTGCGGCTTGCCGAAGGCGATGGCGCTTGAACTGTTCAAGCCGTTCATCATCCATAAGCTCGTCGAGAAGGGAATCGCCGAGACGGTGAAGCGCGCCAAGAAGATCGTCGAGAAGGAATCGAGCGAGGTGTTCGAGATTCTCGAGGAGATCATTCGCGACCATCCGGTCCTGCTCAACCGCGCACCGACGCTGCATCGTCTGGGCATCCAGGCGTTCGAGCCGGTGCTGGTCGAGGGCAAGGCGATCCGCATCCATCCGCTCGTCTGCGCCGCGTTCAACGCGGACTTCGACGGCGACCAGATGGCGGTGCACGTGCCGCTTTCATATGAAGCGCAGCTCGAGTGCCGCGTGCTGATGCTCTCGTCGAACA
>JADGQR010000052.1 GCA_017881685.1 Gemmatimonadaceae bacterium
ATTCTTCGCCAGCCGAACTGGGAGCTACAGCGGACCGTCGTAATTGCCGGCGAGGTTCGTTATCCCGGGACGTACTCGCTGCGCACCAAGACGGAGAAAGTCTCTGACGTCATTGCGCGCGCTGGCGGACTCACGCCAGAAGCCTACGCCGACGGCGTGACGTTCTTCCGCGTAAAGGACAGCGTCGGAAGAATCGGCATCGCACTTCCCGAGATTCTACGGCACACTTCGTCTCGCGAAAACCTGCAGCTTCTCGACGGAGACTCGATCTTCATTCCGCGATTCAACGCAGTCGTGAATGTGAAGGGCGCAGTGAACTCGCCAGTTGGGGTGACGTACGTTCCCGGAAAGAACCTACAGTATTATGTGCAAGCGGCCGGCGGCATCAATCGCAAGGGCGATCTTCGCTATGCATATGTCACGCAACCGAACGGGAAGGTCGAGGCAACTTCAGGAAAATTCATATTCAGGAACGATCCGCATCCGCGTCCCGGCAGCACGGTCTACGTGCCGGAGAAAGATCCCAATGAGCGACACGTCGATTATATCGCGACGGTCGGCTCGATTGCCTCGGTGGCTGGAAGCCTGATTACGCTCGTGATCGCCCTGCGCCGATAGCCAATAGTGGAAGCCGCAGTGCAGGCTCCAGCCAGCGACCATCTCAGTTTCACGAGGTGGGCCGCTGGCGTCGTCGAGAGATGGCGAAGCGTGCTCTGGCTCGGCGTTGCAGGGCTCGCTGCCGCACTGATAGCGACTGTCGTGGTGCCTGCGGTGTATCGCAGCAACGCATCGTTTGTCGCCAACACTTCAGGTTCTTCAAAAGTCCAGTCGGCAGCGGCAAGCTCGCCGATCAGCGGCTTGCTCTCGCAGTTCGGCGGAAGCCTCGGAGGAGATCCTTCGGAGTCGCCGAATTTCTATATCGAGCTCATCTATAGCCGAGAGCTATTGACGCGTCTGCTGGATTCGAAGTTCCCGGATCCGAGAACCGACAACCCCAGAGACAGCGCGAGACTCGTCGACATCCTGCGACTGCGTTCGAAGGATCCGGCGCGCCGAATGGAGCTCGGTGTCAAGGAAATGACCAAGGCCATCAAGGGCAGCCTGGACCCAAAAACGAATCTCGTCTGGTTCTCAACCGACGCAGAGTATCCGGCCCTTAGCGCTCAAATTTCCAACCGAATGATCGCGCTCGTCAGCTCCTTCAATCGTGAGACACGGGTTTCGCGGGCCAGGTCGAAGCGTGAGTTCCTCGAGCGACGGCTCGACAGCGCAAAGGCGGAACTGCACACGGCCGAGGAAAATCTGCGGTTTTTTTACGAGCAGAACCGCGGGGTTCTTGCGGCACCCGGACTCAAGGCGGAAGAAGCGCGGCTCAAGCGCGACGTCGACGTTCAGTCGGATCTCTTCCTGAACCTTCAGGGACAGCTTGAGGTTGCGCGCATCGATGAGATCAATGACGCTGCGCTGATCACGGTCATCGACACCGCTGTCGTTCCGCGGAAGCCGCAGTGGCCGCGGTACGGCGTTGCAAGTTTTACCGGGCTCTCGATCGGGTTGCTCATCGGATTGCTCGCCGCCGGATGTGCAGCAATTCTCCAGGACTGGCGCAGGCGCAACCGGGAAGACTGGGAGGAATTTCACGAAGTGTTCACGCGAGAGAGCTCACGGTTTGGCTGGCTCGTCCCGTTCCGCAGCAAGTCCCGACGCCATCCACAATCGCCCGACGCGACACCAACGATCCGCCCCGCCAAGCCGGCGGCGTGACTCTCTAGCAGAGAGCAAATGACTTCAGCCGGCGTGGCTGCCTCCGGTCGCCGAGCGAGTCCCACTTTTGGAGTGGTAGTCCTGAACTGGAACAACGCCGACGACACGATTGCGTGTCTCGATGCGTTGTTCGCGACGACTCCTCCGCCAGATCATGTCGTCGTAGTGGATAACGGATCGGAGGACGATTCCCTTTCACGAATCAAATCGTGGAAGGCGTCCTTCGACGCTCGAGGCCCGGATGCAATCGGCAGAGCTCACGTCATTGCAGCCGGAAAGAACATGGGCTTTGCCGGCGGGACGAATCTCGGCATAAAGTGGCTGATGGATGAGACCGACGTGTCTCACATCATGCTGCTCAATAACGATGCAACGCCGTCGAGCTCGTTTTTCGCCGACGCTGCTGATTCCCTCGTACAAGTCGGTCGCGACTGTGTTCTCGGCCCCACGATCTTCGAAGATCCGGAACGAGACAAGTTGTGGTATGCGGGAGCCGTGGAAATTCCCATCCGTGCGCTCGTTCAGCACACCGTCGTCCGCCCGCAGTCGAGCGCGCCACAACAGACAGATTTCGTCAGCGGCTGCGCGATGGTCATATCGCGGGGCGTGATCGACAAGATCGGCGTGTTGTCCGAGCGTTTCTACCCTGCCTACTTCGAGGATGGCGACTTTTGTCATCGTGCAAAGAAGGCGGGGTTTCCATTGATCTATGCGCCGACACCTGTCGCGTATCACAAGGTTGGTGCAACGGTGAGAGCGGCGAAGCTCGAGAACCTCCTTGTCTACCACAAGAATCGACTTCGCGTCGTGTACGTTCGGCGCAACTACACGGGTGTGAGGAAGATCGCTGCGTTGACGTACCTGGCAGTTACGAAGCCTGCGCGATTCCTCGTCGAGGTCCTGACGGGTCATCCTCGGCATGGCTGGGCGGTGCTGTCCGGAGCTTCGTCGGGATTTCTTACCCGCGACATCCGCGACAAGTGACGATCAGCGGCGGCCGAACTGGACTCATGCCTGCCGCCTTCCGGCACAAGCGGAACTTCGCGCTTGGTCTCGCTTCTGAAGTCGCCGCACCGCTTCTCCGTCCGATTGCTTCGGCCTTGTCGAAAGGCCCGATCACGCCTCCGTCTCAGTGGCGCAAAGGCCTCATAATCGCGCACAATCACATCGGTGACGTTCTCTACAGGACCCCATCGTTACGGGCTCTTCTCGAAGGCCTGCCGCGCTGCGAGTGGTCGTTCCTCACGACCAGATCATCGGCTGACGTGCTCAAGGGGAACCCGCACATCTCCGGGATTCTTCCATGGAATCGCGGAGACAACAGCTGGGACATCGATTCCGTGCACAGGAAAGAGCTCGCTGCGCGTCGGTTCGACGTCGCACTCTGCACGAATACTCTTCGGCACTATCCCGACTTCATTCTTGCAACGACGCTTGGCATCCCCAATCGGGCCGGCTTTACCTACAAGGGACTTTCGGGACTCATAACTCATCCGGTCCCGATCGACTTTCCGAGTCCTTACGCCGGATATTTTCGAACAATGGTCGGTGAGCTGATCGGAAGAACTCCCGACTGGCCGCTCACGCCTGAGATCTTTCTCAACGAATCCGACTCGGCTGAAGCGCAGGCGGTTCTCGCGGCTTCGGGAATCAGCGGCCAGAAGCCAGTCGTCGCGTGTTCGCTCACGACACGTCAGGCGCGCGGCAACTGGCCAGTCGAGTTCATGGTAAGATCTCTGAATCGGGCCCGTGAGTCGATGGAGATTGACGTCGTTCTCTGCGGAACGGCGAGTGACCGCGAACGCCTGAATGCGATCGGAGCCGAGCTTCTTGGGGGGAACGTTTACATCGTCGCCGGCGCTCTGTCGTTGCGGGGCTTTGCAGCGTTTCTCAGATACTGCTCGGCCCTGTTCACTCTCGACTCGGGCCCACGGCATCTTGGAAATGCCGTAGGCACGCGAGTGTTGTTTGCGAGAAACATGTCGCACTCACAAGTCGAAGCCGGCAAATACTGCGCGACGGAAACGGATATCGCCCCCGAAGGCGAGTATCTCAGCGACGAGCAGATTCAAAGTGTTGCGGCTTCGTCCTCTGTATCAGCGTGTGCGCGAAAGATCATCGAGACCGTCCAGTCCGGAGCACGACGAGCGTAGTTCCCTCCACTTTCGCGGCATCCAGGAAGTTCGGGTGTCTGGATTGAAGATCGTTCAATGCGCGAGTCACGCCGTCCCATCTCCCATAGTCGTGCCAAGCGATTGTCCCCCCTTCCGGACGCAGCAGCTTGAGGGCGATCAGCGAATCGTTGATGACATACTTGTACGCATGAGATGCGTCGACGAACACAAAATCGAACTGACCGAAAAGTTTCGAGAAATCGTACGTGCCCGAATCTCCATAGAGCTGAACGATGCGTCCTTCCTCAGGCGTGTCGCGGTAGCGCTCTCCTGATCGCGGCTTCACGACGTACTTCTGCTCGTGCGAATGAATCGGAACGGTTAGACCCGACATCGACGCTTCCGGGAGATCGATCGTCCAGACGCTGCCATCAGCCGGAGCATTCGCTGCAAGGTTCCTCGTCGTGCGACCGTCGAACGTACCAAACTCGAAGATCGACTTCGCGCGGGACCTGCGTACGAGGCTGGCCAGAACCACCAGCTCGCGATCTGTGACGTTTCCGTCGACGCTTTCCATCGAACAGAGCTTGACCTCGCTCGAATCGCCAATGACGGATGCGACGGAAACTTGCGGAAGCTTTTCGCGCTCACGGCGGTCGTAGCGGTAGCCGAATCGTCCGCACATCTCGACGATCGATGCACGACCGCGCCGCCTGAGCCATCCAAACGAGAACAGTCCGATCGTGTAGCCGAGCCCGAGGGCGTAAGGACGAACGAAACCGAGAGTTCTCGCGATACGGCCGCGATCCCGGGGCGGCTTCACTCCTTCGAGAGCGAGCACTATCTGAGGATTGGCGACGGCTCGAGCGCGTCGGGCGGCACAACCTGTGGAATGTCGCGAAGCATTCTGAGTGCGGTGAAGAACAGGAGCGACGCGTCAACGATTACCCTGAACGTCCAGGCGGCTGCGGCTCCGGCAACTCCGAAGTGCGTAATCAGGAACCACGCGGCCGGAACGTGGATGAACAGCTCGATGATGTGGAATTTCGCGACAACATCCGGGCGTCCCATTGCCGTGATCACGCCTGACGGAACGTGCGCAACAGCGTTGACGAACACGCCGAGCGCAAGAATCCGAATGGCCGTTGCTCCATGCTCGGCGAACACTGGTCCAAGCCACAGACGAAGAAGGAGAGGCCCGGCAATGGCGATCACGAGTGCAGGAGCGGCAACGATCAACAGCGTTCGCGCGACGGCCTTCGAAAAGATTCTTTGAACCGATGCGTGGTCGCCGATAGCGCTCATCGCGCTGACAGACGGGAACACGGCAGCCATCAGGCTTGCCGGAAGAATCAGGAGTCTCATCACTCCGTCAAACGGCGCCGTGTAGTAACCAACCGCCGTCAGACCGACGAGCGAGCCAAGCATGAAGCGGTCGAGATAGATCAGGAGCGGACTGACGACGTTCGATACCGACATCCAGCCGCCGAACAGAAAGAGCGGCTTGAGCGCATTCCAGTCCATCTTGACGCGCCATCTCAGCGTCGGTATCGCCCTCTGAACGACGAACACCATGATGACGCAGATCAGAACGCGCGAGAGCAGAAGCATCGCGACGATCGCCGGAAGTGAGTATCCCGCGGTCGCAGCAATTGCCGGAATTACGAACGTCGCCACACTGCTCGGCACCCTGACAGCGTTGCTCAGGTCGAATCTCTGCGCCGCTTCGAGGACTCCGCGCAAACTGAGAAGCAGAAGAGTCGGCGGTGTCATCAGCGCAAGAATTCTGAAGACCGACACCGCCTCGTTCCGGATGTCCGGCGGAATGACGAAAATGTGGTCGACGAGAATCGGTGCCAGCCCGATCAGAATCAAAGCTCCCATGCTTCCAAGGAGCATCTGACTCACGATCGAGCCAGAGATCAGCACCGATACGTTTTCGTCGCGCTTGGCGAGCGATGCGGAAACCTCGCGCGTTGTAGCTGCGCCGAGTCCGAGGTCGAAGAGCGTCGAGTATTCGAGAATCGCAAAGGCGAGCGACAGCAGACCAAACCTTGCCGGGCCCAGCTCACGTGTTATGGTGGGAACCGAGACCAATCCGGCGAGGAGCGGTATCGAAAAGCCGACAAGATTGAGAAACGAGTTGCGGGCGATCGGCCCGAATCTTTTGATCAACCGCGCGCTCCTGCCCTGGCCTGCTTGCGACGTGAGATTCCGAATTGGAGCTGCTCGTCCGCTGCCTGTATCGCGTCAGCTTCAGTCGGAGCCTCGAGGAAATCGTGTCCAGTCCCTGCCCCGACCACCTTCTGAAATTCCCTGAACGGACGATGCCACACAGGATTACCGGTCAGAAAAATCGCGACGACCGGAACGTCGAGCGCGTCGGCTATGTGCATCGGGCCGCTGTCGTTGCAAAGGAAGAGATCGCACCGGTCGAGTATCGCCATCATCTCGCGAAGTGTAGTCCGCAAAACCGCGTCGGCAACGCCGGGCGCCGGCTCGTTCGCTCCGGGCTCCAGGAACTGGACGATCTTGGCGCCATGACGGGTCGCCAGTGCGCGAGCGACGTTGGCAAAGTTGCGCATCGGCCAGCGCCTGCGCTCGTCACGTGCGCCAGCGTGAATCGCAATGACTGTATCCGTATCGGTAATCCCGTGCGCAGCCAGGGTTTTCGCCGCGGCTTCACGCTCGGCGTCGCTCACTTTCAACAACGGCGGCAAACGCCGCGCGAGCGACTCGGCAGATTCAGTGTCCCGTGAGTCTGACAGCGCTGACATGAGCGTCATCCAGTCAACTACCCGGTGGTGGGCATCCGGTTGCGCGTTGACAGCATCCGTCAAGAGAAATGATCCGCCGCCGAAGCCAAACCCCACTCGGCGCGGGGCGCCCGACATGAATGCGACGACATTGCTTCGTAAATCCATCCGCGCGTCGATCGTGAGATCGAAGTGGCGCTTGCGAAGATCATCCGCCAGCGCTTTCCACTGAGCGAGATCGTAGCGACGCGGGTCGTACTTTCGCGTTCCGCCGCTTGCCGTCCATGGAAGATCGAACACGATGACATCGTCTACGAGTCCGCTGTTCTCGAGCAGCTCGGCAGCGTGCTGTTTCCCGAGCAATGTTATTCGAGCATCAGGATATTTCTCCCGCAACGCGCGAAGAATTGGCGTGGCAAGAACCAGGTCGCCGATGAACCACGGCTCGAGTACGAGAATATTCCGAACCGGTGCCGTCGTGGCTGGCCGCGGACTCAGCAAAGGGCGAAGCGGACTTCCAGCCGCATCGATCATGCGGAATGCAACGCGCTTGGCGTCGGTGACACGCCAGGTCTGCGCCACGCTATCTGTCCCCGAACGTGCGCGCGCGGGCGACTCTCATGCGGTCACCTCGCGGCCACTTCACGAAAGAGATCGTCGTACTGGCCGGCAATCTTTTCCCAGGTGTAATTCGCGCGAATGCGCTCCGGACCCATGCCTCGCAGCTCCGCTACCTGGGAAGGGTTCGCTTCGAGGTCTCTCATCATTTGAGCGAGCACTGCCGCATCACGCGGAAAGAACAGACCACCGTCAGCGAGAACTTCACGATTGAAAACGGTATCGAGCGCAAGAATGCAGTTCCCGAACCCCATCGCCTTCAACAACGACGGGTTGGTTCCGCCGACTGAATGGCCATGGACGTACGCGAAGCAGTTGCAGTGCAGCTCGCGAACTATGTCCTGATCGTCGATGTGACCAGCGAGAATTACCGAATCTCCTGAAAGCTCACGCAGTCTCGCGTGGAACGGGCTGTCATAGTTCGCGCCGCCGGCAATCAGGAGTTTCTTCTTCGATCCCGACGCAAGAAAAGCCTCCGCGATCACGTCGGCATGATTCTCAGGGATGAGCCGGCTTGCGATCAGGTAATAGTCGTCAGGCTTCACACCGAACTGTTCGATCAGCTCGGGATTCTTTGACGTTTCGACGTAGGCGCCGTAGGCGATCATCGTCGTTTCCTTTTGAAAGCGCTCCAGGTAGAACTGCCGCATCGCTTCAGCGTCGGTCACGAGCTCATTGCAGAATCTTACCGCCGAGCGTGCCGCCGACAGGAAATACCAGCGTGCAACGGGTCCCCACTTCGCCCGCGTCCAGTCGAGACCATTGACGTTCATGATCACCTTGCGACCGAACAGGCGGCACAATGCGGCATGGTGCCCCATGCCCACGTTGACGAAGAAGAAAATCTGGTATCGGCCTGTCGCAAGCGCGTGAACCACCGCAAAGAATGTTGCGATGAGCCCCGAGAAATTCTTCCCGCCGGGCGACGGCACGTAGACAAGCTTGACGCCGCGATACTCGGGAACGCGCATCTCCGGGGGATACGAGCCGCGCCTGCAATACATGACTATGTCGTGCCCCATCTCGGCAAGCCGCGGAGCGATCTCCCCGAATCCGGTCTCGAAACCGGTAAAATGAAGCTTCGGCATCGTCATGCCGTACAGCCCGAGCATCCCGATCCGAAGCGGTTTCGCCTCGGCTCTCGCGCTCATGAGACCGTTACCTGTTCCGGGGTATTCCGCTCGCCTTCCTCAGATGAGGCGCGAGGTCCACGTCTCCGGGACGAGCGGCGAATCGATTTCGATCGGCAGGTGATACTCGAACGGCTTGGTTCCGTGCGCCGAAATCCAGTCGATGATGCTCTGAAGTCCTTCGCGCAACGTGACCGTTGTCTTGTAGTTCAGGAGGCGACGAGCCTTGTCGGCCGAGCATGTCGCGTAGCGAACCTCTTTTGGCCGGTCCTTAACCATGATCGGATCGAGATCGAAGTTGAGCAGATCAGCGATCGTCTCGGCCAGTTGAAGGATGGAGATGTACTCCTCGTCGGGGCCGATGTTGATCGTCTCGCACTTCACTTCGGGCATGGTTCCCATCTTGACCAGCGGATTGACGCAATCCTGAACGAACGAGAAGCAGCGCTTCTGGCCGCCGTCGCCGTAAATCACCGGCTGATTTCCCTGAAGCATGCGGTTGATCATTATGCTCGCGACGTTCCGGTACGGATCATCGTACTTCTGCTTGGGACCGATGATGTTGTGCGGCACGGCGATGTTGTACTCGATGTCGTGCGTTTCGCAGACGTTTCTGACGAGAAGCTCACTCGCGAACTTGGCTATTCCGTAAGGATCGACCGGGTTGAGCGGCTGGTCTTCGACGAACGGGACTGGTCCATTGCCATACCGGGCCATGCTCGAGCAGTGGACAAAACGCTTGACGTTGTTTGAGGCGGCTGCAGCGAGGAGGTTTGCCGTGTTCAAGTAGACGTGCTGGGCAATCAGAGCCGGAGAGAAAACGCTCAGGCCTTCGGTGGCAATTGCTGCGCAGTGGAAGACGAGGTCGACGTTCTTCGTCAGGCGCTTCATGGCGGGGAGATCGTTGCAGTCGACCTGCTCGAACTCGATCCCTTCGGGGAGATTCTGGAGGTCGCCGCCGATCATGTTGTCGCAGCCAACTACCTGATGATTGCCGGCGACGAAGGTGTCGGCGAGATGACTGCCGAGGAACCCCGCGGCTCCGGTGACGAAAACTTTCAAACCCGCCTCCACATGCGTAATAAAAGGAAGCTCGCGAGGGCGCGAGCAGACTCACAATCTCGCGAAAGGAAGGGCCAGAATCAATCGTCGTCGATTGCGTATCCCGGACTAACTGCATCGACGATCAACGACTGATTGCGGATTGCGGACTATTGCGGGCTATTGCGGACTATTGCGGACTATTGCGGATTACCTCCTCGGTAGTCCGCATTCCTCAACTAGTCGTCGCTCGTCGATGCAGTTAGTCCGGGATACGCAATCAGTACGCGCCGGTGCGTCGGACGACAGCCGGCAGCGTTCTGAACATGATGCTGACGTCGAGCCAGGGGGACCACTGCTCGATGTACTGCCTGTCGAGGTAGACGACATCCTCGAAATCGACCACAGCGCTTCGACCGCTGACCTGCCACAGACCGGTGATTCCCGGCTTCGCGTCGAGACGGCGGAAATGGTGATCCTGGTAGCTCGCGAAGTCTGCTTCGAAAAACGGTCGTGGCCCGACCAGCGACATGTCGCCTCGCAGGACGTTCCAGCACTGCGGCAGCTCGTCGAGACTCCACCGGCGGAGCAGCGCACCGAGGCGGGTGACGCGGGGATCTTCCGGGATCTTGAAGAGGCGCGAATCGCCGGAACGGTTCAGGTGCGAAAGCGAATGCTTTTCCGCATCGGCACCGACGCGCATGGTGCGGAACTTCAGCATTCTGAATCGGCGTCCGCCAAGTCCGGCCCGATCCTGCGCGAAGAATACGGGCCCGGGCGAATCGAGCTTGATCGCGAGTGCGATCATGGCGAACACCGGCGACAGGACGACGAGCCCGACTGCAGCTCCAATGATGTCAACGACTCGCTTCGTGATCACAGCAGATGCTTTCAGCACAGGCGCGCCAAGCTCGAAGAACGGCTGGTCCTGGTGCCACACTAGCGCTGGCCGCACGCCGGCGATCTTCACCGCTCGTGCAGGATAAAGAAGCTGGCATCCGGCGGCGAGACTCGCCTCGCGCACATTCATGATCTGCTGGTCGTTCAGGTGTTGACAGACTACAACTGCTTCGACGTGATACGCGTCGATTATCTCCGGAAGGTCGCGGATCGTTCCGAGAACGCCATCGAACGTCACTCGATTGAGCGGTACGTATCCGGCGAGCGAGTAGTCTCCGCCTTCCGCGATTACGGCCCGCTCGAAATGGAGGCTGCTTTCCTTGCGGTCAGTGATCAGGATCGCCGGAGCCGCACCACGCGCTCCCGGCCACACTCTGCTCAGGAACCGCTCGCTGAAGATTCTCTCGCCGAGCAGAACCATCCACGTCAGCGAAGCAGTTGCGATGTAGACCGCAAAGGCCCCGAAAACTTCCCCGCCGGTTATCATGGCCCACAGAACCAGCACCGAAGCCAGGGCCGAGGCTGCGAGCAGGCGTAGCCGGCCGTTGAGCTGGCGGTGACGACTATAGTTTCCCGTGATCGCCAGGCTTGCGATCACAGCAGCCCCGAAATTGAAGCCGGCTCCGTAACCAGCGCCCAGGGCCTTCGAGAACTGGGTTGCTATGCTGGAGCCAAAGACCCCGTTGCTCGCGGCGAACGAGGCTGCGGCCTGACAGACGATTACCGCTGCAATGTCCCCGAGCAGAAGAACGCCAAGCCGGGTGGCTATTCGTGCAGTGTGCCGCCTTACGGATGCGGGCCGGCGCTCACGGAGCTTCGTTCGTACGTTAAGCGGTGATGCACCGTACGCCGAAGGAACGGGGTTCCCCGGCGACGAGGTCAATTTGAGATGATGCTGATCAGCTAGGGTCGAGCGTTTGGCCATCAGCCGGTTATTTAGCTAAAAGGCGAATCTTGATGACAGGCGTTTGCCCCCGCCTCCGTCGCTGGCAAGTTACTGGCCAACAGCGACTTAGCAACACTTTTATCGTGACCGGCCGGGGGTGAATGTCCCCACCGTCACGCTGATGGTTCGATTCCTGATATCCAATACTGAATTGCCCTTCGGACAGCCTGACTGTTCCTGGAAGAAAGCGTTCAGCCGATTTCCGTATGACACATCGGCCGAAATATAGCCGAATCGGCTGCTAGCCGATCCTCTGGCCCCGGGGAAGACGCTGACGTCGTGGTTGCAGTAACCGACATAAAGCGGGAACGGGTAGGTGCTATGGATGTCTTCGTTCCAACGAATGCGACCGGCGGTAAGTCCAACGCTCCACGACGGTTCGATGTAATCCGCGGCGGCCCACTGACCTGAGGCACCAGGTCCGATGCCCGCCGCAAGTGGCTGTCCCATCTGAGTATAACCCTGAATCACCACCCTGCTCGTGTAGAAGCTTCCCTGTGCCCGGTTGCGCCACGTCGCACTCTGCTCCACACTCGTGAGCTCTGCCAGAAGCCGCACCTTTCCTTCATGTCGAATCGCCTGCCTGGCCCACTGGACTCCGAGCGTGTAACCCTGCGAGTGATTCGGCGCGACGAGCAGGTCTCGTAAGGAATACGGAAGCTCGAGTCGCGCCCACTCTGTGTACGCCTCGAACCCATCGGCTGGAAAGATCCAGCGAGCCGACAATGAGAATATCTGGTCCTTGCCCCCGGGCCGAAGGGCCGAGTCGGCGAGCGATCGATTGTTGGGCCGGCCGGTATTGCTGAAGACGTCAAGGAACCGCCCGGCAATCCTGTCCCAGCCTTTGGACGTCGCGTACACGGAACGGTAGGCCCCGAGAACCAGATTCTTGTCGAAGGCGGGCCTCAAACTGACTGCGAAAGAACTAATTGACCGAAGATTGTTCGTCGATGTGGTGTCGAAATAGTGGGATTCAGTCAGTCCACCGACGAGAAGCTTTGCCTCGACGGACCCGATCCGCGTTCGCCAGGGACGATCAGTACGTATGAACGCGTGCGGGAAGCCGGGAGCATTGTTACTGAGGATCAATGCGTTCCGAATGCCAGGACCCCACCACTGATTTTCGTTCGAGACACCGGCGCCTATTCCATAGAGAGAGACTGTCGCTGTTGACTGGCCGGCGTCGAGGCGATGAATCGGCTTGTCACCAAATCTCGTCGGGAGATCGATCGAATAAGGCCCGAGCGCGTACCATGGAAAGACGTAGCCGCCTCCACTCCTGGCCTTCGGCACAGGAGGCGCGTAAAACCGCGCCGTGTCTCTCAACAGGAAGTAAGCGTTGTCCGCGCGGATCAGCTCCGGCGCGAGGATCAACCGAAACGGACCTGCCGTCAGCTGGACTCCACCGAGAAGTCGCGATGTCGTTCCGACGCCTGCCCACACCGCTCCATCATTTATTGAAAACGGAAGTGCGGTATTGTTGACCGCGTAATATTCCGGAGCGATCAACGAAGCGGTCCACCATCGTTTGCTTTGCGGCCATGGTGTCAGCGACGACGCCGACCGAATCATGAAGCCGTCGAGGTCCGCTTTGCCCGCAAGCTGATCGAGACGAACGCGATCCACCGTCTGACCACCGACGAGAGTCAGCGGTGTGATGTAACTCGAGATGGTGTCATTGCGGGACTTCGGGAGAGTTTGAGCAGAAGCAACGGATAGCGCCGCACTCATCGCTGCAACAACTGCGAGAGACGCTCGGACGACCTTGCCTGGCGCAAGCGCCCGCTGGTGCCATGTCTTAGATTGTGGGGCGCGAACGGGCAAACTTTATCGGCTTGTCAGTGGTCTACGGCAACGCATCAATAGCGGATTGAAACTTATCATTGGGCGCAGGTCATGAATAGGACGAACATGAGTCGCGCGAACGCGCTTCGGTTGTTCGTCGGCCTTCTTTGCGCAATGCCTCTCCGTCTCGCGAGCGCTCAGCAGACTCAGTCGCCATCGAACATCCGCTATGAGCTTTTCGCGGACAGTCCCGGCGAGAGCTACCTCCGGTATCTCCAGACGACGGGCGCGGTTCCGCTCTATCCGTGGTCGGCGCGTCCGTTTTCGCAGCGTGAGCTGCGAGTCCTGATTCCGAAGGACACGCTCAATCCATGGGCTCAGCGCTTTCGCGACGAGAGCCGGGCGTATTCGCGGTTTCGATACGGATTCATTCAGCCGTCTGCGTCGCTGCGCTACAACAGCACGTTCGCCTACGGAAGCAACGATGGTCCGATCTGGGCGGGACGAGGGATCACTTCGGCTGCTCAGGCTGGTTTCTATGCCACGTGGGGTCCCGCGACTCTGACAGTCGCACCAATGGTCTTTCGAGCCGAGAACCAGGCGTTCGACATTCTCCCGACCGGACGCACGGGAAACGCGGCTTACGGCAATCCGCAGTTCGGGGGCATCGATCGGCCGCAGCGATTCGGCAACACTCCCTACTCGCAATTCGATCCAGGTCAGAGCTCGCTGAGGGTGGACATGCGATTTCTCACTGCGGGCGTGACCACGGCAAACGAAGCCTGGGGTCCCGGACAGGAATTTCCAGTAATACTCGGCAACAACGCTGCGGGGTTTCCTCACGCTTTTGCGGGCACGAGCGAACCGGTCAATATCTTCATCGCGAAGCTTCACGCGCGAGCGATCTGGGGAGAGCTTTTTCAGTCTGATTTTTCTCCCGTCACCGGCTCGGCCGAATACACCAGTCGTGCAGAGCCAGGGACGAAGCGGTTCGCAACCGGAATGGTGATCTCCGGAGAGCCGCGCGGCATTCCAGGACTGGAAATCGGCGCCTCCCGCTTCTTTCACTTCATCTGGCCAATCTCCGGAATTCCTCGCAGCTACCTCACTGAATTTCTTCAGGGCTTTCTGAAGAAGAACGTCGCGCCCGACAGGATTCATGATCCGAGATTTCCAAACGGAGTCGACGATACCGGCATTTCGTCGAACCAGCTCGTCTCAGTATTCGGGCGCTGGGTGCTGCCGCACAGCGGATTCGAGCTTCACGCGGAATACGGTCGCGAAGATCACAGCTACGATCTGCGCGATTTGACGCAGGAGCCCGATCATTCTCGCGCGTACTCTCTGGGAGCGCGAAAGGTTTTCAGCGTCGATGGAGAGTCAATGACAGCGGGACGGGTCGAGATAATCAACTACCAGCTCCCCCAGCTCGCGCGTTACCGCGGTGAAGGCGAGATGTACGTTCACGGATTGATCCGGCAGGGCCACACCTACATGGGCCAGCTATTGGGCGCTGATGCGGGAGTTGGAACCGGAGCCGGCTCCGTGATGGCGGTCGATCACTACACGAAGACTGGAAGCTGGACCGCAAGCTGGCACCGCATCGTCAATCAGGAATACGGCAACTACGTGTCGCTTGGCGTCATTCCCCCGCGCTCGATCGACGTAAGCCACGCACTCGGATTCGAGACGACTCGGTTCATGGGAAAGTTCGACGTCAACGCCGGACTGACGCTCGTCCGTGATTTCAATCGCAACTTCCAGAACGACGTGACGAATCTCAACGCGCTCGTAGGTGTGCGCTACATCCTTCACTGATGCGAATTCAGCTCGCGTGGACGCTGCTCACGGAGTTCATCGTCACGCTGTCTGGCGTCCTGATTCTGAAGCTTGCCGCGTCGATGCTTGGACCGGTGGGATTTGGTGAATACGCGCTTGGGCGACGCGTCGTAGGACTTCTTTACCTCCCGCTCATCATGGGGTTGGGAATCGCGGCCCCGCGCTACATCGCGATCGCTCGCACGGCGGTGCTGAAGGAATACGCCGAGAGCTCATTCGCGTTTGCTACGTTGACCGCCGGGCTGCTCCCTGCACTTGTCGTTGTCCTTATCATGAACGTCGCTCCGGCGATGACATCGCAGCTGATCTTCGGATCGCCGGACCTGACGCACATGATCGCTCCGGCGTCGGTTGCACTCGCCGGCATCACATTGCACAGCATGGTTTACGCAATTCATCGCGGCCGTTCCGAGATGGGATTTGCAAACGCGCTTCAGCTCGTAAACCTCGGCCTCGTGCCGCTTGGCGCGTTCATCTTTGGACAAAGAACTGCGGCGGGAGTTCTTGGCACGACGGGCATCTCGTGGCTGGTGTTCGCCGGTGCAGCCCTCGTCCATGTTATTTATCTCGAGAGGAACAACTGGCACGGCAGCGTGAGCGTTCGCCAGCATCTGCGGATCCTTCTGCGGTTCGGTCTTCCGAGAGTTCCGGGGGAGTTCGCCCTCGTCGGACTCTTTGCGCTTCCGTCATTGATCGCAGTCCGCACTCAAGGTGTCGTGATCGCCGGTCAGTTATCGGCCGCGATGTCGCTGCTCACGATCGCCTCGGGATCGTTCGCGCCGGTTGGCCTCGTTATTCTTCCGCGGGCCAGCGCCCAGGCGGCATCGGGTGATATCGCTGGCGTTCGGCAGCTCGTTCTCCGCATTCTTGTCGGCGGAACAATGCTCTCCATTGCCGGCGTCGTTCTCGGAGAGGTTCTGATTCCACCGTTCATCCGCTGGTATTTCGGCGCTGCATTCATTACCGCGATTCCAGTATTTCGCACCTGCCTGCTCGGCGCGATTCCATACGTTGTCTACGTGCTGATGCGAAATATTCTCGACGCCCTCGATGTACGTCCCATCAACACAAGAAATCTCGTGATATCGCTCGCCCTTCTTGTCGTTCTCTGCTTCATTCGTTCCGGGATCATGTGGATGGCGTGGAGCCTGGTAGCTTCGCTGACACTGCTCGGCATCCTGACTCTTCGGGAAGTTTACGTTCGGCTCGGGTCTCCGATCGCCACGACCGCCGAGCCCCTGGTCGCGGAGATCATCACATGACGCGCAAGGGAATCATTCTGGCGGGGGGTTCCGGGACGCGTCTCTGGCCATCGACGCGCGTCGTGTGCAAGCAGCTGATTCCGGTGTACGACAAGCCGATGATCTACTACCCGCTCACGACCCTGATGCTCGCGGGCATTCGTGAGATCCTGATCATCAGCACGCCTTCGGACACGCCGCGTTTTCGCGAGCTGCTCGGCGATGGAAAGCAGCTTGGCATCGAGCTGTCTTATGCAGTGCAGGAAAAGCCGGAGGGACTCGCGCAAGCTTTCATCATCGGCGCCGACTTCATTGGAGACAATCCCGCTGCGCTCGTTCTCGGCGACAATCTGTTCTTCGGGCAGGGGCTCGCCGACCAGCTTCAGCGCGCCGCGGCAAACAATGACGGAGCGACAATCTTCGCTTATCACGTGAAGGATCCGCAGAGATACGGCGTTGTCGATTTCGACGAGTCGCGTGTAGCGCGCAGCATCGAGGAGAAACCGGAGAATCCGAAATCATCGTACGCGGTAGTGGGTCTCTATTTCTATGACAACGATGTCGTCGAGATCGCGCGCAGGCTCGCTCCGTCACCAAGAGGCGAGCTCGAGATCACCGATGTGAACCGAAAGTATCTGGAGCGCGGCAAGCTTCGCGTCGAGACACTCGGCCGAGGAATGGCGTGGCTCGACACCGGTACGCATGAGGCGTTACTGTCGGCGAGCAACTTCGTTGCGGTGGTGGAGGCGCGTCAGGGACTGAAGATCGGCGCTCCCGAGGAGGCTGCTTATCGAATGGGATACATCGACGCCGCCGGAGTCGAGAACCTCGTCAAGAAAATGGGATCGAGCGACTATGGCGCGTATCTGATGTCGCTGCTCGAATCAGGTCCCAGCGCCTGATGGCAATTCGCGAGACCGCCTTGCCTGGTGTGCTGCTGCTCGAGCCGCGTGTATTTCGCGACGAGCGCGGTTTCTTCGTCGAGACGTTCAATGCACGAGAGATTGAAGGCTCCGGCATTCCAAAGGATTTCGTTCAGGACAATCACAGCCGCTCGTCGCGTGGCGTTCTGCGAGGGCTTCACTACCAACTGCACAATCCACAAGGAAAGCTCGTGCATGTTGCGCGCGGCAGCGTGTTCGACGTTGCTGTCGACATTCGGGTAGGATCTCCAACGTTCGGCAAATGGTTCGGAACGGAGCTGAACGACGAGAATCTCAGCTCACTCTGGGTTCCGCCGGGATTTGCTCACGGGTTCTTCGTTCTTTCCGAAACCGCCGACGTGATCTACAAGTGCACGCGCCTGTTCGAAGCGAGTGACGATCGCGGCGTCGCCTGGAACGATCCCTTCATCGGCATCACGTGGCCGAGCATGGAGCCACTCGTTTCGGCGAAGGACGCGGGATACCACGGGCTGTCGGAAGCCCGGGCCGACCTTCCCCGCTACGCCTGATGCGTCTTGTGGTCACGGGTGCGGGCGGCATGGTGGGATCGGAAGTCTCGCGTCAGGCACCGGACCGCGGATGGGATTGCGTCGCATTCACGCGCGCTCAGCTCGATCTGGCTGAGGATGATGCGGTTTTCACCGCCATCGGCTCAGCGAAGCCGGACGTCATCATCAATGCGGGGGCGTACACGGCTGTCGATCGAGCGGAAGCCGACGAGGACAAGGCTACTCTTGTGAACGGTCACGGCGCGGCAAACGTCGCTCGAGCGGCACATGCTGCCGGAGCGGCAATGATTCACATCTCGACCGATTACGTCTTCGATGGAGAGGCAAACGAGCCGTACCGTCCATCTGACAGAACAAATCCAATCAATGCGTACGGCAGGTCAAAACTCGCCGGCGAGATCAAGGTGCGATCGGCCTGCCCCAGACACCTGATAGTCAGAACGTCATGGGTCTACAGTCATGACGGACAGAATTTCGTGCGTACGATGCTTCGACTTGGGGCGGCAGGAAACGAGCTCAAGGTTGTGGATGACCAGCATGGCTCGCCGACCTGCGCAGCGGACATTGCCGGGGCGTTGATCACAGCGGCCGAAGCGATGTGCAAGAATACCTCGGTCACCGGGACTTATCATTTTGCTAATTCGGGCGTTACCACGTGGTACGATTTCGCCAGAACCATTTTCGAGATGCGCGGATTGAACGTGCCGGTCCAGCCGATTTCGACAGCGGAATATCCGACCGCCGCCAGGAGACCTCTCTGGTCCGTGCTCGATTGCACTAGTTTCGAGACGGACTTCGGCGTGACACCCCGGCCGTGGCAGGCTGCGCTCCGCGAAACTCTCGACAGAATTCAATGAAAGCTGCTTCTCATACTCCAAGATCGGTTCTCGTTACGGGCGGCGCCGGATTCATTGGCGCAAACTTCGTCGAGCACCTGATCGAGTCCGATCCAAACGTGCGGGTGACGACGCTCGACGCACTGACATACGCGGGATCGATTGACAACCTGTCAAAGGTCGTCGGCGACCCGCGTCACGATTTCGTTCGTGGCGACATCACCGATGCGCTGCTTGTCGGAAGCCTCATCAGCGACCGATCGATCGACACGATCGTTCATTTTGCGGCGGAATCGCACGTTGACCGGTCGATCACCGGGCCAGCTGCGTTCATCACGACGAACGTCGTCGGCACGTTCACTTTGCTTGAAGCCGCGCGCAACGCATGGCTCGGCACGCGCAAGCGCGCTGATGTCCGCTTTCATCACGTCTCGACTGACGAAGTCTTTGGAAGCCTCACCGAGAACGATCCGCCGTTCTGCGAGACAACGCCTTACGCGCCCAATTCTCCGTACTCGGCCAGCAAGGCAGGATCGGATCACCTGGTTCGTGCCTATCATCACACGTACGGATTGCCTGTCACCGTAACGAACTGCTCGAACAACTACGGTCCGTATCAGCACGCCGAGAAGTTCATACCGACCGTAATAAGATCGGCGCTCGCGGAGAAACCGATTCCGATTTACGGAGCCGGGCTGAACATTCGCGACTGGTTGTACGTTGCCGATCACTGCAAGGCGATCGACATGGTTGTCAGGCAGGGCGAAAACGGTGAGACGTATCTCGTCGGCGGCCGGAGCGAGCGACGCAACATCGACATCGCAAACCACATCTGCAGAATCCTCGACAAGAGTGTGCCGAGGTCCGAAGGGTCGTACGCGGACCTGCTGACGTCAGTGACTGACAGACTCGGTCACGACTTCCGATACGCCATCGACAGCAGCTTCACCGGGTCTTCGCTCGGCTGGAAGCCGGAAGAAACCTTCGAGAGTGGAATTCAGCGTACGGTCGATTGGTATCTCGCGAATGCCGCGCACCTGGCGCGTCACGACTAGATGGGCAACTGGGCGGCATTCGGACTTGGTGTTGGCCTGATCGGATGGGCCGCGACGATGCGCGTCCTTACGGGAACGTGGCTCAATCCGGGCGCGTTCTTCTCGTTGTTCTGGTGCTTCGCCGGAATTCTTCCCCTCGTGTTCGCTCGGGAAGAGCCAGTCGGCTGGAATGCAATGTTGTGGCTGATCGCGGCGAGCATCGCGGTAAGCGCGGGTACGGTGATCGGAAACGGTGGACTGAAAACGGTTCGGGTTCGTCGTCCGTCACCGGCGACCGACCGGGAGCTGATTCTTTTTGGGTGGGTGCTCGCGATATCGGTCGGGCTCGGAATGATCTCCAACATCGCATTCCTTGCCGGGTCGGGCATTCCATTGTCTGACGTCTTCGACATCTCGAAGCTCGTAGTGGTATCCAACCAGCTTTACGTCGAGCGGTCGATGGACGTCGGAGCTCCGCCGGCGCCGTTGCTCAGTCAGGCACTTCTGCCTTTCGTATACCTCGCGCCGGCCGTCGGCGGAATCTATTTCGTCATGCGCCGCCAGAAGTTGGGAAAGCTGCTCGCGCTTTCCTCATTTCTCCCCGCAGTTGCGGTAACGATTCTCCAGACCACCAAGGCCGCGGTGTTGTTCGCCATCGTCCTCTGGCTTTCGGGATACTTCGCGACCCGCCTCCGTTTCGGGAATCTCAAGGTTTTCACGCGTGGGCACCTGCTGATCGCGGCAACGCTTGGATCGATTCTCACCGTCTTCTTCTTCGCGGTTGGGCTCGAACGCATGGCGTCGACAGACGTTGCTCTTCTCGACGTCGTGCTCCTGAAACTCGTGACATCGGCGTTCGGTCACATGACGGTATTCTCACAGTGGCTTGCCGAATACTGGTCGCAGCCATTCGACCCGTCGCTTGGCAAGGTGACTTTCGCCGGACCGCTCGAGATGCTTGGCTTCAGCCAGCGAATTCCGGGGCTCTTCGATTCAGTGGTAGACCTGATAGCCGGTGAATCGAGCAACATCTACACAGCGTTTCGTCCGTTGATTCAGGATTTCACAATCCCGGGCGCGCTGGCGATTCTTGGTCTGCTCGGATTCGTGGGCGGAGTCGGCTTTCGCATGGTGGCCGCCGGCCGGTGGAGCGGCGTCCCTTTCCTGCTCATCGCCTACGTCACCACCTTCTGGACGCCGATCACGTGGTTCTGGATTTACAACAGCCTGACCGCTACCGTCCTTGCGGTTGGAATGATGGTTTTCTTAATCCGGCTGTGGCGGGGTGCTGGTCCCCGGCCCGCAGCATCGAGGGAACGACTTGTCAGCACCTAACAGTGATCCTTATGTCGAGGAAGGCTTCGACGCGCTGAGGTTTCTCACTCCGCTAGTCGAGAGACGGCGTTTCATTATCGTCAGCGTTGTGGTTGTTTCACTTGCTGTCGGCGCGATCGCTGCGCTGATGCCGAGGAAGTACAAGGCAGAGCTTTCTCTGACACCTGTGATAAGCACAAAGTCCACATCTGCACTGGGTGGAATTGCGGCACTGGCCGGTGCAACACTCAACACCGGTTATCAGCTGACGCCTCAGCGAATGGTCGAGCTGCTGAAATCTCGCGGCGTGCTTGCCGGTGTTGGAATGTCCCCGATCCCAGGGCATCCATCCGAACGAGTCATCGACCGAGTACTTGGCGAGCATTACGATCGCAATGATCAGGAGGAGGTCACCAAGCAGCTGACAAAGATCCTGGACGTCGTCACGAACAAGGAAACCGGAACGATCACAGTCTCAATCGAGCACAAGGACAGTGCCCTGAGCCGCCTGATCGCCGCTCGCGTTGTAGACAGCGCGAGCCAGAAGTTCGTCCGTCAGTCAAAGGCTCAGGCACAGCAACAGCGAATGGCCCAGGAAGGACGCGTTCAGCAGGCGGCGGCACAACTTGCCAGAGCCGAGGAAGAGCTCAGGCAATTCAACTTCTCGAACAGAGTGGCGCCCAGTTTTTCTGTTGCAGCACTCGACCGCGACAGACTCAGCCGCAACATCACAGTCGCGGAGCAGGTTTATCAGCAGGCGATTGGCGACCAGCAGGCCGCGTACGCGCACGAGCTTGAAGAGACTCCAACGGTTGTCGTTCAGGATCCGCTTCAGGAAGAACTTCCAAAAGTGAGAAAGCGGATCATCATGAAGACGGCGATCGCTGGGGTCGTCAGCTTTGTTCTGATTTGTGGCTGGGTGCTTCTCGCCGACGCGACGGGGCGACGACTCACTCGCGCAGATTCTGAGAGTCTTCGATTCAGAGAGGCGGCGTCACACCTGCCCGGAGTGAGACGAAGGCTCCCGCCCGGCTAGCACCACACGCGGCAGGCTAGTCTACCTGCCGCGCAATCCGCTCCACGCGACTTCCGCGTAACGTCGCGCGACGTTCAATCCGGACTTGTCCCGGGTCGCCCATGCAAGCGCGGCGCGCGCACCGAACATTCCAAGCAGCGCCGTGCAGAACAAGCTGTAAGTCGCCGCTGACCGGCCGGTCTTGAAGAAGTAGAGCGCGCCCTTGAGATATTCCGGGTAGAGATTGCGCGTGCCATCGCGAACTGTCTGGCTTCCGTAGTGGATGACGCTCGCCTCCGGGAAGTAGACCACTTTCCATCCCTGCTCGTGAAAGCGGCGGTGCCATTCGGTTTCCTCTCCGCCAACGATCGCGACTTCCACCATCGGTCCGACCTGTCGCACTGCCTTCATTCGCATCGCGACGCACGCGCCGCGAAGCGTATCGACCTCGATGGTGCGATCGTGTGCCCAATAGCGTGACGACCCTTCCCTCGAGCGCACATATGGAGCGACGAAACCAAGCACGCGGTCGGTAACCGACAGTTCGCGCAGGCCGGAATGCGCGAGAAGAATCTGCGGCATCGACGGAAATCCGTACGTCGAAGGCTGAAGAGAGCCATCGGGATTGAGAAGCTTCGGGCTCGCCACTGCAACCCGCGCATTTCCCGGCCTGTCCATGAACTCTGTGACTTTCTGAATCGCATCGGGCAGAATCAGAAGATCGTCATTGAGCAGCCACACGTATCGCGCGTGCGACGATTTCAGGACACGATTGTGGTTTGCGGCGAAGCCGAGTGGAGTCTCGTTCTGCATGACAGTCGCGTCTGGATACCTCGCACGAACGCGAGCCGCGAGACCCGTCCCGACTTCATTGCAGGTCACCGTTACGGACCACGTGTAGTGCGAGCCCTTCATCGACTTGTACAGCGAGTCGAGGCAGCCGAAGAGCATTTCCTCGTTCGACCCGCTCACAATCGAGAATTCGAGATCCCTGTCTTCCAATTAGTGTCTCTTTTTTGCCGATTAACTGCGTTACGACCATTGATTCGAACAGCGGCCTCCGATAGCCTACCTCTCGAATGCAATCGGTCTCGATACTAATCCCATGTTATCAGGAAAGGAACTTCATTCGCGCATGCCTCGAGTCGGTGCGCGCGTTTGAGCTTCCTGAAAACTTCTCCATCGAGGTCCTCGTTCTCGATGGAATGTCCACCGACGGAACGCGCGAGATTGTTTCCGAGATCGCCGCGGCCGATCCGCGGATTCGACTCGTCGATAATCTCAAACGCACCCAGTCTGCCGCACTCAACCTCGGCATTCCGCTGGCGCACGGCGACTATCTCATGCGGCTCGACGCGCACTCCGTCTACCCAACAGACTATCTCGCCCACACGGTGGAAACAGCGATTCGGACTGGAGCTGACAACACCGGCGGAGTCGTGGCTACGATGCGTCGTGGGGAAGGTTATCAGTCGGCATTGGTTCAGGCGCTGACGACCCACAAGTTCGGAGTCGGGGATTCGGGGTTTCGCACCGATGCCGCCGAAGGCGAGGCCGACACGGTTCCGTACGGCTGCTTCCGCAAGGAAGTCTTTGCAAAGGTGGGGTTGCTCGACGAGCGGCTCCTCAGAGCGCAGGACTACGAGATGAACCGCCGGATCACCGCGGCCGGCGGAAAGATCTGGATGAATCCAGCAATCCAGGTTTCGTACTATCAGCAGCCTGACCTGACGTCTTTCATCAAGAAGCAGGTGGTCCATGAAGCGCCCTACAACGCGTACTTGTGGTATCTGGCTCCCTACGCGTTCACCCCGCGCCATGCGATCACGGGTGTGTTCGCGGCCGGAGTGATCGGTGGACTGCTGCTGTCAGCGGTATCGCCGCTGATCGGGATCGCCTTCGCGGGAGTGATGGCCCTCTACTTCACGCTTGCCTTCGCCGCCGGGTGCCAGCAGGCCATCCGGTACAAGGAGCCGCGGCACGTTCTCTTCGCTCCGATTGGTTTTTTTCTCTACCACTTCCTTCACGGAGTGGGAGTTTTGATCGGGCTGGCTCGTCTCGCCACAGGAACCGCTCCGGTTCAAGGCAAGCCCGAGCCATGGCCGGGAGCTGGACGGTTCCGTGCATGGCCACCCGCTGCCTCCGGGACTTTGCCTGCCGCATAGATTCGTCCAAAGACTGGCAATACGGCTCTGAAGTGGGATAAATTGTACGCTGACAATCAGTTGGCCGTTCAAGCACGATTCTGGCGGAGAGCTTTCCAGCGACGCCCAACTACCCTTTTTGCACCTCAGGTATGACCTCCCCCGCATCGACGTCGATGTCCATTCCGTTCTTCCGCTATCCACACCTCTTCGCACAGCAACGCGAAGAGATTCTGAACGCGATGACAGCGGTCATGGACCGAGGGGCCTTTATCCTCCAGAGCGACCTGGTCGAGTTCGAAACGGCCATCGCCAACTTTACCGGCGCCAGGCATGCCCTCGGCGTAGCCAACGGCACCGATGCTCTCATCATCGCGCTTCGGGCAGCCGGGATCGGCCCGGGCGATGAAGTAATCGTTCCGTCGCATACCTACGTTGCATCCGCAGCATCGATCCACTTCGCTGGCGCGACACCCGTGCTCGTCGAATGCGGACCCGATCACATGATCGACCCCGCCGCAGTCGAAGCTGCCGTCACTCCGCGGACTGGCGCCATCATGCCGGTGCAGCTCAACGGCCGCACCTGCGACATGGATGCGATCCAGGCCATCGCCGACAAGCACGGCCTTGCAATCGTCGAGGACGCCGCGCAGGCGATCGGATCCAGGTTCAAGGGAAGGACGGCCGGAACCTTTGGAATCGCCGCCGAAATCAGTCTCTATCCCGCCAAGATCCTGGGCTGCTTTGGCGATGGCGGTGTCCTTCTCACGAACGATGCCGACATGGCACGCAAGATGTCGCTCCTTCGAGATCATGGTCGCGACGAGACAGGCCTCGTCGTCACCTGGGGTCTGAACTCCCGGCTGGACAATCTCCAGGCCGCTGTGCTCAACGTGAAACTCCAGCAGCTCGACGCGGAGATCGCGCGCCGCCGCGCAATTGCACGAATGTACCGCGAAGGACTCGCGGGTCTCGAAGACCTGACGCTTCCTCCCGGTCCGGACGGTGATGCAGATCATTTCGACGTCTATCAGAATTACGAGATCGAAGCCGGCCGTCGCGACGAGCTTCGCGCTCAGCTCGAGAAGGACGGAATTCGCACGATCATCCAGTGGGCAGGCAAGCCGGTCCACCAGTTCGATGGACTTGGCTTCAAGGATGTGCATCTTCCCTTCACCGACCGTCTATTTACGAGATGTTTCCTCCTGCCGATGAACACTTCGTTGACCGATGACGAAGTCCAGTACATCTGCGACCGTGTCCGGAGATTCTATGCGGGCTAGCAGCGCAGACACCTCAGCCGAGCGGAACGCGTTTTCGCTGGGCAATCTTGCGGATGCGGGGAGCTATCACGAGCCTCTGCTGATCGATCCGCTCGACAATGAAGCACTGATGTCCGGATTGCAGCGGATGATCCTGATCCGTGTCGTCGAAGAAAAGATCGGCGATATGGTTTCGCAGGGCGTCGTGAAATGTCCGTGTCACCTCGTTATCGGCCAGGAAGCTCCCGCAGTCGGCGTTGCCGGCTACGTGCGGAAGGGCGATCGCGTGTTCGGCGCACATCGCTCGCACGGTCACTTTCTCGCGCTTGGCGGATCTCCTCACGGACTTCTTGCCGAGGTTCAGGGCAAGGACACTGGGGTATCGCGCGGCATGGGCGGCTCGATGCACCTGATCGACATTCCGAACGGCTTGTTCGGAACCGTGCCGATCGTCGGTGCGACGATTCCGATCGCAGTAGGTGCAGGCATCGCGGCAAAGATGGACGGCAATGGCGACATGGCCGTGTCGTTCTTTGGAGACGGAGCGACAGAGGAAGGTGCTTTTCACGAGTCGATGAATCTCGCGTCGACGATGAAGGCGCCGGTTCTCTTCGTCTGCGAGAACAACTTCTTCTCGAGCCACCTGCACATCAATCTTCGCCAGCCCGACTCGTCTGTCTGTCGTTATGCGGAAGCGCATCGCGTTGGATGGGCTCGTGCTGACGGAAACGATCTCGCAGCCGTCAGGACTGCGACGAAGGAAGCGGTCGAGGCAATCCGCGCCGGAGAAGGCCCACGTTTCCTCGAGCTCGTCACGTATCGCTGGCGTGGGCACGTCGGCCATCGCGAGGACGAGGATGTAGGAGTAAAGCGCAAAGACGATCTCGCTGCGTGGAAACTCCGCGATCCGATCAGCCGTCTGGCCGTTTCTCTCGAGGCGAACGGTGCGCTTGACCGCCAGCAGCTCAAGCGCTTCTGGACCGAAGCACACACCGTCGTCGAAGAAGCGTGGGCGGAGGCGTCGCACGACCAATATCCCCCGGCAAAGGCGTTGCTCAGCCGGGTCTACAGCGGCACAATGGCAAGGAAGCGTTGAAACAGACTCCAGTGACGACAGGGTACGGCGCAGCCATCCGCGACGGCTTCGAGTACCTGCTCCAGAATCATCCATCAGTGTTCACCATCGGTCAGGGACTGTGGAGTCCCTGGTACGTTGGGAACTCGATGACGGACCTCGACAGTCAGTTCGGACGCGAGCGCGTTATCGACACGCCCGTGTCGGAACTGGGCTGTACGGGTGCCGCGCTCGGCGCCGCTCTTTGTGGCTACCGGCCGATCGTTATTCACCCGCGCGTTGACTTCATGTTGCTCGCGGTCGATCAGATCGTCACTCAGGCCGCGAAGTGGCGCTCGATGTTCGGTGGACAGGTCTGCGCCCCGATCACCGTTCGGGCGATCATCAATCGTGGCGGCGAGCAGGGTGCCCAGCACTCACAGTCGCTCCAGTCGTGGTTCGCGCACATTCCGGGACTGCGCGTCGTCATGCCTTCGACCCCGACCGACGCCCGTGATCTTTTGATCGCGAGCGTCCTGTCCGACGATCCGGTTCTCTATCTCGACGACCGCTGGCTGTACGGCCTCGAGGAAGAGCTGCCGCCGATCGAAGAAAGGAATCTCGCTCAGGAAGGTCCGCGACTGACGCGTACCGGCCAGGATCTCACACTCGTTGGCTGCAGCTACAGCGCTCACCTTTGCCGCGAGGCTGCTGCGCGTCTCAGCGCAAACGGAATCGAGTGCGACGTCATTGATATCAGGGTGCTCAATCCCCTCGATTCGACGCTGATGATCAAGTCGGCGAAGAAGACGGGCCGAGTGCTGGCTGTCGATGGCGACTGGAGAAGCTGCGGAATGGCTGCGGAAGTCATCGCTTCAATTTCCGAGGCCGTCGATCCGCGAGTCATGCGCGCCGCGCCACGCAGAGTCACTCTGCCTGACGCACCCGCTCCGACGAGCAGCCCGCTCGAGCGCAGCTACTATCCCACAGTCGACTACATCGTGCAGCGCGCACTCGCGCTCGTCGGAGCACAGCAAGAAACCTTCGAATGAAGCGTCTGCTGGACATCACAGTCGCTTTTCTGGGACTGTTGATTCTCTCTCCGCTGTTGATAATCCTCTGCGTCGCCATTTACGTGCAGGACTATAACTCGCCGTTCTACATCGCCAGCCGAATGGGACGTCGAGAGCGTCCGTTCCGGATGGTGAAATTTCGCTCGATGGTGATTCGCGCCGACACTTCAGGCGTCGATTCGACCGCAGGCGACGATCCGCGAATCACGGCGCTGGGAAGATTCATCCGGCGGTTCAAGCTCGACGAGATTCCTCAGCTCTGGAACGTTCTCTGGGGAAGCATGTCGCTCGTGGGTCCGCGTCCAAACGTCGAGCGTGAGACCGCTCTCTACACGCCCGATGAAAAGCGTCTCCTCAGCGTTCGTCCGGGAATAACGGATCTCGCGTCGATCGTGTTTGCTGACGAGGGAGACATTCTGGAAGGAAGTCCGGATCCTGATCTCAAGTACAATCAGGTCATCAGGCCGTGGAAATCGCGGTTGGGACTATTGTACGTCGGTGCGCCTTCCAGTGTCGGCAGGGATCTCGCGATCATTGCGTTGACGGTGCGAGGGGCGCTCGACCGTCCGGCGGCCTTGGCAGGTGTCCGGCGCATCGCCGCGACAATCGGAGCGGATCAGCAGCTACTCGATATCATTGCACGTCAGGCGCCGCTTCCTGCAGCGCCGCCTCCGGGTGCCAGCGAGATCGTGCAATCGCGAGTCGTGGTCGCGTAAAGCGGCTAGTGCTTCCGTAGAACCGTGGTCATCTGCCCCACTGCGGGCGGAAACAGAGTCTGCACCATGAAGTACAGCGACGGTGCGCGATGGGACAGGAGACGGCCCAGGGGCGGAATAAGCGCACCTCTCTCACGCGCCACGATTGACGTTGTCTTCCCTACCGCGAACAACTCGGCGATTCTCTTCTTGTTCATCGCCTTGTAGACGTCGCTCCCGGGCTTCGAATAACGCCAGTCGACGAGCATCAGATATCCGCCGGGACGCGTGACCCTCACCATCTCCTGCGCGATGTCGCGAGCGATATCCTCTGACGGCAGGAGGACGAACATCGTCGACTCGAAGACTATGTCGAACGCTCCGTCCGCGTAGCTCATCGCTGCAGCGCTCTCGCACTTGAAGTCGACGTTCGGCAGGCTGCGCCGCGCATCGTCGATTCTTTCGGGGCTGATGTCGATTCCCGAGAGCTGATCGGGGCGAAAGCCAAGCCGCAGAAACTGGATCAGGCCTGCCCCGCTCCCGCAGCCGACATCGAGAATGCGCGCCTTGTCGCGATCGAGCTGCATCTTGCGCAGCGCGCTGATGTTCGCGCG
>JADGQR010000053.1 GCA_017881685.1 Gemmatimonadaceae bacterium
AAAAAAGTTGACACAAAAACTCCTGATCGCTTCGAAAACTGTGCGAGCACTTGCCCTGTTGACTCTGACGGGCGTAACCGCCGCGTGTGCATCAATGCCGCCTGCTTCAGAAGCCGTCGAGCCGATTCCGGCGAGTGTAGCGCTCTCGACTTTCGATACGCTGTGGACGGTTGTGCGAAACACGTATGTGGATACCGTCTTTGTCGCGGGACACTGGACGGCCATGCGTGATACGCTTCGGCCTCGTGCGGCGGCGGTAAGCAATCGCAAGGAATTGAACGATCTGCTCGCGGCGACGCTGAAGCGAATCCCTGATTCGCACTTCTATATAATCCCGGAGCACGCTGCACTTTCTTCTGAATCGACAGATACGTCGGGCGCGGGCGGAGTAACCGGAATTGCAGTCCGCACGATCGGCGACAAAGCGGTGGTATGGACCGTCGATCCCGGCAGTCCGGCGGCGTTGAGCGGAATCACCCCGGGACAAACGATCGTGCGAATCGGCGACAGGAATTTATCAAAGGCGCTACGTGGGGTCGCGACCCTCCCTGAGGCAGCGCACCCGAGAGCGCTTCTGGATGTGTTGCACAGCTTCAATCGCGCGGTGTCACCCGCGCCGGGAACGACCGTTGAGATTCGTGTCGCAAGCGGTGATGGAAAAGCCGTCGATCATTCGCTCGTTGCTGTTCCTGCAACCGGAACGGTGTCGCAGTTCGGAAATCTTCCACCGCTTGCGGGTCGTGTCGCCGTACAGAAGCTTGGCGAAGCAAACGCACCATGTGTCGGCGTGATCGCGTTCAACATCTGGCTTCCCGCACTGGTGCCCGAGCTGGAGCGTGGAATGGATCGCGTGAGAGATTGTACGGGGATCGTGATCGATCTTCGAGGCAATCCCGGCGGAGTCGGCGCGATGGTAATGGGTTTTGGTGGATACTTCGTCGATTCGGCCATTTCCCTCGGCACGATGCGCTCGCGTCAGGTTTCGCTGCACTTTGCGATGAATCCCCGGCGGTCGAGGAGCGACGGGTCTTCGATGACTCCTTATCGTGGTCCGCTTGCGATTCTCGTCGACCCGATGACGGCCAGCACGTCCGAGATTTTCGCGGCTGGAATGCAACGAATCGGACGGGCGCGCGTCTTTGGAGAGCGGAGTGCAGGGGCTGCATTGCCGGCGCTGATGGATCGTTTGCCGACCGGAGATGTATTCGTTCATGCCGTCGCGGATTTCACGGACCCTGACGGAAACCGAATTGAAGGTGCGGGCGTTGTGCCCGATGAAATTATTCCTCTGTCGGAGAAGGATCTGGCAGCAGGGAGAGATACGGCGCTCGAGGCGGCGATGCGCTGGATCAGAAGCAATCCCGCTACAAAAGCGGCGCCGGGTTCCCGGGCCGGAAGCGTCAATTCCAACTCCAACTGATCGAGAGAGACAATGATTCGAAACAAATTCATTCGCGTCGCGACGGTGCTCATGCCGATGCTGGCTGCATCACAGGTCGCAAGCGCACAGCAGCAGCTTCCTGCTGCAGCAGCGGTGATCACGAAATACGTTACGGCAATCAATGGAAGCGCCATGATGGCGGCAAAGTCCATCGTCACAAAAGGCGGCATGTCGATGCCTTCCGCTGGAATCAATGGAACGGTCGAGATGACCCAGGCCGGAACGAACCAGATGCAGATGCTGACGAACATCCCCGGCATGGGAGACATCCAGGCTGGTTACGATGGCACCATTGCGTGGGCTACGGATCCGATGCAGGGACCGCGGATTCTCAGCGGAAAGGAGATGGAGCAGGTCCGCGATGAGTCTGATCGCCGCGCGCTCGTGCGCGATCCCGCGCTCTTCTCGGCCATGCAGACTGTCGCCGACACGACGATGAACGGCGAGCGTTGCTTCGAAGTGAAGCTCAACTGGAAGTCGGGAAGAGAAACGTTCGACTGCTACAGCGCAGCAACCGGCCTGTTGATCGGATCGCGCAGCGTCCAGACGACGTCGATGGGTGCGGTCCCGGTCACCACGATCTATTCCGACTACAAGAAGTTCGGTGACGTCACGGTTGCGACAAAGACGACGATGGAGATGATGGGCCAGCAGCAGATTCTCACGATCAGCTCAGTCGAGCTTGGCAACGGGGCAACGATCACCCCGCCGGCTGCAGTGCAGGCGCTCGCCAAACCCAAGCAGTAGCGGTTTTTTTGACTCTGTACTCTCTGGGTTTCTTTTTTCAGCTTCGCCAGGGTTCATTGGAATCCAGCCTGAAAGAACCGCTCGAGAATTCGTTGTCTTGACAATAGATGTTATAACAACTAATTTTCAAGAGTCCTCAAGGGGTATCAATGGCGCAGAATTATGGAATCCACCCCGAAGGCTACCGACTTCCGGAAGAGACTCACATTGGCCGAGTTCGTCTTCAGGTCGCGGATCTCGAGCGGTCGATTTCCTACTACAGGACCGTCATTGGGATGCGCGTTCTGAACCAGTCTGCGACAAGCGCCGAGCTCGGTCCTCATGACGAGGATCGTGTTCTGATTCAGCTCGACGAGCGAAAGAATGCGAGAACTGTGTCGCGACGAGGCCTGCTCGGACTCTATCACTTCGCCATACTTCTGCCCGACCGAAGTGCGCTCGGTGCATTCGTGCAGCACCTGTCGGACATCGGCGCCTATGCGGGAATGTCCGATCATCTCGTCAGCGAAGCAGTCTATCTGACTGACCCTGACGGACTCGGCATCGAGGTATATGCCGATCGCGACCGATCGACCTGGACCGCAGTCAACGATCAGATCGAGATGGCGACGAAGCCTCTCGATGTTCAGAACCTGATTGCAGCCGCAAAGGGAAAGACGTGGACCGGCATGCCTGCCGGGACAGTAATCGGTCACGTGCATCTCTATGTCGGGGACATCGACAAGGCCGCGGACTTTTACCATTCAGGCCTTGGATTCGATAAGATCGTCTGGAGTTATCCTGGAGCGCTGTTCATGTCAGCCGGTGGATACCATCATCACCTTGGCGTGAACACGTGGGCGCAGGGATCGCCGCCGGCGACGGACGAAGATGCACGTCTGCTCGACTGGGAGCTCGTTCTTCCTGATTCTGCCAGCGCTACAGAAGCTGCCGCTGCGCTGGAGAAAGCAGGTTATGCTCTCGAGCGCTCAGGAGATGGTGTGCGCGCCCGTGATCCGTGGGGTACGGCTCTGAAATTTCATTCGCACGCCTGAGTCAAATCTCGCAGTTCGGTAGCTAGTCCATTCCGCGTCGAGCTTTCTCGAGAAGCTCGACGAGTGCTCGGAGGTTCTTCCTCTTCATGTGTCCGAGCTGAGCCGCGTGGACGTTCGTGACCGGATCGTCGAGCTGATCGACCAACTCGTGACCTTCCTTTGCAATGCGAGCGTTGACGACGCGCCGGTCAGAGAGCGAACGGCCACGAGTTACGAGTCCGCGCTTCTCCAGCCGGTCGAGCAGGCGAGTTACATCGGGGTCCCTGGTGACGAGCCTGTCGCCGACCTCGCTGCAGGGCAGACCGTCTTCAGGTGCACCACGCAGAATTCGCAGAATATTGTACTGAGGTACCGTCAGATCGAATGGCTTCAGAATTTCCGCGATGCCCTTTCGAAATGCGCTGGCGGTTCTCATCACATTGAGAACAACTTCCTGCTCCAGGCTTTCAAAGGGCTTTTCCTGCTTGATTTCTTTTTGAAGCGTTCTGCTCACGAGCCTGCCGCGTTCGAGGAGGTGCAAAAATACAACGATTATCGTTGTTACGGAGAATTTGCGTTTTTGATCAATGATTTCTGAGACCAGCGATCTCCCGTTCGAGATACGTGAATCGCCAATTCAGGGAATGGGTGCGTTCGCAACCCGGTGCATTCCTGCCGGAACAAGGTTGATCGAGTATGCGGGCGAGCGCCTGACGCCTGAGGAAGCTGACAAGCGCTACCCCGACGAATCCGGCGAGAGACATCACACCTATCTCTTTGCGATCGACGACGACGTCGTGATCGATGCGGCAGTTGGAGGAAATGCAGCGCGCTTCATCAACCATTCGTGCGATCCAAACTGCGACGCGGTGATAGACGACGGCAGAATCTGGATCGAGACAATTCGCGACATCCTTCCCGGAGAAGAGCTTGCGTACGATTACGCCTACGTTCTGGAAGAGCGACACACACCTGCCGCGAAGCGCCGCTTTCCCTGCCACTGCGGTTCGTCGAATTGTCGAGGGACGATCCTCGCAAAAAGGAGATAGGGAGAGATCGTCGTGAGCGCATCGGCGAAGGCGATTCAGGCAGAGCTCAAGCGACTCTCCAACCAGACGGACGCAAAATTTCTGCAGGGATATTTCAGGACCGGGCCCGGACAATACGGCGAGGGCGATCGGTTTCGCGGTATTCGGGTTCCAGTGTTGCGGCAACTGGCCAGAAAGCACTCCGACGCCACGCTCGACACCTCTCTGGATCTTCTGGAATCTGAGTTCCATGAAGACCGCCTTCTCGCTTTGCTGATGATGGTGCGTCTTTACGATCGCGGCGACGAAAGGATGAGAAAGAAGATCTACGATTCCTATCTCGCCAGCACGGGGCGCATCAACAACTGGGATCTCGTCGATCTCTCTGCACCAGGCATCGTCGGACGCCACCTCATGACGAGAAGCCGGCGTCCAATCCATCGTCTGTCCGCCTCAAAGAGTCTCTGGGAAAGGCGTATTGCGGTTCTTTCGACATTCTACTTCATCAAAGAGAAAGAGTTCGACGACTCGCTGGCGGTTGCCACACGCCTGCTCGATGACAGGGAAGATCTCATTCACAAGGCCGTTGGATGGATGCTCCGTGAAATTGGATCGAGAGACGGCAAGGTCGCGCGCGGGTTTCTGCGCGAACATCAACGTGTGGTGCCTCGAACCATGCTTCGGTACGCTATCGAGAAATTTCCCGAAGCGGAGCGCAAATCGTATCTGAAGGGAGTCGCGTGATTTCTATTGCTTCGCCGGAGGCACGCCTCCCCACGCATTGACTATCGCCTCACCCATGTGCGCGATGGTGAGGTGCGCTTCGTTATCGATGGCGTACCGGGTGTCCTTATTTTCCTTGCTCAGCGCGCAAACGACGATGCGATTGCGAAGGTAGAAAAGAGAGCACTCGTTACGAACCTGGTCAGTCTCGCCGCTCTTGTGTGCTGCACGAGCGCCGTAGACGAATCGTTGAAGCTTCTCGTAATTCTCGTTCTGCTCGAGCATGGCGAGCATGGCTGAATCCGCAGTAGGATTGACAGCCTTGCCGAGTGCGAGGAGCTCGAACAGATGGGCCATCTCGTTTGGAGTAGTGACGCCTAGTCCGTACTTGATCGAGCTGTCCATCGCGACGCTGGAGTTTCTGAGAAAGGATTTCGAGTGGACCTTGGTGTTGTGAAGACCAAGCGAGTCCATCTTGTCCCACACTCGCCTGATGATGATCCGGTCGAGCAGAAGGTTCGTCGCCGTGTTGTCACTAAGCGTGATCATCAGCCACGCCGCGTCTTCGACGCTTAGCGACATTCCGTTGTGCATGTACTGAAGCACACCTGAGCCCGGTACCTGATCGATCTTGAGTACAGTCAGCGGGTCGGAGAGTGAAAGCCTGCCTTTCGCGACCAGGTCGTAGACGGTGACGAGAATAGGAACCTTGATGAGGCTCGCGGTTGGAAATGTTTCATCGCCCCGGCGGCTCATGCGGACACCGTTCTCGATGTCGATGATGCTGTATCCAATGGTTCCGTGATGAGCGTCGACCAGCGAATCCAGCGTGTGACGCAGCCTGGCTGTGTCGGCGCGGACAGGAGCGAGCGCTGGCGCAGGAACCTGCGCTGAAGTGGCGTTGGTGCATCCGACAACCGCGGCGAGAAGCACGGCGCGAGGAATCAGTCGGATCAACTGTGAATGTCGGGATCCTGCGTGTCGCATGTATGTCAGCGGATGGGGAAATGCGAACATACTTCGCTGGATGATCGACTGCCAGAATGCAGAAGGGCGGCTGATTTCTCAGCCGCCCTTCTGCATCCCCGGCGTTATTGCGTCAGCCGAGTGGGAAGCAACCTGACGCCTTCTGATCGGCGGTCAGCACGGCGGTGATTGCTTCTTTCAATGCTTTGCGTGCTGCTTCGAGCCGAGCCATAGCGGGTGCTACCGGTGCGAGAATCGCGTCGCGCTCAGCCTTTGTTTTTCCTTTCGCCGAATCGAGGGCTGCTTTCACCGCATCCAGATCGGCTTTGTTGTTCGTCTGGAACGCGGCTTCGAGTGCTTTGATTTGTGCTTTCTGCGCATCGCTCAGAGGGGCGAACTTGCCCGGCTTGCAGTTTTTCGGCTCATGCGATGCGAGCCACGCGAGCTGTTCCGGCGTGAGCACTGCATCGATATCGGCTTTCAGTTTTGCTTCAGCCGCTGCGAGGCGGGCGCTGATCGCTGCTCCGTCGGCGAGAATTTTTGATAGAGCGTCGGAGTTTCCTCTCGTCTTTGCGGCGTCGTGCGCTTTTCTGAGCAGCACGCTCAGCGAATCGTGATCTGCCTTTGTGGACGTATTGAATGCGTCGATGAGGGCTTTGATCTTCGCCTGTTGATCGGACGAAAGCTTGATACTGTCGGGAAGTCCGTTCGTGAGCCGGGTCTGATAGAGCTCTGGCTCATATCCGCCAGTCACCGTGAGGGCAGTTCCGAAAGCGCCGGCGTCGATTGTCAGGTCAGAGACCGTGGGTGCGGTCGTCTCAGTGGAGCATGCCGCAAGTCCAAGCGCGGCAATCATTACGAAAGCAGTCCAGCGCATTCAGCCTCCTGAAGTGTTGTCCCCTGTCCGCCGGATTTGACGATCGGCCGGCCAATATGTTAAGGGTTAACACCGAGATGCGCACGAATTTCTTGAGAACATATGTCCTCTTCGGTCTGTGCCATCCGTCCGGCCATCGATTTCCCCAATGACCGGCTGATCCAGTATGGGGTTGCGGGCGTGCAATTTGCGCCCTGATCAGGGCTGAGGAGGGTCGATCCTCGCCGACTTCCTCATCCGAACCTTTCTGGGGGTAGCAATGTTCAAGCTTCACACGAACCGCGCCTGTTTGGCACTGGCTGCCGGCGCGGTGCTCGCACTCGGTGCGTGCAAGAAAAAGGATGCTGGCAATACCGATACCGGCATGGCAGCGACGACCGACACATCGATGAAGGCCGCCGATACAGGGATGGTCGCAGCGCCTGCTCCCGCTCCGGCACTAACTGACGCGAATATCGTCTACATTCTCGACCACGCGAATGAGCTCGACAGTGCCGGTGGGGCGATCGCAGCAACGAAAGGCACCAGTGCAGACGTCCGCGCTTTCGGAAAAGAGATGATGCGTGACCACCACAAGCTGCGTGCAGACGGTCAGGCTCTCGCCAAGAAGCTCGGCGTCACACCTGAAGCGCCGGCGAATGACGACAGCAAGGCGCAGATGGACAAGACGATGTCTCTCTACAACGGCGCAACGAAGGGAAAAGACTTCGACAAGGCTTACATCGACAACGAAGTGACCTATCACAAGGCCGTTCTCGAAACCGCCACTACAGCGATGAGCGCGGCGCAGAATCCGGAGCTCAAGAACTTCATCCAGAAGGCAGCGCCGGCAATTCAGGCACACCTCGACAACGCTCAGTCGATCCAGAGTAAGCTGAAGTAGGGGTGCTTCGAGGAGTGATGGCACGGGGTGAAGCCCGCGGGGCTACCTGCGATACAGCTCCATCTTCATTCCGTGCTTCGGCCTCAGCGTGATCAGCGGCTGGATATCGACGGTGTGCCCCGGCGATAGACGCATCTTCCAACGTTGAGCAAGCGTAGCGATAAGCAGTATTCCCTCCATCCACGCGAACTGCTCGCCGATGCAGACCCGTGTTCCGCCACCAAACGGGAAGTAGGAGAACTTCGGACGCGCTGCCTGTGCTTCGGGAGTCCATCGCTCCGGATCGAACCGTTCGGGATCAGGGAAGAAGCGCGGATCACGATGAGTGATGTACTGGCTCATGAGCACGACTGACCGAGCAGGAATCGTGTAACCTCGCGCTTCGAATGGCTCGATCGCCCGCCGTCCGATCGCCCACGCTGGCGGATATAGCCTCATCGACTCGGACAGCACCATTCTCGTGTAGGACAGGGCGGGCAGATCGTCGAATTCAGGCTCACGTCCGTTGAGCGCAGTGTCGATTTCGCTGTGCAGGCGGGCTTCGACTTCCGGATGCTGCGACAGCAGATACCACGTCCACGTCAGGGCATTTGCAGTCGTCTCATGCCCGGCGAGGAAAATCGTGAGCGCTTCATCTCGAAGCTGAGTGTCGCTCATGCCTTTGCCGTCGCCTTCCGTGTCTGTCGCCATCAACAGCATCGACAGGAGATCGCCGCGGTCGTCGTTGCTTGCCCGGCGTTCGTCGATGATGCGATAGACGGTCCGGTCGAGGCGATCACGTGCTGCGTTGAATCTCCGCACGTGCGGCAGCGGCAGCTTCTCGAGCAGCTCCGTAAAGGGAAGAATTCCAAAGTTGAACGACTCGAACGCTGCAGTGAGAGCTTCGCCGATTTCTGCTGCCTCGTCGTCAACGTCCGCATCGAACAGCGTTTTTGCGACGATCGCGAGAGTCAGCCGCATCATCTCGACATGCATGTCGACCGTCGTTCCGTCTTTCCATGCCGATCGGGTGCGATCGGCATACGCTGTCATCGTCGTCGCGTACGAGGCGACTCTCTGTCTATGAAACGCGGGCTGCACGAGCCGTCTCTGGCGAAGATGAAAATCTCCCTCGCTCGTCAGAAGCCCGTTGCCGAGCAGCCGGCGTGCGCGCTCGAGGCCCCGGCTCTTTGTGAAGTTCTTCTGGTTTGTGACGAGTACGTCGCGAATGAGATCGGGATCGTTGAAGAGGTAGAGGTGTTGTGGTCCGATCTTGTAATGAACGATGTCGCCGTATTCGTTGTGCATGGCGAGCATCGGCCCGAGAGGGTTGCGGGCCATCTCTCTGATGAACTGTCCCGGGTATCGGGGCGCTGGCCCGGCCGGGAAGCCATCCGGTTGGCGGCCTTTCCTTTTGAATCTCGGAAGTCTGACAGGGGCGGCTGGTTTGGTGAGAATCACGTCATGCATTAATGCGTCATCTCGGTGGCTCTAGAAAGCTGTGATTTGCCGCGAGGGTCGTCCCGGCTCACTGGCACTCGTCTGGGTGATGCATCATTTCCGTCGAATAGCATGCTCAGAGTGCGCTGAGAAAACTTATGAAAACAGGAAAAGGAAAATGGTTAAACCTCTCGGGTGAGAGTAGCCATTTATCCCTCGAATTCGCTGCGGATGACAGACAGTCAAACTTTATTTCCCGTAGTTCTCAGCGACCTCTGAACCTGCTTTTCGACGCAGATGATGCTGCGCCCAGACGAGTGCCAGTGAACCGGGGCGACCCTCGCGGCAAATCAATCCGAGAACGCGGCAAGGGGAACACCTTCCTGATCACAGAAGACGGGTCGAGACGCTTCCTCTGACGGAGACGGTATTCCTAATGTTAACATTTCACGTCTCGAATCTTATCCCTCGCCCTGTCCATCACATATGTACACAGCTCGTGTCAGTTCGATCAGGCGCTCACTCCTGCTTGCCGCAGCGTGCCTACTCACCGCCAACTCTTCCGCAATCGCTCAAAAGCCCAAGACGGGCACTGAAAGACAGGCTCCCAAGATTGCTGTTAATGCAGCAGCCTACGATTCGTCGATGCTGCAGGAGTTTGCCTGGCGTCCGATCGGACCGGCAGTTACAAGTGGGCGAGTTGTCGACCTCGCGGTAGCGGAAGGCCCGGATTCCAGAATTGGCGGGCATCCGGGAACGTTGCTCTATGCAGCGGCCGCTTCGGGTGGCGTCTGGAAGTCCGTCAATTCCGGCACCACGTGGGAGCCGGTCTTCGACAAGCAGACGACAGCATCGATCGGTGACATCGCGCTCGCGCCTTCGAATCCGGAAATCGTCTGGGTTGGAACGGGCGAGGCGAACAACCAGCGCAGCTCCTCATGGGGCGATGGGGTCTACAAGTCCGAGAACGGCGGCAAGACCTGGACGAACATGGGTCTCAAGACATCGCAGCACATCGGCCGAATCGTCATCCATCCCACCAATCCGAATATTGTCTTTGTCGCGGCCGTTGGCCCCCTCTGGGCTGACGGTGGCGAGCGCGGTCTCTTCAAAACCGTAGATGGCGGAAAGACGTGGAAAGCAGTGCTGACGATCAGCCCGCACACTGGCGTGACGGACGTGATCATGGATCCGACCGATCCGAACATCATGTACGCGGCCGCATTCCAGAGACAGCGCAAGGCATACAGCTTCGTCGGCGGTGGACCGGAGAGCGGCATCTACAAGTCGATCGACGGCGGCGACACGTGGACGAAGCAGACAGAAGGTCTTCCGACTGGCGACATCGGCCGCATCGGACTCGACGTGAGCCGCTCGCAGCCGCGCACTGTTTACGCGACGCTCGAAACGAAAACGCCGGAGATCTATCGCTCCGATGATTATGGTGCGAGCTGGAAGAAGACAGGCACGTTCTTCGAGTACCCGTGGTACATGAGCCAGATTCGCGTCGATCCGAAGAATCCGGATCGTGTTTACCTGCTCGGCGTACCGATCTTCGTCTCGGAAGACGGCGGAGCAACGTCACATCCGATCGCTCAATCCGCGCACGTCGACTACCACGCGATGTGGATCGATCCCACGGATCCTGACCACTTCATCGTAGGCAACGACGGTGGTGTGTACATCACGCACGATCGCGGTCAGACAATGGACTTCGTAACGAATCTCCCGATCGCCCAGTACTACGCGATCGACCTCGATAACAGACTGCCCTTCTATTATGTGTACGGCGGTCTTCAGGACAACAACAGCTGGGCAGGTCCGAGCCAGACTCGTAATCGACAGGGAATCACGAGCGGCGACTGGTACGTCACAGTCGGAGGCGACGGGTTCTACTCGGCTGTGGATCCAACGGATCCCAACGTTGTGTATGCCGAATCACAGAATGGCGGAATCATTCGCTATGACGTGAAGACGGGTGAGCAGAAGAGCATCCAACCGGCGCCCAAGTACGGCGAGGAGAATCTTCGCTGGAACTGGAGCGTTCCGATTCTCATCTCGCCGCACGACCACAACAGTGTGTACTTCGGCGCGCAGTATCTCTTCAAGAGCCCATATCGCGGCGACAGCTGGGAGCAGCTCGGCGGCGATCTCACGCGCCATCTCGATCGCGAGAAGTTGCCGCTGATGGGAAAGACGTGGCCCGAGACTGCCGTGGCGCGTCATGCCGGTACGGCTGACTTCGGCAACATCAGCACGATCGACGAGTCACCGATCAAGAAGGGACTGCTCTACGTCGGAACCGATGACGGATTGATTCAGGTGTCGCGCGACGGCGGCGCGACGTGGACCAAATACGACAAGTTCCCCGGCGTCCCTGACATGACTTACGTGAGCCGAGTGGTTGCATCGAGCCACGATGAAGGTACTGTCTACGCGACGTTCGACGGGCATCGCAGCAACGACTTCAATGCCTACGTTCTGAAGAGCACCGACTACGGCAGGACGTGGACGTCCATCAAGTCGAACCTTCCGATGTCGTCGGTGCAGGTGATTCGCGAGCATCCACGCGCCGGAAATCTTCTCTTCATCGGGAATGAGGTCGGTGCATTCTTCTCGCAGAATGGCGGCGCGAGCTGGTCGAAGCTCCAGTACAATCTTCCGACGGTCGCCGTCCACGATATCAAGATTCATCCGCGTGAGAATGATCTTGTGATTGGTACGCACGGCCGCGGAATCTTCATCATCGACGATATCACGCCGCTCGAGAAGCTCGCTGACGCCGAGCGTGCAGGGAAGTTCTACCTGTTCCCGGTGAAGTCGGTGACGCTGTTCAACTACAACAGCTCGATTCCGGGTGGTCTTCGCGGTGCCGGTTCGTTGGGTGAGCGCTCGTTCAGTGCGCCGAATCCGCCGTTCGGATCGACGCTGACGTACTACGTGAAGGACAGCCTGCCTAAGGGACGTGCGCTCACGCTGGCGATCTTCGATTCGACAGGAAAGAAGATTCGCGATCTGACGGTCAACTCGAAGATGGGAATGCATCGCGCGACGTGGGATTTGAGACTCGCCGCTCCGTACTACAATCCGACTCCCCAGGCCGGTCGTCGTGGTGGCCAGCCGCAGGGAGCGTTCGTTCTTCCTGGACGGTACGTCGCACGTCTGACGCTTGCCGGCAGAGGTGACAGCGTGATGGCGTCCTCAGTGGAAACCCCGGTGGTGGTAACAGCTGATCCGCTCGTATCGTTGACCCCTGCCGAGTACCAGGCTCTTTACGCATTCAGGGTTTCGGCCGCGGAACAGCAGGCGAGAGTTCAGGCAGTGGTTCGGTCGGCTGAGCTGATAAAGGAGCAGATGACCGAAGTCAAAGCTGCGCTCAAGAACGTTTCAGCATCGGATAGTCTCTCGAGACAGGTGAACTCGGTCGACAGAGAGATCGATTCGATACTGAAGAGTGTGCGCGGCGAGCAAGGTGGTCCGCCGGCCGATGCGGACGACAAGAACAAGTACAAGCCGTCGATTCAGGAGCGCGTCAACCAGGTTGCAAACGAGGTTGGCGATGTCTCTTCGCCGCCGACGCAGCTCCAGCGCGAAACGCTGGATTCGGCGATGAGGGATCTGGCTCGCGAAGCGGCCCGTCTCAACACGTTGCTCACGACGCGCGTACCAGCGCTTGACAAGGCACTCGACGCTGCGGGAGTTCCGTGGACCGTCGGCCGCGCAGTCAAATAGCCATTCACCGATAACGAGGACGCCCCCATGAAGGCAAGGAAGATGGCAGGTGCCGGCATTGCGCTCGCCGGCGCAATTGCCTGCGCACATCCGGCGTACACGCCGCCCGCTCCGGCGCCGGCCGGCACGCGCATTTCTTCACAGACAGTCAACGGCGCCGGTCCGGCTGGCGGTGCGACTGATTCAGCGAGAGCCGCGTCGACAGGGCCGAAGCCGTATCCAAGAGTGATCACGAAGGATGCGAAGACACGCTCCGGCATGTTCAAGACGCATATCGTCGGCGAGAAGCTCTACTTCGAGATTCCATCGAAGGAGCTGAACAAGGACATGCTCCTTGTGGGCCGCTTCCACTCATCGGCACCGAATCCAGGTGATTTCGATGGATACGGCGGAGACCAGTTCACCGAGCACACATTGCGCTGGGATCGTTCAGGCAACCGGGTCATTCTGCGAGGCACTTCGTTTGCCGTGAAGGCTGACACCACGCAGCCTGTGGGCAATGCTGTTCTCAACTCGAACAACCCGACAGTCATAGCAATCTTTCCCGTCGAGGCCTATGGTCCGGACAGCGCCGCGGTCATCGACGTTACCAAGCTCTACACGACAGGCGTGCCGGAGTTTGCGACATCGACCGGATCGGTTGACGAGAAGCGGTCTTACATCGAGCGCGCCGTCGCGTTTCCGGAGAACGTCGAAGTCGAGGCGACTCAAACGGCAACACCGCCTCCTCCTCAGGGCGGTCCAGGACAACCTGCTGGGCAGCGCCGGGGTCCAGCGCCCGCGCAAAGCGTGGTCGCGCACTGGAGCATGGTGCACCTTCCCGATCATCCAATGATGCCGCGCTATTTCGATGAGCGCGTCGGATATTTCTCCACGAGCCAGGTCGATTTCGGTTCGGATGAGCAGCGCTCAGTCGAACGGCAGTACATCACGCGCTACCGCCTCGAGAAGAAGGATCCGAGTGCAGCATTGTCTGAGCCGGTGAAGCCGATCGTGTACTACGTGGATCCCGCGACGCCGAAGAAGTGGGTGCCGTACATCAAGGCGGGAATCGAGGAATGGCAGCCTGCATTCGAGGCGGCAGGGTTCAAGAACGCAATCGTCGCGAAAGATGCACCGACCGCTGCGGAAGATCCGGACTGGTCGGCTGAAGACGTCAGACACACTGTCGTGCGCTGGCTGCCTTCAACGGTCGAAAACTCTGTCGGCCCGCACGTGCATGACCCGCGCACGGGAGAGATCCTCAACGGGTCCGTGAGAATGTTTCACAATATTCTCAACCTTCAGCGCGACTGGTACTTCACTCAGGTTGCTCCGCTTGATCCGCGCGTGCGGACGCTGCCCTTCCCGGATTCGCTGATGGGAAGGCTCCTCCAGTTCGTCGTCGCACACGAAGTCGGACACACACTCGGCTTCCAGCACAACATGAAGGCGAGCTCGATGTACCCGGCGGACAGCGTTCGAAGCGCAACGTGGGTCGCGAAGATGGGTCACTCGCCGTCGATCATGGACTACGCGCGCTTCAACTACGTCGCTCAGCCGGAAGACCACATCGCGCTGAACGATCTGATTCCGAGAGTCGGGACCTACGATCGCTTCGCGACAATGTGGGGATATACGCCGATTCCCGGTGCGACTTCGCCTGAAGCAGAGCGTGCAACACTCGATCAATGGGCACGCCAGCAGGACACCGTTCCATGGTTCAGGTTCTCGACGTCGGGAGCGAAAGGCTCCGACGCTGGAGATGAGACTGAAGCAGTCGGTGATGCCGATGCAGTCAAGTCGACAACAGCGGGATTGAAGAACATCAAGCGAATCGTTCCGATGCTCATGACGGCGACGACAAAGCCGACTGAAGACAACAGCGATCTCGACGAGATGTATGGCCGTCTCGTTTCGCAGTGGCGCAGAGAGATGGGTCACGTCGCCAACGTTGTTGGTGGCACCACATCGCAGGAGAAATACGGAAGTCAGCCTGGCATCCGTTTCGCTCCGCTTCCTCGCGAGCGTCAGCGTGGCGCGATCGCGTTCCTCAATGAGAACGTCTTTGCGACACCGACGTTCTTCCTCGATCCGGCAATTCTTCGCCGCATCGAGCCCGACGGTGCGATGGCAAGAATTCGCACCGCTCAGGCCGGCGTGCTCTCGGCTTTATTCGGCAACACCCGACTGAATCGAATGGTCGAGTTCGGGGCGATGGGATCAAAGGACGCGTACACAGTCGACCAGATGCTGAGCGATCTGCATCGCGGTATCTGGAGCGAGCTGTCGAGCCCGACCGTGCGGATCGACGCGTTCAGGCAGAATCTCCAATACGAATACATCTCGCAGCTCGGCGCCAAGATCAATCCGGCACCGGTCACGCCGAATCCAAACATCCCGGCGGCGTTTGCCTTTATGCAGGCACCTCCGGCAGATCAGGCGCGCGCACTGATGCGCGCCGATTTGATGGAGCTCGATTCGCAGCTACGTTCTGCTCAGTCGCGTGCAGCCGACGCGCAGACGCGCGCTCACATTATCGAAGCGCGTCATCGGATCCAGCTGATCCTGTATCCGGAGAGGGTGAACGTAGCGGGGTAAGAGTGCAACTAGAGGATCTTCCCACTCCCTGTCTCGTTCTCGACAAGGGAATTCTTGAGCGGAATCTGAGACGTATGAGCGACGCCGTGCATCGT
>JADGQR010000054.1 GCA_017881685.1 Gemmatimonadaceae bacterium
ACATGCTCCGCGACGAGATGCGACTGGATGAGCGACGTGTAGCTCGTCAACGCACCAATCACGAGAGTATCGTCGCGCTTCACAATCGTGCGCAGCTCGTCCAACGCCCAGATGTCGAGAAGCTGGCGAGGTCCAAGCGTCCCGAAGTTTGCCGCCACGTATACGTCAGTCGCACCGGCAACGGGCATCCGCTTTTCGTCGCGGAGGATCGTCAGCGCTTCGTCGAGCGAGGTCGCTTTCCGGAGATCGATCTCCGACATCGCTGTCTTCATTCGAGAATCACCAGCTTATCGCCGTTCTCGGGCTCGGGCATTCCCTTCCACTTCATCACTGCGCGATAGATCGCGGAGTAGCCGGTGCAGCGGCAGAGATTTCCGGCAAGCGCGGTCTTTACTTCCTCCAGCGTCGGAGCGTCACCGAGCTTCGTCGCAGCCATGATCATTCCCGGTGTGCAGATGCCGCATTGCGCACCGACCTCATTCATCATGAGTTCTTGAAGCGGATGATTCCCGCCGAGTCCTTCGATGGTGACCACATCGGCGCCTTCGACCTGGCCGGCGGGAATGATGCACGAGCAAACCGGCTCTCCGTCGATGAGCACCGTGCACGCGCCGCACTCTCCTTCACCGCAGCCTTCCTTCACTCCGGTCATCAGACACTCTTCGCGCAGAACGTCGATCAGCCGCGCCGCAGGGTTGCCGGAGATTTCCTTCGACTTTCCATTGAGAGTGAATTGCATCAGGCGACCGCGCAGTTGGAGAGATGCTCGGGCGTCGCGGGAATGTCGCGCACATCCATGCCCATCTGCCGAAGAGCATTCACGACAGCGGGAGCAGGACCGTCCATCGGAAGCTCTCCCAATCCTTTCGCGCCGAAGGGTCCGCCCGGATAAGGATTCTCCATCATCACAACATCGACTTCAGGCATATCGAGCGTCGTTGGAATCACGTAGTTGGTCAGTTGTCCATTTGCCATCGCGCCGTTGCGCATTACGACGCGCTCGAGAAGCGCGTAGCCGAGCCCCTGCGCAGTTCCGCCTTCGATCTGTCCGCGTGCAAGGGCGGGGTGAATTGGCCGGCCAAATTCCTGAACTGCGGTGATCCTGATCGGCTTCACTTCGTACGTATCGGGATCAAATGCGAGCTCGACGACATCGCATCCCCAGCCGTAAGTCGCGTAAGCGTCTCCGCGGTAAAGGGAATCGTCCCACTGGATCCAGTCAGGCGGCTCATACGTTCGCTCAACAGTCATCTCGCCGTTCTTCGCGTAATACTCGGCCGGCGACAATTTGCCGAGCTTCTCTTTCATCTCGTGCGCGCAGTCTTCGAGAATCTTGCCGACGACCATGCATGTGCGCGACGCTACGGTCGGTCCGCTGTCGGCGACCTTCGATGTGTCCGGCTGCGCGACTTCGATCGTCTCGTAAGGAATGCCAAGCGCGTCAGTAACAATCTGCGCGTGCATCGTTCGTGTTCCCTGCCCGATCTCGGTACTTCCCACCGCGATCCGCACTCCCGTTGGCGTAAGCTCGAGACGTGCCCTGGATTTGAGATTGCGCTCGCCTGCGCCGGTGAACCCCGCACCGTGGTAGAAGAGTGACAAACCGATCGCGCGATTCGTTCCTTTCCATTGCTCGCGCTTCTTCACGAAGTCAGTGCGTCGAACTGCCTCGTCGAGAACCATGTGAGCGCTGCAATCATCGCGAAGCGTCTGTCCCGTCGCTGTAATGTCACCGGGCTTCAGCGCATTGATACGTCGCAGCTCGATCGAATCCATGCCAAGTGCTTCGGCGATTCGCTCCATGTGAACTTCAACGGCGAATTCGGTTTGCGGAGCGCCGAAGCCGCGGAATGCGCCGTTCGGCGGAGTGTTGGTAAAGACCGTTCGTCCCTGGATGCGAATGTTGTCGCACACATAAGGACCCGCGGCGTGAATGCATCCGCGCGAGAGAACCGTCGGGCTGAGTGTGACGTAAGCTCCACCGTCCATGAGAACATCCACGTCCATCGCGACGAGATGTCCATCGCGAGTCACAGCAGTGCGATGACGAACTCTCGATGGATGACGCTTTGTGGTCGCCACCATGTCCTCTTCGCGATCGTAGACGATCTTCACCGGACATCCGGATTTCAGCGCAAGAAGTACGGCGTGTCCGGAAATCATCGACGGATACTCTTCCTTTCCACCGAATCCGCCGCCGGTCTCGGTTTGAATCACCCGAACATTCGGATGCGCTGATCCGAGGAGACAACGAAGCGCCTTGATGACGTAGAACGGGCACTGCATGGAACCGTAAATCGCCATGCCGTCGCCTTCAGGCACCGCGATCACGCCATTCGGTTCGATGTAGACATGCTCCTGATGTCCGGTCGTATACGTGCCTTCAACGACTACGATGTCATCACGAGTGAACGCGTTGGTTACGTCGCCCTTGATGATGTCGATCGACTTGAAGACGAGGTCCGATTTCTCACGATCGAACAGAGGCTCTTCTTCCTCGTATTCGATTACGACATTCGCGGCGTTGAGCGTCTCCTTGTTTTCGTGCGCCAGCAGAACGATCGGCTCCGCCATGTGCCTCACCTCTTTCTCGGCCAGGAATGGCTGGTCCTGAGACATGAGGTCCACCGCGTTCTTTGAGGGCACGTCGCGATAATCGACAATTGTGAAGCCGGTCGTATCGAAATCGTACTTGATCGACTTGATCCTGCCGCGGGGCACCGTCGATCGAATCGTCCGTCCGTGAAGCATGTCCGGAAAGACGATATCGTCTGCATAACGCGCGGCTCCTGTCGCCTTGCCGATGCCGTCTTTACGGGCAACGCTGTTTCCTACTGCTGCCATTCGATCACGCCTCGATTTGTCGATTCGCCGCTGCACGGGCCAATCCGACAAAATGGGCTCGCACTTCAGGTGCGGCAACTGGTTATTCTTCACGCATGACGACTAATCGCGCGATCGTGGACGCTCTCTCCTCGGCATCGACTGCTGGAGATTCTGTCGTCCTCGCCACGGTCGTGCGCGTCACCGGATCGAGTTACGGCGGCGTCGGCGCGAGAATGGTGGTGCGCGTCGATGGCTCGACGGTTGGGATCGTCAGTGGCGGTTGTCTCGAATCGGACCTGGCCGAGCACGCGCGGAAGGTCCACGAGGAAGGAAAGGCCAAGGTGGTGACGTACGACACCCGCGCCGATGACGACGCCGCATGGGGACTTGGGCTCGGCTGCAACGGCTTGATCGACGTGCTGCTCGAGCCGCTCGACGCGAATCAGTCGCGGGAGGTAGGAGATCTGCTTCGTCGCGCTTTCGGAAGTGACGCGCCCTCGGTTCTCGCGACAGTAATGAACGTCGAATCGGGGAGGCCAGGTACGCCGGCCGTTGGCGCACATGCTCTGATCACGAGCGGTGCGATGGAGACGAGCGGCGACTGGGGCAGCGGAGAGATTCTCGATCTCATCAAATCACACCGGGACGATGCTCTGGCAGCAGGAAGACGCGGATTGGTTTCGGATTCCGGCGACGTGCGGGTCGCATTCGAGGTTGTGAATCCGGCCGTTCGCCTCGTGATCTGCGGAAGCGGTCCTGATGCTGTACCACTCGTCAATTTCGCGAGTCAGCTCGGGTGGGAAGTGATTGTCGTCGATCATCGTCCAGTCGTTCACGCTCCCGTCGAGAGATTTCCTGGAGCGACCGTCGTCGAATGCGCTGATTCTCTCCGACTCGGCGATTCAGTCGCGCTGACGTCTCACACTGCGGCGGTCGTCATGTCACACCATTACGCTCGCGACCTCGAGTACGTTCGCTCGCTTCTCAACAGCGGCGTTGCGTACATCGGCATTCTCGGACCACGTGCACGCACGGAGACAATGTTCGGCGAGATCGCGGCAGCGGGGGATAAGGTGAATGCGAGAAGCAAGGACACCGTCTTTGGACCGATCGGCCTCGACGTCGGAGGCGATGGCCCCGACGCAATTGCACTTGCGATTGTCGCGGAGGTGTCTGCTGTCGCGCACCGACGCGAGGGCGGTCATCTGCGTGATCGCACAACTTCTCTTCATGAGCCTTCAGGGCGATCGGCAAACGCGAGGGTCGACTGAGCCAGAGACTGCCGGTCGCGCGAGTGGCCGCTGTGATTCTGGCGGCAGGCTCGTCGAGCAGGATGGGCCGTCCGAAGCAGCTGATTCAATACGATGGACAGCCGCTCGTTCTCCGAGCCGCACTCGCGGCAAGACGCGCTGGCGCTGATGCGATAATTGTTGTCGTCGGCGCTTTTTCCGCGAAAGTCAGCGAGGCCGTGCGCGGTGTCGAAAGTCTGACCGTCGTCGTGAATCGCGGATGGCGCGAGGGTCTCGCGTCGTCGCTTGGCACCGGCCTGCTCGCAGCTTCCTCGATGGGCGTCGACGGCGCACTGGTTCTAACAACCGATCAGCCGTTGATCGAAGTCGGGAGTCTCGAGAAACTGCTGATGGCGTTCGATGCGGATCACCGCATCGTCGCCGCGTCGTACGATGGAATTGTCGGTGTGCCGGCGATTTTCGGAAAAGAATATTTCGATCGCCTGATTCAGCTTAGCGGAGACGAAGGTGCGGGCCGCTGGCTGCGCGCGCACATGGATGCGGTGAAGGAAATCCCACTCCCCGAAGCCTCAACGGACATCGACACTCTTGCCGATGTCGCGCGCCTGCAGGCCCGGGACACTGATAAATAGAACGCTGATTGCAGAGTGCTGACGGCTGACGGCTGCACCGGATACCGGTTCACCCGGTACCGGACACCGGGTAACGCCTTTCCCCAAACAGAAGAATACTCCATTGCCCGCACCGTTAGCCTTTTCAGTACTCGACCTCGCTCCAATCAAACAGGGGGAGACCGCCGCCGACGCGTTCCGAAATTCGCTCGACCTCGCGCGACACGCGGAAAGCTGGGGATATCACCGCTACTGGATGGCAGAACATCACGGAATGCCGGGCATCGCGAGCGCCGCAACTGCCGTCGTCATCTCGCACATCGCCGCTGGCACTTCCACGATCCGCGTCGGCGCCGGCGGCATCATGCTTCCGAATCACGCTCCTTTGGTCATCGCAGAACAATTCGGAACGCTCGAGTCGCTGTACCCAGGACGAATCGATCTCGCGCTTGGCCGGGCACCCGGAACCGATCGCGTTACGATGGCCGCGCTCCGTCGAACGGACAAAAGCGCAGAAACGTTTCCGCAGGACGTGCTCGAGCTGCAATCGTATTTCAAGCCGGTCACGCCGGGTCAGCCAGTCCGCGCCGTCCCCGGCGCCGGCCTCAACGTCCCCATCTGGCTGCTCGGCTCCAGCATGTTCAGCGCACAGCTCGCGGCAGAGCTTGGCCTGCCGTTCGCGTTCGCTTCGCACTTTGCTCCCGATTACATGATGCACGCGCTTCATGCCTATCGAACGCAATTCAAGCCATCCGAGAATCTCGGCAAGCCGCACGCGATGCTCGGGTTGAGCGTAATCGCCGCCGATACCGACGCTGAAGCGAAGAGACTTTACACATCGCTGCAGCAGCAGTTCGTCAATCTCCGCCGAGGAACACCGGGCCAGCTTCAGCAGCCGGTCGACAGCATGGATGACTACTGGTCACCGACGGAGAAAGCGCAGCTCGAGCACGCGCTCACTTACGCGATTGTCGGATCGCCCGAGAAAGTGCGAGAGAAGATCGCGCATTTCGTCCAGTTCACGGACGCGGACGAGCTGATGATTACCGCGCAGATCTACGATCACGGCGCGCGATTGCATTCGTACAAGATCACTGCACAGAGCAGTGACATCATGGAAAGGAGCAACAGATGAGAGCGATCAGATTCGAAACGTTCGGCGGACCGGAAGTTCTGCGAATTGCCGATGTACCTGACCCCGTGGCAGGCGAAAACGAAGCGCTCGTCAAAATCGAAGCGATTGGCGTGAACTTCGTCGATGTCTATCAGCGCACCGGCCTCTACAGGAATCCTCTTCCGATGACCCCTGGCGGCGAGGCGGCCGGAACAGTCATCGCGCTCGGATCAGGCGCGGCCGCCACCATCAAAGTCGGCGACCGCGTCACATGGCAAGGTGTGCCTGAAGCGTACGCCGAGCTCGCGAAAGTTCCGATCGACCGTATCGTGAAAATTCCCGATGGTGTTTCGACTGATCAGGCCGCGGCCGTGATGCTCCAGGGAATGACGGCGCATTATCTCGCAACATGGACGTATCCCCTGAAAGCCGGCGACACCTGTCTCATTCACGCAGCCGCAGGGGGAGTTGGGCTCCTCTTCTGTCAGATCGCCTCGCGTATCGGCGCACACGTGATCGGCACGGCATCGACTCTCGGGAAAGCCGCTCTCGCCAAGGCAGCTGGTGCGAGCGAGATCATCGACTACACAAAGCAGGACTTCGCGGCCGAGGTGCGTCGGATCACGAACGGGAAAGGTGTGAAAGTCGTTTACGACTCTGTCGGCAAGACGACCTGGGAAAAAAGCATCGACTGTCTCGAGCCCCTCGGCATGGCCGTGTTCTTCGGTAACTCGAGTGGTCCCGTTCCTCCGGTCGATCCTCTGATCCTCATGAGGAAAGGTTCGTTGTTCATGACGCGCCCCACGCTCAATAACTACGTCGCGACGCGCGAAGCTCTGCTGATGAGGGCAACCGCTGTTCTGAGCGCCGTTGCGTCGGGCGATTTGAAAGTCCGAATCGAGAGAACGTTTCCTCTCGCCAAGGCCGGTGATGCGCACGCTCTTCTCGAGTCGAGAAAGACATCTGGCAAAGTTCTTCTCAAGCCTTAGTTACTTTTCGCCGTGCCCGACTCTCACCACGGCTCGGCCCGCGAGCGATTTCTCGCCTTTCGACGCAAACAGAAGAAAGCCCCGATCCTCTCGCAACAAACAGTGAGAGCAAGAGGCCTCGACTTCGCCGTGTTCACCAGCCCTCCAGTCGATGGCGCAATGCCGCTCCTCTGCGTCAACGGCGGTCTCCACTTCGGTCACGACGTCCTCTGGCCAGCTCTCGCACCGTTATCGGTCAGGAGACAGCTTTTCTTCTTCGACCAGCGCGGACGCGGGAAATCGCAGCAGCCTCCCGGAGTGCGAACTGCGCGCATCGAACACGACGCCGGCGACATTCCAGCAATCCGCGAAGCACTCGGCATCGATCGATGGAATGTCTTCGGACATTCGTGGGGCGGCGGCATCGCGATGCTCGCGACGGCCCACGATCAGCAGGCAGTCAACAAGTTGGTCATTGTCGACGCTGTCGGTCCAACCAGCGAATGGCTGTCACGACTGCATTCCGGAGCACTCGAGAGACTCACCGGCGAGCGCAGAGAAACCCTTGCCCGGCTCGATCCCGAAAGCCTTCACGCCGATGACATTGCCACTCACGGCGACTACGCCTCAGCCCTCTACCCCGCCTGGTTCGCCGACCGCGAGTTCGGCGCGATTTTTTCTTCCCCGCGCGCGAACAGCGCGACCGGTGCCGCCGTTGCGGCTCGACTTCGCCGAGAAGGGTACGACTGGATCAGGACGATCAGCACTATCCGCGTTCCGACCCTCGTCGTTCACGGCGAGGAAGATCTCCTCGATGTTTCGGTCGCGCGTCAGATCAGCGAGTTGATCCCCGGCTCGCACCTGTCCCTGATCCCGCACGCGGGGCACATGCCGTTCTGGGAAGCACCCGAGGAGTTCTTCCGCCGGGTCGAGGCATTTCTCGACTGATGACCCTGCTCTTTCGGACTTTTTCTTGCACCCGATCGAGCCCGTGACCTCACCCGATAAAGAGACCGAATCTGTTTACGACGTAGCGATCGTCGGCGGAGGGCCAGCTGGCCTCTCGGCGGCGCTCTGGCTGGCACGTTTTCTCCACTCGGTCGTGCTCATCGACTCAGGCGATCCTCGCAATTGGGAAACCCGCGGCATCAACGGATTCCTCGGGGCACATGGAATCAAGTCTCCGGACCTCCGGAAGCGCGGTCGCGAAGACGCCGAGCGTTTCGGGGCGACGCTGGTAGCGGCCGTCGTGGACAAGGTGCAGAACGTCAACAGCGAGCGATTCGTGCTGACGCTTCAGTCGGGTGACACCATCGAATCACGCAGGCTTCTGCTGGCGATCGGCATCAAGGACATCTGGCCACGGATTCCGGGACTCGCGGACTGTTACGGCGAGACTGTTCACGTGTGTCCCGACTGCGACGGGTATGATACCCGAGGCTGCGAGACCATCGTCGTCGGTTCCGGACGCAAAGCTGTGGGCATGGCCTTCAATCTTGCGACCTGGACAGACCGTATCGTCATCTGCACTAACGGCGAGCCCGCGAACATGGAGCAGAAGCAGCTCGACAAGCTGAAGGCGCTGAACATTCCAGTGCTCGAGCTGAAGATCGAGAAAGTCTCATCCGAGAATCGGGAGATACGCTGCATCACTCTCGTGGGAGGAATGCAGATCGACTGCGATCGCCTGTTCTTCGCGATCGGCCAGTACCCCGCCGACGACCTCGGTGCTCAGCTCAAGTGCAAGCGCGATGAAGCCGGGCTGATCGTGATCGACGAACACTATCGCACATCGGTTCTCAACGTGTTCGCGGCGGGAGACATCGTCCCGGGACCGCAGCTCGCGATTGCGGCGGCGTCAGATGGAGCAATTGCCGCGCTGGCAATCCACGCGTCGCTGGTGCCCGATGAGCGGAAGCTTGACTGACTACAAACCCAGAGAGTCCGGAGTCGTCAGGAAGGAGTGTTTGGGTTTTGAGTTTTGAGTCTGGTTGCACTCAAAACTCAAATACTCACAACCGTCGACTGAAAACTCCGGACTCTCTGGGTTTTTTGAAACTACCAGCGAAGGGTTACGACCTGCGGCTTGCGTTTCCTGATGATCTGCAGCCGCACCGCATTCTCGACACTTGCTCTCATGACACGCAGCAGCTCGCCTGGATTCGAAACCGATTCCCTGTCCGCCTTGAGAATTACGTCGCCGCTCTTGAGTCCCGACTCACCGGCCGGGGTTCCGATCTCGACGTTGATTACGAACACGCCGTTTCCCTTCACGCTGAGCGCGTCGCGCAGATCGTCGTTGAGCTGAGTGAGCAGTGCACCAGCAACACCGATGCTCGGACGACCGGTCGGAGTTGCGAGAGGGCTGATCTCGACCATCGGCGGCATGGATCGACGGATCGTCACGCGCTGATTCGGTCCTGATGCTTCACCTCGCTCGGGTGACGGCGCCGGGCCAATGAGCGACAACGCGATAGTCTGCGGATTTCCTGCCGGCCGAGGCTCGACGAGAATCGCGACCGTCTTCAAAACGTCATTGCGTTTGTAGCGGAACATTACCTTCTGTCCCGGCTCGAGCATCGCACTGGGCGGCACCGGGTTCTTTCTCAGATCCTGCGAGTTGATAGAGATGATCACATCGCCGGTCATCAGTCCCGCGCGCTCAGCCGGTGAGCCCGGCTCGATCGACTCGATGATCGGATAGTCACTGAAGACCATCGATCCGCCACGGTCCGTCTGGCCGATGCCCGTCGTTATTACAACACCCACCCAGCCTTTCGACTGCGGTCCCTGCGCGCGCGCCGCGACGGGCGCCGCGGACAGCGCGGCAATCAGGCCGATTGAAAATGTTCGAGTGAGTCGCATCACCTGCATCCTTTTCCTAGAATCGATTTAGCTTCGCGCCGGCCGGAAGCGTCGTCCCGAGCTGGCGGAGAGTTGCCTCGCGCACACCAACTGTTGCGCGATAGTACTGATTGATTACCGGATCCTGCGGAGCCTCCTTGAGCGCGCCCCGCATTTCCTGCATCACGTTGTCGAGCGCAGCGAGTCTCGTTCGGTATTGCGCAGGCTCAGTCGGCATCGGCTGGCTTGCACCGGTCGACGACAGGTACGCCGACGCGCGCTGGTACTCGGCGCCGGAGCGGTTGAGAGCGTCCCACGCTTCTTCAGGCGATTTGTACGGAGCGCCGACCGAAGCGAGTGACGCGCCCTCCTCGGCACCCGCGGCTGGGTCCTGCTGAGTCGTGGAAACCGGAGTCGCGATCGACTGAGCATCATTTGAAACAGCATTCGCCGATACGGAAGCTGTCTGCGTAACCGGAATGACCGGCGCGCCCGCAGTTGCTCGACCGACTGCTGCGCCACCGATCGCCAGCGTGAAAGCCGCTGCGGCCTGCATCCACCTGCTCGATGCAAACCGCGACGTTATCGCAGGCGACTGCATGAGACCCTCTGCGCGCAATCGTGCGCTCAGAGTGTTCCAGTCGGTGAGAGGAGGCGCTCCCCGCTCGCGCTCGCGAGCGACCAGTTCGTCCAGTGCGTTTTCAGATAGGGGCAACACGAGTCCTTCCTACGCCGGCGGTTGATTCGTCTACGACATGCGCCAGAAGCCGGCGAAGCTTGGCGCGTGCCTTGAACAATTGGGATTTCGATCCGCCCGATGTGATGCCGAGCTCATGACCGATCTCGTCGTGCGTGTATCCTTCGACGTCGTGGAGCACGAACACCGTCCGCGCTCCGGGTGAAAGCTGTTCCATCGCCTGCTCTATCGATTCCGCGAGGAACGTCCTGTCGCTGTCGCCTTCGACGAATGCGCTGTCGTCCTCGATCTCCGTTTCGATTTTCGAGATTCTCTTGATCTTCCGGAGGGCGTTGAGCGTCCGGTTTACTGCGATTCGATGGGCCCACGTACCGAACTGAGAGTCTCCCCGGTATCCGGGAAGCGCCCTGAAGATCTGAATCCAGACCTCCTGGGCAATATCAGCCGCGACGTCGTGGTCCCCGCAAAGGCGGCTGACAACGGCATCGATGTGCGGCGAGTGGCGCAGCCATAGCGCCCTCATCGCCGCTTCATCGCCTTTCATGGCGCGCTGAAGCTCTAGCTGGTCGGTTTGCATCCCGTCTAAAAGTTAGTCACGGGTAACTGCGGGGGGGTTGCCGGTAAGGCAGAGCCGCGAGCCGGAGCTAAAAGCTCTGAGCCTTTAAGGTCAACTTCCTCGGGTGAAGAAGCCAAGAGCCTGAGCTTTCCAGCCGGAGCTTGGAGCCAGTCTCAAGGGCAGTATCGTCATGCAGTTTGGCTCCAGGCTCAAGCTCACTAAGCTCGGGCTAATGGCTTTTTCACCCGTTCTTTTGACTTTAAAGGCTCCGAGCTCAGTTAGCTCCGGCTCAAGCTCACAGCTTCAGTGTCGCTGATGGGAGAAAAAAAGCTTGCTCCGAAGGAAAACAACACTAGTATGCAAACCTTCGTGACTCTCTATAGAGAGGTTCGTCACCCCTGTAGAACGTGCCGCGGCAACTACCCAGACAATTGTTTCCGTTTTTCTGGAACTTGGCTGGCTAGTTGCCAGTAGTGATCAGTATAGAAGGAGTTGGAAATTGCTGAAGGTTATAGTGACCGCGCTATCGCTTGTAAACACTGGCGGCGGTCTGCCCGCGAAATCGCCTGATGCAGTAGGCATGTCTGCATCACGACTCGAGTCAATCGATAGAGTCGTGCAGCGCGGCATAACCGCTGGCGGGTACCCTGGAGCCGCCGTCGTCGTCGGACGCAAAGGCGCCGCCGTCTGGGAACGCGGATTCGGCAAACTCTCCTGGGAATCCTCCAGCCCGGCAGTCGACGCAGAAAACACCATCTACGACATCGCGTCACTGAGCAAAGTCGTCGGAACCACGACGGCCATAATGGTGCTCTACGACGAGAAGAAAGTCGATCTCGACGCACCGGTCTTCCGATACGTCCCCGCATTCTCCGGAGGCCTGAAGGATCAGGTCACCGTTCGCGACCTTCTCACGCACCGCTCGGGACTTCCGGCAGGTCGTGATCTGTGGCGCATCGCGCACAGCCCGCAGGAAGCGCGCGACCTCGTCATCTCCACTCCGCTCGAGTACGCCCCCAACACGGGCTACATCTACTCCGACCTCGGCGCCGACATCCTCGGCATGATCGTCGAGTCAGTGTCGGGACAGCGGCTCGACGTCTTCCTCAAACAGCGCGTCTTCGGACCGCTCGGCATGCACGACACGTTCTACCGGCCGGCCGATTCGGTCCGCTACCGCGTCGCGCCGACCGAAGTTCATCCGCCGCGCGGATATCCGCTTCAGGGCGAAGTCCACGACGAGAACGCCTACGCGCTCGGTGGCATCGCCGGTCACGCTGGACTGTTCAGCACTGCCGCGGATCTGTCAGTCTTCGCGCAGATGATGCTGAATGGCGGCAGCTATGACGGCACCCAGATCATCAGCGATTCGACCGTCGCGCTGTTCACGCGTCGCACGGCAGGTCACCGCGCACTCGGCTGGGACACCGCCGACGGCGATTACGGCTCGGGACGTTACCTCACCGAGCGCGCCTACGGACACACCGGCTACACGGGAACGTCAATGTGGATCGATCCCGATCGCGAGATGTTCGTCGTGCTGCTTACGAATCGCGTGCATGCAGCCAAAGCAGATCGTCCGGCGAAAGTCATCGCCGACGTTCGCTCCGATCTCTCCGATGCGGCAGTGCTCGCCGTGATGGACGGACCGACACCCGTTCTGGCGATGCCCGACGCGTTCCGCGCCGACAAGGAGCTTGGCTGGAGCCGTCCAGCGCCTGAGCCTGTCCGCTGCACGAAGGCTCGCAGCCGCACGTCGCGCGGCAAGCGGAGCAGAGTGCGCTGCGTCTCGGTGAAGCACACCACCCACAGCTCATCGTCGGCGCACAAGTCAACGTCGACTCACAAATCTTCAACGAAAAGCTCGGCCTCCAAGGCGAAGCACTCGTCGAGCTCGTCGAAGAAGTCGGTGAAGAAATCGTCCTCAAAGACTTCGCATGCCAAAAACCGCGGCTAGTTTTCTTGGTATGAGCGACGACATCGAAGCACCCGAGCAGACGTCCGCGACGACGGGCGTCGTCAGCGAAGATCAGGTCAAGCTCGCGCTTCGCAGAGTGAAGGATCCCGATCTCAACCTGAACATCCTCGACCTCGGACTCGTCTACGGAATTCAGGTGGACGGACCGATCGTGAGGGTCGACATGACTCTCACTTCGCCGGGATGCCCGTCGGGTGCCGAGATCATGGGCGACGCTGAGCGCGAGATCAAATCGCTTCCCGGAGTTGAGGAAGTGCAGATGAACCTCGTGTGGTCACCGTTCTGGACGCCCGAGAAGATGGA